>CAYMME010000053.1:0-25419 GCA_964391465.1 uncultured Planctomycetales bacterium
ATGCTTCGCCTTGCCGCGGCCGCTCCCTCACGGTCGCGGTTCGGATCAGATACGCCACGACAACTCCGAGACACTACACTCGTTCGGCCTACTGCACCCACTTGAGGACGAAGGCAGATTCCGCCGTCTCCCTCTGGACGCTGAACGTCGCATCCTCGCGTGCCATCGTCACCACCTGGTTGTCCATCTCGATGTCGCACAAGCACTCCGGTAGTGCCACGCACTTCATGACCCGGCCGAGCCGGACGAAGACGAACACGTACCTGCCCAGGTTTCGCCAATAGCCCTGGTCGGTCACTTCTTTGAGTGGAAAGCCGGGAGGTCTGTTGAAGGGCAGGTTCGAGGAGGGCGGGAACGGGTGAACCAAGTGCACTGTGTCCCATACGTGCGGTGCGGCGGCAGCCAGCTCGAACGCGGTGCCCGTTTCGGCGGCCTTCTCGATCTCGGTAAGCAACCGGTCCTGCTCATCCAGCAGCAGAACGAGCTTGCCGTCGGCGCCGGGCAATCGCCGTACTGCGAAGACTGCTTCGCTGCGCGATGGCGTGATCGTGTGGTGGACGGGCGCGATTTCCACGTCCTGTTGCGCCAACTTCGCGTGCTGGACGATGTCGGTCGCGCCGACGAAGACCAGCAGGTAGTGCCCCTCTTCCTCCCAATCGTCGATCCTTTCCCAGTCGCGATGAGGCACGCCCGGTGCCCAGCGGGTTGGATTCGTGGTGTACGGAGGTGCCAGCATGTGCACGCGATCCCAGTCGAACGCAGCCACGTCCGCGAGTCTGAGCGGCGTGGCAGTTGCGTTCGCCTGGATCACTGCCGAGTGCAAGCTGCTCTCGAGGCGCATGCGTCTCACGGTTCCGGGAACCGCAACTGCACTCGGCAGCACGATGAGTAGGCAGATCAGGGTGCGCATTCTTCTGACCGGAAGCGTCCAGAGCCGGCCCAACGCCGCCCGAAACCCACGCCTCGCCACCCGCGTCTCCAGCGCGAGCGAGACAACCGGCGCCTGCGAACTGTGACGACCGTTCGAGGCACGCGGGGCGACGAAGCACGCGACCCACGCTCCGGCCGCGATCGCCCCACACGTGTACAGGAACAGCCACAGGTACCCTTCCGCTCTGGCGAGGTATCCGCCGCTCTGATCCAAACCGACAAGGATTGCGACCGACACCCAGAAGACGATGGGTCTGGCTCGAGACGCGTCCCTTCCCCACAGAAGCCCGGCGACAAGCGGCGAGCCGAACCAACCGATCCAGTAGCCGATGATCAGCAAGCCGAGCTGCCCTGCGGCGATGGCAAGCGGGCCGGTCTGATCCGGTCCCACCAGCAGGCCGATGAGCAGAGCCAGGCAGCCTCCGGTTCGGGCCGCGAAATCGGATGTCGGCTCGCTCGCACGATCCGCACGCGCGGCTCGCTCGCGCACTTGAGAGGCGTCGGACATGTGTCCAGCTCCCTGAGGTACCGCCGTGGCCGCCCACCGCCACCTTGCGGTCCTGGTCCGTCCGGATCCAGTCTATGCGTACGTCGTAGATCTTGCCAGGTTGTTGGGGGGAGTCACTCCGCGAGTGGTGTGCTCTGCGCCGCCAGCCAGTCGCGGAGGTAGGCCTTGGCGTCGTCGGCGCGGGCGGCTTCGCGGAAGACGGCTATCGACGTTGGGAAGTCTTCGCCGGTGGCCTGGTGGACGTGCTCGAACAGATCGAGGTCGAGGTTGTAGCGCCGGTTGGCGAGCACCCAGGCGTTGTTGGTGGTGTCGGGGATGGCCCGCCGATAGCCTTCGCGGTTGTGGAACAACGGCAGCTCGTTCGCTTCGAACTCGTCGAGCAGCTCGCCGTAGATCGCGTCGCGGTCGGCGATCTTCTGCTCCGAGGTCAAGTCCGTGTTGTAGAACGCGTCCAGCGTGTCGTAGACCCGGCTGAGGAATGCGATGTAGCGGTCCGAGTCCTCGTGCCGGTCGGCCGCGTCATCGAGCATGGGGGCGTCAATTCCGAACCGCTCTTCGAGCAGCACGCGCGATGCGGCGCGGCCGACGAAAGTGGCCAAGCTCTCATTGAAGTCGGAATCGCCGTTGCGGTACACCGTGTTGTGCGTCATCTCGTGCAGGATCAGATCGGACAGCGCGATCTCGTCGCGGTCGAGCATCGACGAGAAGATCGGGTCGGCGAAGAATCCGAGCGTGCTGTAGGCCCCCACCCGGACGACCTGGGTGTCGAGTCCCTCGTCCTCGCGGAGCGGGACCTCGTACGCCTCGGCCTCCTCGAGCGAGAAGAAGCCGAGGTAGGGCACGGCCCCGAGGATCGGAAACGTCCAGGTCCACGGCTCGAAGGCGTCCTTGCGGGAGGCACTGAGGTTGTACGCGGGTGGCTCGCCGGCGGTGTCGTAGTAGACGGTGTAGCTGTTGCCGGCGATTAGGCCGATCCGGTCGATGCCGAACCGGCGCACGTCGAGGATGAATCGCATCCGGTCGGCCTGGGTCTCGGACAACTCGCCCGAGGCCAGCACTTCCTCCACCGGGCGGCTCGAGAAGGCGACGTTGAGCTGGCCGAAGGCGGCGGAGAAGGCGTACCCAAAAGTTCCGCAGCCCACCAGGGCCAACCCGCCCGCCACGATCAGGGCCGGCAGCACGGCCATGCGGAGACGCCGGTTGCGCAACAATAACGTGTTCGATAGTGCCTGCACGTGCGATTCCTCGTGGCAGGACTCCACCCGCGGTGGGTCCGACCCGCCGGCCGTGGTGCTACCCCTACCCCCCCGGACGAGTCCGGCGGCGGAGACGGCGATGGCCCGATCATACTGCATCGTCCTTCCCGCGGGAATCGCGGAGAATCCGGCCAGACCCGGGTGGAACCTGCCGAAGTACAGGTACGTAATAGGCAGTTGAGGAACGCGTGGCACGGGCATCCTGCCCGTGATTCCATGGGCTGGAAGCCCATGCCACGTCGACGAGCTGGGTGCCCCATCCTTCGCGGCCGTTTGCGAAGGGTGGGGGACGGATATGTCATCCTGTGCTTCAGTCCCCCACCCTTGTCCCGCCGTCGGCGAGCCAAGGATGGGGCACCCGATCAGTGCACAGGGGCAGTCGTGGACCCGGCCTGCCAGGCCCGTCGCATTGCGGCGGGGAAGTGTCTATACTGGGCCCCGTCCTTCCCGGCGGGTCGACTCCCGCACAGGTGGGGATCCAGCGGAGGCTAACCAGTGCCTTGCAGAAAGTGGTCCAGGGTGTTGGCCCTGGCCGGGCTTGTGGTGCTGTTTGCAGGCAGCGCCGAGGCCTGGGCGTGGGGGCCGGCCACGCACGTGCAGCTCGCGTGCGAGGCTCTCGGGCAGACGGCACTGCTGCCGGCGGCCCTGGCCATGCTGCTGCGGCGGCACGCCCGCGACTTCATCTACGGCAACATCGCCGCCGACTTCGTCTTCGCCAAGAAGCTGAGCCGCATCAAGCAGTTCTGCCACCACTGGGCCACTGGATACGCCCTGCTCGAAGAGGCGGAGACCGATGGGGCCCGGGCCTTCGCCTACGGGTACCTCTCGCACCTGGCCGCCGACACCGTCGCCCACAACAAGTTCCTGCCCCGGCAGCTCACCGTGACACGGACGACGTACCGCTTCGGCCACCTCTACTGGGAGGTGCGGGCCGACTGCCATGTGGGTGCGGGGCACCGCGAGTATGTGCGGCACCTGCTGTTCGACCGTTTCCACGACCACGAAGCGTCGCTCGAGGACCGGCTCGTCGACACCTTCCTGCCGTTCGAGCTGAACCGGCGGCTCTTCCGGCGGATGAACCTGACCGCGAGCCATACCGCATGGCACCGCACGATGCGGCGCTGGCACTTCTGGTCGCGCTGGGGCCTCGATGCCGAACTGCTCACTCGCTATCACGCCGAGTGCGTGGAGCGGATGGTCTCGCTGCTGGCTGAGGGGCCGAGCTGCCCGCTGCTGCACGAAGACCCCAACGGCAACGCCGCTCTCGGCTTCGCTCGTCATCACCGCCGCCAGCTCCGCCAGATGCGCCGGGCCGGCGTCATCGCCCCGCACGTCTGGGACGAGGTCGTCGCCCACCACGCCCCGGCCCCGTTCGGTGACCTGGAGCTCGACGCCGAAGCCCAGCCGTGGCTGCCCGAGCGGGCGGCGTGTGCGTGAGCCGCGCCCCATGCATCCGTTCGAGCACACCGAGAGATACGAATGGGTTGCTTCGAGGTGCCTCGGCGTGCGACGATGCGTTTGGAGTGCAGTGTCTCAGGACCGGGCCGGCGCATCCGATTCCGAACCGCGCCCGTCAGGAAGCGGCCCGGGCGGGGCTCGGAGAAGATGCCGTCTGCCTGAGACACAACAGTAGAACGCGCAAGGCCCACGTGAGCTCCAGCACATGAGACCCGTGATCGCAGAGCACATCGAAGCGACGACCGGCGTCTGCGGCGGCAAGCCGCGCATTGCCGGCCACCGCATTCGCGTGCAGGACATCGTCATCGAGCACGAAGCATGGGGGCTTTCCCCGGACGAGATCGTGGACGGCCATCCGGGCATCACGCTCGCCGACGTACATGCAGCCCTCGCCTACTATCACGATCACCGCGACGAGATGCGCATGGCCATTGCGGACGACAGGGCAAAGGCGGAGGCCTTCCGCAACGAGAATCCGTCAAAGATCCTACACGTGGGAACCACAAGGACGGCATCAATCTTCGCGCTGTGCGCGCTCGTCTCGTTTGTGCCTACGTACGGAGGCGCGGCCGACAAAGACGCGGCGCCGAAGAACCGATGGGAAGCTGCGATCCGCGAGTTCGAGGCCGCCGACCGCGAGAAGGCGCCGCCGACCAGCGCCGTGCTGTTCGTGGGCAGCTCGAGCATCCGCGGGTGGAAGACGCTGGCCAAGGACTTCGCGCCGCTGACCGTCATCAACCGCGGTTTCGGCGGTTCGCAGTTGGCGGACGCGCACCACTTCGCCGACCGGATCATCATTCCCTACCGGCCGAAGGCCGTGGTGATCTACGCGGGTGACAACGACATCGCCGCGGGCAAGACGCCGGAGACGGTTCTCGCCGACTTCAAGCGGCTGGCCGGGAAGATCCGCCGCGACCTGCCCAAGTGCAGGGTGTACTTCATCGCCATCAAGCCAAGCATCGCCCGGTGGAAGCTCTGGCCGAAGATGAAGGCGGCAAACGCAAAGGTGGCCGCCTACATCAAGGACAACAAGTGGGCCGGCTACTTCGACATCAGCAAGCCCCTCCTCGACGAGAACAACAAGCCCCGACCCGACCTCTTCGCAACCGACGGCCTGCACCTGAGCGCCAAGGGCTACGCCGCCTGGACCAAGGTCATCAAGCCGGTCCTGATGCGCGACGTGCGCCGCAAGCCGAGTCAATCCAAAGACTGAACCAAGCAGCCGCGGCTAAAGGGCATCGTACGCGTCCATTTCGGGGCGTTGCCAGTCCTCCTCGAATGGTCTGAGACGCCTGCGGAGATCAGCAGCCTGTTCCGGTGCGATGCCGCGGGCGGCCAGATCGACGCTGTTCTCGGAAGGCAGAAACGTCACGATGACGCGTGCCTCCGAAGCAGTCGGCGCCGGTTCCAGCAACTCCACCTTGCCGTCACGATACACGCCCTCGACGGATCTCACCATGTCACACCTCCGGCTGCGCGATCTCGGTATGAACGAATCACGCTGATTGCATCATATCCAATCAAGCTGCGTTGGGGACCCTGCTGTTGTTTCTTGACGCCCTCAAGCGGGCGTGGTCAGTGCAGAGGCGCGAATTCCGGTGCGGCGCTCGCGACGACATGCCGAACGGCCGTCATCTACCGCCCCCGCCCCTGAGCGCGGCGGAGCACGGCGCGGAGCTTCTGTCTCCAGTACTCCGGCGGATGCCCCTCCTGGCGTCCCGCTCGTTCGCGGCGGACCGCTCCCCAGAGCCAATCCAGGAGCATCAGCGATTCGTGAACCGTCACATCGACGAGTTCAATCGCCGCGCCGCCCGCGTTTCGGTAGGTGTCCACAAGCGTGGCTTGCCCGCCGTCGCTTCCGAAGAGCTTCCGGTTGCCCCGGGTCACGATGGCCAGGTCGTAGGCCGGATCTCCGATGCGGGCGTACTCCCAGTCGACGACGCCCAGACGGTCCGAATCGAAGTCCCGAAGGATGTTCTGCGGCAGCAGATCGCCGTGACGCACCACCGCCGGGCGGTTCTGCGGCAAGTGGGAGCGCACCCAAGCGACGGCTTTCGCCGCCTCCGCGTCGGTCTCCAGGAACTCCGGCGGGAACTCGTCCAGGCGGGCCAGGACGTGGCTGCGACTGTCCGCGTGGCCGGGCAGGAAGTCGAAATCGGATTGCGGGAGTTGATGCACGGCCGCGGCAACGCGCGCGACCGCGTCGATGAAAAACGGTCGCGACTCGGCGCTCTTCGCGATGAGGTCGAGCGCGTAGCCGGTGACCGCGGTCTCCACGAGCCCGCTCGGGGTCGCGGGCGCATTGCCGGTGAGGCACACCAGCCGGGGGATGGAGAATTCGAACTCGCGGCCGGCCAGCGCTTGCAGCGTCTGGGCCTCGGTCCGAAGGCTGGCTACCGCTTCGGCGTCGGAGTCGTACCCGTGATCGCGTCCAAGCTTTCGCAGGAAGTAACCCTGCTCTTGCTCGCGCTTGTCGAGTCCGTCGGCGGTGATCCGGAACAGGTAGTTGTCGTGGTTCAGGCCTGCGCCGATGCGTTTGATCCGTCCATCCACGCGCACCGACGGCGGGAACCGCCCGCATGCGCGAAGCCCCGATTCGATCTCGTGAATGAGCCCCGCCCAGTCTGTTCCACGCCCTCGACGTCTCATCACGCAACGACCAGCACTGCAACGATGGCGGCGACCGCGATTCCGAACCACACGCGAAACGGAACGTCGGCGACGATTTCCAGAAGGGGTCGCCGCAACCTGGTCCCGCATGCATGACAGTGTTCTGCGTCAGGCGTGTGGGTCTCGCCGCACCGGCCGCAACGGAGGACGTAGTAGGCGTTGCGCCATCGTCGGGTCTGGCCACAGACCGGGCAGTACCTGCCGCGCCGGCGGGTGCCGCAACGGGCACACCACCGAACCTTCGAGTCGACCATCACGACAGGGCAGTTGGACATCGCGATTACCCGCTCGCTGCGTGCGCCGATTGGGTCGCACGTTTCAACCATTGTGGTCCCGCCGGAGGTGATGCGTCAAGAGAGCACCGTTTCGGTCGGCGGCGCCGCGTGTACGCCTCAATCGTGTCAATCGTGGTGGTGTCGGCGTTCGCCCCGAATGGGGCGCAGGATCGTAGCCACGGGTGGAGCGAAGCGCAACCCGTGGTTGCCGTGTTGCGGCCGCCTCGCCGCCCCAGATGGGGCGGAGGACGAGCAGACCACGCAACGGCGCCTCCGCCCCTCGCGGGGCGGGAATCATCGCCCCGTCGGCTACCGGGGGTTCCGCTGCGCTGCACCCCCGGCTACGATCCGATGCCCCGCTGGGGCATATGCGCCGCCGCGATCGCCGGATTCCACCGCGATGACGCACACCGTCACGTTGCCATGATTGTGGAGTGCACTCGGCAGCGCCACGTCGACATCGATCACTCGGCAACCAGATCAGCGATGCTCTCCGGCCTTGCGCACTGCTTGCCCTTGTCCAGCCACTTTCGACCGATGCGGCGAATCTCGTCCCAGTCGCGGGCCGTCCCGAGCAACACATAGAACACTCTACGTGCCGTCCAGTGGTTGAGTTCCATGTCCTTGGCGTAGCCGAAGTAGTCCCTGACGAACGACGTGTACCGTTTCCCTTCGGGGACGAAGAACTGTCCGATCGAGCCGAAACTGTAGGCGTACGGCGAACCCGGCTTCCAGTTCGATGCCTGCGAATTCAGCCAGCCGATCGGCCAGTGGTCCCAGAGCCCCTGCCTCCACTCGCAGCCGCTCTTGACTCCCGGCGTGCAGTGGTCGACGAGCACGCTCCTCGCTGCGAGAAAACCGCCCGCGTCGCCGAGCACGGCGAAGAGCAGCTTGTCTTTCAGCGGCAGCACCAGCGCGCGCCCCGGCGACTGCGCGATCGCCGTCAGCGTGGCGTCGTCACCACGACGGCGAACCCCGCCGTCTTTGCCCCAGTAGATGTCGTAGCGCCGATCGCTGTACACGTCGGTCGCGGCCAGGGTGAGGTAGTCGCCATGCTCCGCGTCGCGCGGGAACAGGTCCTTGATGAGCTTGCCCACCGGCGCCACGCCGAACAGCTCGACGGGTTGCTGGCTGTAGCCGAAGGTACGATCCGGCATGAGGCTCTCGTAGGTCATCCGGCGCAGGATGAGTCCGTTCGGATAGGCGAAGTAATCCTCCGTTCCGCGCAGCCGCGGTTGCGAGTCGTCCTTCTTGTTGACGGAGAGGTAGTTCCACCGCACCCAGACGCGCTGCGGCCCGCTCTGGATGATGTCCACGTGACTGTTCTTCTCCTTGCGCCCCATGATGTTGAACAGCTCGGCGCTGCCCGAGTGGTTTTCGGGGGGGCCCTGGATGTTGCCTTCGAAGAACTGGTTGCACATCCCGGCCCCGCTGGGCAACTCCAGCAACGGGCAGTAGCTGGCCTCGTGACTGAAGACGAACCGCTGGGGCCGGTTCTTCCAGAAGACGACCACGGCCTTCCTGGCGTTCATGTCGGCGTGCGGCGGACTGGGCGTCAAGGCGCCCGTGTAGTGCCCGGGCGCGTAGTCGTTCACCTCCAGGGCGGAAACGCCTGTCGTGGTTCGCCTAGCCAGTTCGGCCATGGTGACGGGCGTCGGCTTCTCGAAGATCGGATCGGGACCGTCACCGGCTCTCGCTCCTGCGGCGCCGGTCAGGCTCCATCCCGCCACCGCCAACATCGTCGTACTCATGGACGTGCAAGCGCTCACGAGGTCTCTCCTTGTGTCAGGCTCTGCATCACTGCTTCTTCCTTGTCTGTAGTGCGGCGCGCCACCGGCATTGGCCCGCAGACCGGCTACTTCGTGTTGTGCAGGCCCCGGGCGAACGCGGAACGGTACGTCTCGTCGGAGAAGCCCGGGCAACGGTCCTGGAGGGCCTTACGGGCATGACCCTCGCGCAGCTCACCGCGCCAGGTCCTGTCGGCGAGTTCCTCTGCGGTCGACTTGAGCCGGCGAGCGAGCGCGTAGGCCTCGGCGATCGTGTTCGGATCCGCGTTCGGGAATCGGCGTTCGAGCCGCTTCACGGCGTTGGCATGCGCCTCGTCCGTGTAGGCGGATTCGGCACGTTCGTACGCGGCATCAAGCAGGTCGGTACTCATATCAGCGGATGCCGGCCTTGCCGACATCCCACGCTCCCTTACGGTCGCGTCTCGGATCGGCCGCTTCCTTACGGGCGCGGTTCGGATCGGGGGTGCGGACCAGGATCCGAGGAGGAGGTGCTCAACGCACCTCAATGTCTTTGCCCTCGACGCGAATGCGTTCGACTGCATCGCGCTTGCCCGACACTACCGTCGGGCGGCCTTGGTCGAAGCGCAGTTCGATGAACTCCGCGCCTTCCTTCAGCGCTACGCTGACGTCGGCGACGCGCACGGATGTCACCTTGCCCAAGGCGATTCGCTCGATGTCGCCGCTTGGGCTGCGGCGAATCATGCATAGCGCTCCTGCGAGTTCCGCTTTCCATTCCGGCTGGACGAGCGGTGTTTTGGTTGCAGCCGGCTCGACGGCCAGCGGGTTCTCCGTATCGGCAGCAATGAACAAGTCGCGGCGGCCGTCGGCAAGCTGGATTTCGAGGGCGACGTGGCTGTCGGCGAACGGCTTGCCGGCACTCGTTTGGAGCGGCAGGCGGCGAATGCGCTTGATGCTTGGCTGTTCCGCGTAGGGCTCCAGGACACCGACGAACGTCGAGGCCAGCGGCTCGGTCTCGGCCCGGCGCCGGACCATGATGCGCGGGATCCACGCTTCGTCGGTGGAACTGTAGATGCCGGCGACGACCCACCCTTCGGCCGTCGACGCCGCGGCCTCGGTTGTCAGGTCGGTGTAGCGCAGATGCACCTGAGTGCCCGGGGGCAGCAACTCGTAGCGGTCCTCGATCTTCCAGTCGACGTGCCAGCCCGGTGCGGGGGCGCGGTCGGTCCGGAAGCTCCGCATTTGCGTGTTGTGGCCGTAGTCCTTGTCCGCCTCGAGCGAGAGCCCTTCGGTCGTGATCTTGCCGAAGTGACTGTGCAGGAACTTGGCGTGATCGCGCCCGCCGACGACACGAAACACGTCGACAACGTAGAACGCGGCGTCCGACACGTCGATCGACGCGACCGTGCGCTCGTACTGCTTCCCGCCGATGATCTTCGGCGCCGACGCCCGGATGACGTGCGCGGTCTTGCCGTCGCCCCAGAGTGTGGTGCGCCCGGCCGCGCCGCGCTGGCCCTTGCCGTCGACGACGACCGTGTTGTGAGCCGCGGTCATCCGGTACCACGCCGACTTGGGCGAGCCCCAGCCCCCGAACTGCACGGGCGGATAGCCGAAGTCGGGCATCAGATCAAGCCCGTGGGCGAACAACCCGAGGTTCATGCCGTCCACGTGGCTGTGCCCACCGCCGGCGTCGTAGTCGAGCCACGCCGCCCGCCGATGGTCGCCCTCGCCCGACCGCAGGATGCCCAGGTGCCACTGCTGCTTGTCGATGCTGGGCAGCTTCGGCTCGGGCCCCTCGCGAGCGATGACCTCGGCGACGCGCTTCTGGATCTCCGGCCCGTCCTGCCGGAAGTACGCATGCGGCAGGCCCTCGACGCGGTTGTCGTTGGCCCGGTAGAGCACCTGCACGAAAGCCGAGTCACCCGTGAGCTTGTACAGCTCGTACAGGAACGCAAACGTCGAGGGTGCGAGGCTGCCGCGCGGGAAGAGCACGCCCTTGTACTGATCGTTCAGTGCGGCGAACCAGCCGGTATCGCCGGAGAGCGGATAGTACTTGCCGAGGCACCACGTATCGATGTGGAAGCGATATGTCTTGTGCAGTTGCGGGTGGCGCTTCAGCAGGTCAGGCAGGAACGCCTCGTCCACGCGGGCGAACTCGGCCAGGAACTGGGCCATGGCCTGCAACACGAATGCCGAGTAGTTGGCCAGCCCCTTCTCGCCCGTGACCCCGTCGACGGCCGTCGCCCGCTTCACGAATGCGTCGATGAGCTTCTTGGCCGCGTCACGGTTCTCGGGTTGGCCGAGCACGGTGTGAATGATCGTCTTCGTGATCTCGGCGCGCGGGTAGTTCGAGTGGATCTTCCCCGGGTGGGCCAGAGCGTCGCGCAGGATGCGATCCTCGATGTTGCGCTGGATGTCGGCGAAGTACCGTTTCGGGTTGTCGAGCTTGTGCTGCTTGGCCTTGCCCGCGAGAAACTCCACGAGCGCGCCGTCGCGTTTGAGGCCTTCGAAGACCTGGTCGTAGGCCAGCACCAACTCTCGCGTCTCCTCGCACGCATCATGCCAGACCGAGACGTAGCCGTGCCCGCGAACCTTCTCGTATAGCAGGGCCTGCTTGTGGAAATCAAACGTCGGGTAGAGGTCGGCCACGCGGTCGAGCAGGATGCCGGCCTTGTGCGCGTAAGCCTTGTCGCCGGTCGCGACGTAGGTGGCGGCCAGCTTGCGGATGCCGTCCAGCACCGCGTGCTTCCACTGGCCGTAGACGAGGTACGCACCGATGAACCGCCAGCGTTTCTTGCCCTGGGCGAACCCCTGGCCATCGTCCACGCCGAACGTGCGGAGCGGGTCCTCCGAATCCGGATGCTCGGCGTTGAACAGCAGCTTGCGATCCGCACGCTTCGGATTGAACACGCCGTGCTCGTCGAGACCGCTGTCGTAGAACGCCTTGAAGTCGTTCGTCGGGAACATCGCTTCGCAGTGCGGGCAGCGCACCTTCCACGGTCGCTTCAGGGCGTCGACCTCCCAGTTGTACATGGGCACGCTTTCGTTGCACGCGGGGCAGTGGCCGTCGGACCACACCATCCACGACCGCGGGATGGTCGGACCGAACATCAACGCCCACAGCTCATCGTCCGTGAACTGCATCCACGGTTGTGCGGCCTCGACGATCCCGTCTCGGATCTGCGCCGCCCAGGCGTGCTTCTCGGCGTTCTTCTTCCCGACGTTGACCAGCCGGGCCGGATAGAGGCTGCTGGCCAGCTTGCCCGGGTTGTAGTCCACGTCGACGTTCAGGCCGGTCTTCGGGATCGCCAGCTTCAGCGTCCACAGGACGCCCTGCGCGACCATGCGGCGGCACGCCGGCGGATCCCAGTTGCGATAGAAGTGCAGCCCCGAGTACCCGAACGACCGGCCGCCGTCGGGCCGCTCCCACGCCCACGCCACGGTTTCCGCCTTGCCTGCGATGTCCGCCCGCAGGATCGGCGTGACCTGCGCCGGGGCCGGGGCGAGCTTGAGGGCGTAGTAGTACTCGTCGTGGTCGCGGAAGTCGTCGACGCCGAACGCGATCGGGTGGCTGCGGTCGGCCACGCGCACGTCGGTTTCGAGCACCTTGTACTTGCGGTCCGGCCCGCCGTGGCAGCCGCCCACGAGGTTCACATACGCGGGCACATCCTCGGCCTTGGTGGTGCCGATGGCCCAGTGCAAGCCGACGATCGCGCCGCCCCGGCCGGCCAGCTCCTGAAACGCCTGCAACCGCTGCGGATTCGCCTGAAGCCAACGCGCCCCCTGCGAAAGATAGAGCACGACGCCGTCGGCCTCCCGTAGCAACGCCGGCCCCTCGGTCCACGGGTCGTCCGCGCGAACGACCGTCACCTCCACCCCGGACACCTGCTCCAGACACTTGGCCAGCAGGTGCATCCCCGCCATGTACTCGTGCGTGGTCGCCGCATGGCCGTCGGGGCCTTGGCCCAGCAGAAGCAGTCTCTTCGGTGTGGCCGCGAGGCTCAATGACGCAGCCAGCAGGGTGACCGATACGGAGACGATGATTCTCGACATGTGCTGCTCTCCAATCGTAAGACGGATACGCGCCGGCGGGAATGCCGTCGCGGACGCCGCCTCGAAACCCATTATCCGGCACAGCCCCGTTCCCGGCCAGCCCCACCGCAACGGCTTCGCCCTGTTCGACACGAAGTGACCCCGCATCAACGCCCGTCATGCGAGAGCTGCTGCAAACGCTGGTTGCGCCACGCCGCCTACGGCAGCGCCACATCCCGGAAACGGAAGGGAACCGTGACGGGCTTCAGATCAACGCCGACGGTGAGCCTCAAACGCACGTCGGGCGAGAACTTCCGTGACGACGCCAGTTGGATCCTCTTGGTCGAGTCCGTGATTCTCACACCGGAGCTTCCGTACGCTTTCCGCCCGTCGGCGTCGATCAACCCGTAGCTCACTAAGGTCTCGTCGGGGTCGACAACTTCAAAGGCAACCGCGGCCGCGAGCGTGTCTTCCTCGGGGGCGACGACTCTGGCCGTGATCCCCGCCCGCTTGAGCGCATCGTGTTCGAGCTTCGTCCCCGGCGGCTTCGTGGTGATTCCTTGGAATACGACCTCCTCCCGTTCGCCGGTTCGCAGTTGCACCGTGCCTTCGAGACGAGCCAACCGAGTAGCGCTTCCCGGCGGTGCCCCAAAACCCAGTTCAAACTCGAACGAACTGGGATCGCGCATGAACCTCATGTGCTTCTCGATAGCAATGTAGTCGTCGAATGGGTTGCTGAAATCGTTCTTGATGCTGACCAAAGGGTTTCCCTGGTCGTCCTCTACCGCGGTCAGCTTGACGAATCCGTAGGCGGTGGCTTGTACGGCGTCTTCCGTGACGAGCTCGATGGTCGCCTCGATTGCGCGGCCGCTCGGCGCTTCGCGCTGGTAGAAACTGCCGGGGCTGGCCGCCGACAGAGTCAGTTTTGCTTCCACTTTCTCGTCGACCGGGTCTCCCTCGGCCACGATCTTGGCCGGTTTGACCGGCAACTTCACGTTCCGAAAACGGAACGGGATCCTGATCTCCCTCTGATCAAGGGCAACGGTGAGCTTCAGACGCGTGTCATCGGCAAGCTTCTCCGACGAGGACAGGTGAATGTTCTTGGTTGCCCCGAACTGAGACGCTCCGGATCCCGTGAGCAGTTCCTTGCCGTTTGCGTCGATCAGGTCATACGCAACCAAGTTGAACTGGGGATCGATCACTTTGAACGCGAGCCGGGGCCGGAGCGTCTCGTGCTTAGGGGCGATCGTCCGGACGGTGACACCGGCCCGCTCGAGTGTGTCGTGCTCGAGATCCGTTCCGGGTGGCTTGGTGGTGATTCCCTCGATGAAGACCTCTTCCCAGCCGGTTCGGATGCGCACCGAACCTTCGAGCCGCGCCAGCTTGGTAGCACCCGCCGGCGGAGCCGGGAACACGACAGGGACGGTGACGGTCTCCGGTTCCTGGTAACCGAAGTGGCGATCCATCAGGACGTACCGCCCGCCAGGGTCCCGGTGGGCATTCTTGATGCGCTCGAGTCGGTTCCCCTTGTCGTCGAGTGCGGCTGTCACCTCGAGGAAGCCGTAGGCGGTGGCTTCCAATGCGTCTTCGGTGACGAGCTCGACGGTGGCCTCGAGCACGCGGCCGTCGGGGTCATCAAGTTCATACGAGAAACCGTCCGGCTTCTTGATCACCAGCGTCACCTTCGAGTCCACGTTCTCGTCGACCGGGTCGCCCTCGGCCTCAATCGCCACGGTGGCTTCGTCATCATGGTCGGCCGAGGAGTGGAACGTCGGGCGCCCCGTGGGAACCGCAGATCGGACAGTGCGACGAAGGAAGCGGGTGATCAGGCCGTCCTTCTTCTTCTCCGGTTGGCCGTCGGCCTGTGCGGCGGCGGGCGGTTCGGCCTCGTTGGATGACGGGGTCTTCCTGGCAGGCGTCGCGGCCTGTGCCGGCTCGGTTGCGGCAGTCGCAACGGTGGCGGACGGTTGCCGAGTCGCCTCGGCGGCCGCGGGGGGTGAGCGATCAACGGTTGCCTTCGTCGTCTCCGCCCCGCGACTCAGGCCGGTCATCGACTCGGTGCCCGCGCGTCCGCTGCGCCGCGGCGCCGGCTCTTCTGCCGTCCGGGCCGCATCGTCGGCCGGGAGCTTGGCCTCTTCGGCCGCAGGCTTGGCCTTGTCGCCGGCTCTTTCTGCGCCCGGCGTCTCGATCGACGACACCGGGTCAGCCCGGACCGGACCGGGGTCGACGCCATTCTCCGGCCGCTCGTCGCTGCAGCCGATCACGAGGAGAGTGGTAAGCAGTACGCCCAAGCCGGTCGCCATCTTCATCGCGGCACCCCTTTTTCCCGCCCGCCAGACACGTTTCGTATCGTGGCGAAACCGTATCGACTTGAAGAGCACGAATCAAGAGTCATGAGCACATCCACAACGTCAAACGTGGACGTAGGGCCCAGTTGTGGTGATTTCGGCCTTCGCCCTCGTTAGATGCGTCGGCCTATCGATTCCGTTGGGTACTCGCTACCCTGGTCTTCAACGCCGCACCCGCGACGGCAGCCTCGCTGCCAGTGTAGAGTCTCAGAGTTGTCGAGGCTTATCTGATCCGAACCGCGCCCGTTAGGAAGCGGCCGCGGCAAGGCGAAGCATTGCCGCCCCCTCATCCCGATGTACGTCGGGACGGTTCGGAAAGAATGCCGTCTGCCTGAAACACTACATCGGCTTGAAGGCGTCGAGGGCGGTTGGCCCAGGGCGCAGCGCGGAACCACCCGCAACTTGCGATTCGAGCGTTTTCATGACTCACCGTATTCGTGTCCGTCACCGTTCGGTTTCCCTGGCCCTCCTCGTCGCGTCGAGCATAGTGCGGATTGCACAAGCCGATCCGTTCGCGGATGGGTTCCGCGACCCGCCGCGCGAGCACAGCATTGTGGCGTTCTGGTCGTGGAATGGGCGGTTGGTGCCGGACAAGGTGCGGTGGCAGATCGACCAGATGGTCGACAAGGGCGTGTACGGCGCGTTCATGCATGCCCGGGCGGGCATCAACACCGAAGGCACGCCGTACTTCTCCGACGCATGGTGGAACGCCGTCGAGGCCGCGGTCGAGCACGGCGCGAAGGTCGGCTTTGCCGCGTGGATTTACGACGAGGACAAGTGGCCGAGCGGGTCCGCGGGCGGCCGGACCGTCAAGAAGAATCCCGCCCGCAACCGCCAGAAGGTGCTCCGGCGCACCGAGCTTCGCGTCACGGGGCCGAAGGACGTTCCGATTCGGATGGACGGCGCCCGGCACGTCATCGCGGGGCGGCTGCGCGGCGAGGCCACGCTCGATCCGGCCTCGCTCGTTGACATTACGCGGTTCAACAACGCCGCGACCGACGACGACACGCCACCGGCGTGGGCATGCCCGGAGGGTGACTGGCTCGTCTGCGGCTATCGCTTCGACCACTTCGAGGGCGTCAACTACCTGAACCGCGAGACGATCCGCAACTTCATCGACATCACGCACGAGGAGTACGCGCGGCGTTTCGGCCGACACTTCGGCAAGACGATCCCGGGCGTGTTCTTCGACGAGATCCAGAACGACGCGGGCAAGGTCGCGTCGTGCGTCGTCTGGGCCGAGGGCTTCGCCGAGCGGTTCCGCGACACGAAGGGCTACGACCTCGTGCCGCTGCTGCCCGCCCTCAGCACCGACATGGGGCCGCGCACGCCAAGCATCCGCTGCGATTACTACGACGTGTTCACCACGCTCTACGAAGAGGCGTGGTTCAAGCAGATCGCCGACTGGTGCGCCGAGCACGACCTCGATCTCTCCGGCCACACCATCGAAGACCTCGACCGCTACATCACGCAGGGCAGCTACATGCGCACGCAGCGGCACATGCAAATCCCCACGACCGACAACGAGGATTTCCGCTACACGTGGCCTCGCACCATCGACCCGTGGAAGCCGAAACAGTTGGCCAGCGTCTCGCACCTGTACGGCCAGCCTCGGGCGGGCGTGGAGGCCCTGGGCGGGGCCGGCTGGTCGTTTACACTCGACTCGGGCCGGTACGGCTTCAACATGCTCGCGGTCTACGGGATCAACTTCTTCGTGCCGCATCTGTTCCACTACGCCCAGGAGAAGCCGGGGCAGGTGGGCGACTGGCCCAATAGCTGGTTCTTCCGCAACCCGTACTGGAAGTACTTCAAGACGCTGGCCGACCACGCCCGTCGGTTGAGCTTCATGCTCACGGGCGGCACGCACGTGGTCGACGTCGCCGTGCTCTACCCCGAAGCGAATCTCTGGTCGGGCTGCGGGGCCGGGACCACGCAATCGACCATCGACCGGCTCGTCAGCGCGGCAATCGACGCGGACGTGATCGATCCCGACTCGCTCATGCGGGCGACCATCGACGGTGGTGCGCTCGCGGTCGGCGACATGCGCTACCGGGCGCTGGTCGTGCCCGGCGTGCAGTGCATCCGCCGCAAAGAGGCGGACAAGATCCGCGCGTTCGCACGAGCCGGCGGCACCGTGATCGTGCACGAGCGGTGGCCGACGGATTCCATGGAGCAGGGCAGAGACGACCCCTACCTGAAGCAGTTCCGGCAGGACGCCGCGGCGCGCGGCGTGTCGCCGACTGCACCGGACGACACGGTTCGGCTCATCGGCGAGTGCATCGAGCGGGACGTGATCGTCGCGAGCGAAGACGATCAGCGCCTTCGCTACCACCACGTGCGACGCGACGGACGAGAGGTCTACTGGGTCGTCAACAGCAGCCGGGACTCCGGCACCTGGAACGCGAGCTTTCGCGCGGTCGGGGCACCGTCGGTCTGGCAGCCGGAGGACGGCTCGATCACTCCCATGACCATCTTCGTGCGGCGAGGTGATCGCACGGAATGCACGCTCGCGCTCGACGGATGGCAAGGCTGCTTCGTCGTCTTCGACCCGGCCACCGCACCGCAACCCGGCGGCGTGCGAATCACCTCGACCAACGTCCGCGATGCGAAGGTGGTTTCGGCGAAGCCCCGAGAAGTCGTCGTGTCCGGGTTCCTGCCCCCGGGCGAGACGCACGCGCACGTCGAAGCGCACCGCATCACACCTGCGGGCGATGAACTCGCAACCGGCCGGGTAGAAACGAAACACGGTTCCGCACCGATCCGCCTCACCGGGCCGTGGCGGTTCCAGGTCGTCGGCGACCAGCTCGATCATGACTGGCGCGTCGACGTGACGGATACCGATCTGGCCCTTCCGGTCATGCGCGTGCGGTGGGAACAGGAGGGGAGTGAGCCCTCCGACGGTTGGCACCTTCCTCGGCATGACGACCGGCGCTGGCGACAGGTCAAGGTCCGCGATTCGCTGCATACGAACGAGGGCGCCGAGCGCTATCGGTCGCGTTGGGACGCTCGCTTCATCTCGTACCGACACTACACCCCGTTCGTGCTCGACCGGTTCTTCGAGCAGCGCATCGGGGGCAAGGGCCTGCGGTGCCGCAAGACGCTCATGCTGCCGCCCGAGGTGACGCATGGTTGGCTCGCGGTGATTTGCGAGAGCCCGTTCCGCATCTACGTCAACGATGAGCAACGCGCCGCGGGTCCGGGCGGGCGCGAGCCGCAGCGATTCGAGTTGGACCGGCTGCGCCCCGGCGAATCGACGCTCGCCATCGTCGCCGAGGACGCCCCGGCCCTGCTGGCCGAGGGGCAGTTCGTTCGGACGCACGGCGCGCCGATTGCGATCTTCACCGACGCGACGTGGCAGGTGTCGCGGGAGGGTGACGACTGGCAGGCGGCATGGGAGTACGTCGCGCCGCCCGAGCGTCCCTACGGCGAACCGAAGCACCCGCACCGGGACGCACTGCCGCACGTGGTCTGGTACCGCCAACCACTACCCGTCGGCGCGTCGGCCGTGCACAAGCCGCACATCGAAGGGGACTGGCAGGCCTGGGTGGACGGTGCACCGTTGGCGTTCGCGAACGGTTCCGCCCGCCTTCGCCCGGGAGCCGGCGTTCTTGCTCTTCGCGTGGCCATCCGCGACGGGGAACACGCGCTGATCGAGCCGGTCGAGGTTCGTTGCGGTCCGGTGTCGGTGCCGTTGGGATCATGGACCGAGCTGGGCCTCGATTGGCACAGCGGGCGCGCGATCTACACGCGGAAGCTGGTGCTTGATCGTGGGCATGCGCGCGATGATGTCCGCCTGGAGCTCGACCTGGGGAAGGTGTGCTATGCGGCGGAGGTGTGGCTCAACGGCAAGCTGGTCGCGACCCGCGTCTGGCCGCCGTACCGCGTCGACATCACCGAGCACGCCCGGCCCGGCGAGAACGAACTGGCCGTGGTCGCGGCCAATCTGCTCGCCAACCGGATGCAGTGGGACATCTTCGATGACGCGAAGACCAGCCTCGTTTACCGCCGGTGGCACGGCACGAACATCCGACGCGACGCCTGGTGCCTGGAGTCCGGGCTGATCGGACCCGTGCGGGTCGTGCCTCTGCGCAGAGTGACGCTTCGCGCTACGCAGCCGTAGGCTCGAAACGCAACAGCCGTCGGGGGCTCTCGTACAGAGTCTCCCGCGCGATGCCCAGCGATTCTTCGACCGAGTACTGTCCCAGCCGAACCTTCGACGCGAGCACTTCGGCCAGGAGGCGCCGAACCATCACGACCTTGCCGTAGGTCCACTCCAGGCAATACGCGTCCGAGAAGAACCCGATCTGCTTGTTCACCGGCAGCATGTCGAGCCGCTCCTCCATGACTTGTCGTATCGCGCCCGGAAAGAAGTTGTGCCACCAGTACCCGGACAACGAGAGATTCGGCAGCTCGCGGCAGAGCGTACACATCGACTGGTTGGCGTGTCGACTGGCCAGCGTGCACTGGAAGCGCAGGCCCGGGTGCCGGCTGATCATCTCGGCCACCTGGGCGATCGATCGCTGCGAGAGTCGGCTCGCCGTTTCATGCGGGAGAGGCTCGGCACCGTAGCTGAACTGGAAGACCACCTCGGGCGCCTTCGCCTCGAGTTCGCTCAGGAACGCCTCGTTGACGTAGGAGGCATAGATGTCCCGTTCGCGCGGGCCCGCCGTCGCCCGGGCCTCGAGGGCCGCGTCCATCTCGTCGTCCGTGACGGCCGACAGGTCCAGGTCCGTCGAAATATGGCTCGCGGTGGAGAGGATTTCGTCTACGGGCATGGCTTCGACGTAGTGGGTCACGGCCGCCCGAACGTCGTCGAGTGTGCGCACGACCCGATCGGTCGGCGGTCGTCGCCTCGTGCCGATCGGTGTGGGAGCCGACGGCGCCTTGCCCCAACACCGTTCCAACTCGTACAGAGCCGTGTCGTACTCGCCCCACTGGCAGCGGGTGAAGAACGCCCACTCCAGCGCGTACTGCATGATGTCGTCGTCGATTCCGCCCTGCCGCCGGATGATCTCGGTCCCGACGCGCTTGATGTTGACTCGCCGAAGGACCGACCGCTCCCATTCCCGGTCGCCGGCCCGCTCGCGGACCCGGCCGTCCAGCGTCCGCCAGTCTCGCTCGGTGACCGGACCGTCCCAGTCATAGAGATCAGAGAGGATCGTTCGGATTCCCCAGGAAGTGCTGGTGTTTCGCACGTCGGGCAGGTGCGGCAGCGCCTCTTCGATCCGCCGGCGCGCTTCCTCCCGGTCCGGCCAGGCCGGATACTCCGTCAGCCGAGTCACGGTGGGGCATCCCGCGGCGTAGAGATCGCTGATCGCCATGTGGTAGAGGAGAATGTCGTGCAGTCCGCGCGCGCCCAGACTCCCGCCCACAAGATGCGTGTGGACGTCGATCACCGGCGTCTCGCCCAGACCCTCGACGAGCTGTTGGGTGAGCTTGTCCATTGCTCGGCTGCAAACCGTGGACCCGCCGGTCGGGAGGATCGCCGACACCCGATTCCCTGCTCAATTCGCGACGGTTTCGTCCCGCCCTGACGATGAGTAGATGGGTGCCGGCTTTCCGACTCTCAGGACCGGCCGTTGTGGCACCCGACGCGGTATAACCGATCCCCAAGGCTGACGGCAAGCCGGTTGGGCGCAGGTATCCGAAACGAAGCACCGGCGCCGCTGTCGAAGCGGTGCGATCACGATCAGACCGGGACGTGTTGTCCGGCGGAGGTATCACCATGAACACGGCATTCAAGGAATGGGCGGTGGTGGACGAAGCCCTCGGGGCGGGGGCGCAGACGCTGCTGCTGCGCAAGGGCGGAATCCACGAACGCGGCGGACGGTTCGAGCCGGAGCACGACGCGTTTCTGATCTGCCCGACGTACGCGCATCAGAAGCCCGAGGCCCTCAAGCCCGACTGGCAGGGGCGATGCGTCGACGACCGCATCAACGCCGACGAGATCACGATTCGCCACCTCGCCCGCGTGACCGAGGTGCTCGAGGCCCCGCCGTCCGCGGGCTCGGCCCCGGCATGGGACGCGGTGCACGTCTACGCGCAGTCGCTCATCGAGCAGCGCTACGCCTACAAGCCCGAGCGACCGCTCTACGTGCTGCTCGTGCGGGTCTACCGTCTGGCCGCACCGCTCATCGTTCGCGAAACGCCGGCCTACGCGGGATGCCGCTCGTGGGTGCCCTTGGACGAAGAGGCCTCGATCGACGGCGCGGTGCCGGTGCTCGACGACGCAAGTTTCGAGCAACGGGCAACGGAGATCCGAGCCGCACTGCCGGCGTAGGGTGGGTCGAGACCCACCGGTTGATCCGAGCTGGCAGCCGTCAGCTTCCAGCGATCAGCCGTAGGGGGACGAGGGTGCACGCGCATGATCCAGGAAACAGTTGACGTCGAACGCTGGATGACCGAGTTCTCGCTCGCGCGACTGCACCTGCTCCCTACGCCGGTTTCGACTGCCAGTGATGCTTGACCTGCTCGAAGTACTCGGCGCGCGAGTGGATCTTGGCGATTTCCTTCGGGTAGAACTCGAGCATCACGTCACACAATTCGAGCATCCATGCTCTTCGCGAGTGGTGGGGCTGAACGGTGATGTAGTTGGAGTTGGCGATCTGGATCTGCCCCCACCCGAGGGCTCCGACGGTGAGGCAATCCCAGTCCAGGAACTCGATCGGGACGAACGTCACCTCCGAGATTCCAGCGTGCGTGCCCTCGATTGAATACTTGACGAGCAGCAGCACGAAGTAGTTGGAGTCATCCTCATAGAATCTCGCCAAGCGTTGCACGGAGGTGAGATTCGGCATGTTGAATCTGGTATCGGCGCGGTGCGTCTTGACGTCTACCACGTAGTAGAGGCCTTGCCTGTCCTTGAAGGCAAGGTCCGCCATCGCCCGGCGTGCGAAGTTGGCCGAGTACTCCGCGCAGTCGTCGCCAAGAATGGTCTGGAAGCTGTCGCCAAGAATCCCCTCGATGGCATCGCCGGCCGCACGTGTGCTGCGGACCGTACTCGCTGAGAGGAAGTCTTCGTGGCCGTTCAGAAGATCCTTCGTTCGCTCGGCGATCTGCTTGAACCGGTCGGTCGAGAATATGGCGCTGCTCATCCCTTCCTCTCACTTCGCCATCCGGAGACTGCCGAAGAGGGAAGGCGGGTCGGCATCGCGGCGCCGGTTCCCCTTGCCCTGGCTCTGCTCGGTCAGCGTATTGCGCTCCCAGAAAACGCCATCGGTGTAGCCTTGAATGGTGCCGTGGGCGGCAGTCAACTCGAGCCGCCTCTCGGCGAGACAGCAGTATTCGGTGTCGATCTCGACGCCGACGTAATGCCGTGCGAGTTTCCTGGCCACCACGGATGTCGTCCCGGCCCCGAGGAAGGGATCGAAGACTACGGCCCCGGCGTTCGAGCTGGCGAGGATGATCTTTGCCAGGAGCTTCTCCGGCTTCTGCGTGGGGTGGTCCGTATTCTCGGACATGGACCAGAAGGGTACGGTCAAGTCCGTCCACATGTTTGACGGATGGGTCGTCCGGTAGCGCCCACGTTCTGTCTGTTCCCAGTCCTTCGGGTTACCGTTTCCGTCCGTGTAGGGCGCGATCACGCGCCGCCGCAACTTCACACAATCCACATTGAACGTGTATCGATTCGAGGCAGTCGCGAACCAAATGTCTTCGGTAGCGTTCTTCCAGTTGGTTTTGGATCCCCGTCCCTTCTCTCGCTCCCAGGAGATGCGATTCTGCACTTTGAAGTAGCTATCGAGGACGCGATGAATCGCGGCTGATGAGCGCCAATCTCCGCAGACGTAAATGGACCCGTCCGGCTTGAGCAGCCGTCGCATCTCGGGAAGCCACGAGTTCAACCACACCTCGTACTGATCAAGTCCTGTCTGTTTGAACGTGCCACGGTTGAAGGATTTCGTCAGGTTGTACGGAGGGTCGGCGAAAATGAGGTCGAAAGCGGCGGAGGGCAGGGAAGGGAGAACGGCAAACAGATCCTGGCAGATGGTGGAATCCAGGATGTCAGGCAACGAAACCGGGGAGTCGATGCGAAGCAGCGTTTGGCCGCATCTCTTGCGGTCAGCTTCCGTCAGGACGATCGTTCTGTTGCGAGGTGCTCGTCGCCGGTCGGCCATGTGGCAGTCCTCAGATTTGTCGTCCGTCTGTCTCTACGCTCGCCACGAACGAGCCTGCTGCCCGAGTTCGTCAGGTTGTTGGCAGTGTAGCCAGAGGCAACTGCGTGGGCAATGACGGGCCGGAGATGGTCCAGCGACAGATCGGGGCGGTGCAGACCGCTGCCGCCCCGTGCGGGACCGCACGGAACCGGAAGGTCTGTGCCCGGCACGGAGTGCAGGAGCCGGTGTTCGTCACTTGCTTCGGCGTCCCTCGTTTCGCCACCAGCGGAACTCGTAGCTGCCGTGCTCGGCCACGGCGGCGAGGTCGGGGCGGCCGTCCCCGTTCAGGTCGGCGATGATCACCTGGTTGGCACTGCGCCAGTTGTCCTTCAGCGCGTGCATCGTCCAATTGCGCTTGGGGTCACCCTGGTTCTCGAACCACACGACGCGGCCGGGGGCGCGCCAGGACGTCGCGACCACGTCCACATCCCCGTCGCCGTCCAGATCGCCGCCCACGGCCTCGAAGCCGTCGTGGAACGCCGAGCCGATCACATGCTTCTTCCACGTACCCGCTGCCGCGGGCTTGCCGCTGTTCTCATACCACACGACCGCGTGCGTGTTCGGCGTCTCGTGGGGGGCCGACATGCCCAGGGCCATCACGACATCGACATCACCGTCACCGTCCATATCGGCCGGCTCGCCGTGCATCGGACGCGGAGCATCATCGATGCCATGGCGCGACCAGCGAACGGCCCCGGCCTCACGCGTGTTCTCGTACCAGAGGACCTTGCCCGGCACGATGTCCCGCTTGCCGTCACCGTCGATGTCGCGTGGGTTACCCGAGGCCGTGCCCAGCAGGTCGACGTCGCCGTCCCCGTCGAAATCCGCCGCGCGGAGGGTCCGCGTCTCGTCGACGTTCTCCTCGATCATGTGCTTGGCCCACTCCCCGTCGCCCGGCGCGGGGTCGTTCTCGAACCACGCGAACTGATTCCCCAGGACCCAGCTCGATGCGGCCACGTCGAGGTCCTTGTCGCCGTCGAGGTCGACTACGGCAACGTCGTACGCCCCGGGCAGCTTCGTGGTGATCACGTGTCGCCGCCACAGCTTCCCGTCGCACGGCGATCCGCTGTTCTCGAACCACAGGAGATGCCCGTGGAGGTTCTTGACGATGACGATGTCGAGCCGGCCGTCACGGTTGATGTCGCCGACCGCGTGCCGTTCGAGCCGCGCCGGATCGTTCTTCTGCACGAAGTGCCGAGTGAACCCGCCCTTGCCGTCGTTCTCGAACCAGTAGAGAGAGTCGTGCGTCTTGCAGTCGGCGCTGGTCAGGTCAAGGTCACCGTCGCCGTCGAGATCCGCCGCCGCGATCCCGTACGGATAGGAGTACTTGTCGGCGATCAGGTGTTCGGAGAATCGGATCGACCCGGGGCCGCCCGACGGGTTCTCCCTACCGTCCGCCACCGTCGTTCGTGGTCCTGCGATCGAGGCCGCGCAACCGACCCACGTGATCACTACCCCCACAACCGGATTGGCTAGCCCACGGTTCGTCGTCATGTCGCCCTCACTGAATGATGTGCGGTCATCGCGTCGCGCATAGGATAGCAGAGAACTCGGTAGGGTGATCCCGGCCCGTCTCCCACGGCCGTGCGGGACATCACGTCAAGATCTGGCATTCCTGCATGTGCCGCACCACCACATGTGGGCGGTGTGACGCCGGTCAGGATGCGTAGGGGCCCGCTCGCACTGCCGGCACGTTGCTTCCCGCCTTGTTCGAGGAGGAGGGCACGGACGTTGCGCCGGTGTGAACGCCGGTGTAGTTTAAGTCCGAACGGCATCGACGCCGATAGAGACATTTGGCTGGGCTGCGGTGTGCTGGCAGAGCACAAATACTCAAAATTCGATTGGGCAAGCTGTCAAGCCACCGCCGCCCCGCCTTCTTTTCCTTCCACACCGAGTTCTCACACCCAGAAGACCGACCTGCCACACTGCCCGCGCGTCCGCCGTGGCGAGGCCTGGCGCAATGTCTCAGGCAGACCGCATTCTCTCCGAACCGCGACCGTCAGGGAGCGGCAATGCTTCGCCTTGCCGCGGCCGCTCCCTGACG
>CAYMME010000054.1:0-12206 GCA_964391465.1 uncultured Planctomycetales bacterium
GAACGACACGACGCCGCTCTGGGGATAGGTCACCGACCAGATCACGCCGTTGTCGTCCTCGGTCATGCCCATGGCCATCTGCGGTGCGGTTTTGTGGTGGAACGTGAATCCGCGCTTGACCGGGTCGAACTCGCAAAAGTAGCTGTTGAAGTGCGTGTAGTACTTGTTGCCGCTGGAGAGGATCGACGAGTAGGGGCAGTCGCCGCCGGGCGGAAACGGCACGGGGAACTGCTCGGATTTGCCGGTCTCGGCGTCGATCAACAGCAGCGCGTATCCGCCACGATGATCGAACAGCCACACGAGCACGACGTTGCGTCCCTCGCCGTCGACGGTGGCCACCGTGCCTCGGTGGTTGCTCACCGGCGTAGCCACACCGTGATGCAGGAAGCCGTTCCCCAGGTCCTCCGTAGCCGCCGGTGCCGCGGTGACCGACAACGCGATAGCCAGTGCCGCCGGCGTTCCCTTCAGCTTGGGCTGCATCCATCCCATGACATTGTCCTTTCCGGTGAGAGCCAGCGCGTCGTCGTGTTCGGTGATCGTCACCGTACGCATCCGGTCCCCGCGTATATCATCTTCATCTGCCGGTGCCAAGCGGCAGCCTGCCTGGAATCGTCTACGTGTGCTTGTCTATACCGCCCCGCGCGACGATCATGCTGATCCGTGACCAGGGATTCGGGATTCTGGGCGCGGGTAGTCAGGGCTTGCGACGAGAGCGTATCGATGTGTGGCATCTTGGGTGGTATTGCGGTTGAGCCTTTCGCCTGGGCAGACGATAGCGATCGTCTGACCGCGGCGATCGATCGGCTCGCTCACCGCGGGCCCGACGATCGCGGCCACTTCGTGTCCGACGACCGGCGCGCGTTCCTGGGCCACCGACGCCTTTCCATCATCGACCTCGCCGGCGGGCATCAGCCGATTGCCGACGCGGCCAACAAGCGGCGACTCTGCTACAACGGCGAGATCTACAACTACCGAGCATTGCGCCAAGCCCTCCTCGACCGCGGGCATCGTTTTCGTACGCAGACGGACGGCGAGGTTGCGCTCCACTTGTACAAGGAGGACGCGACCGGCTTCGTTGATCATTTGCGGGGGATGTTTGCGATCGCCATCTTGGACGAGGAGGCGAACCGGCTGACCCTGGTGCGCGATCGCAACGGCATCAAGCCGCTGTACTACTACCACGACGAACGCACGTTGGTCTTCGCTTCGGAAATCAAGGCGATCCTCGCGCTATTGCCCTCGGCTCCGGCCATGTCGCGCTATGCTCTGCGGCAGTACTTGCGGTGGAAGTACATACCGGCCCCTCTGACGATCTTCGAAGGCATCCGCCAGTTGCCGGCGGCCCACATGCTGCGGGCAACGCGCGATCCGCAGCACGGACGAATCGATCTGGACGTCCGGTGCTACTGGGAGGCCGACTACGCCCGCGAGAAGCTCGCCGACGAGCGCGAAGCCGTCGACCAACTCGATCGCACGCTCCGCGACGCCGTGACGTGCCACCTCGAATCCGACGTGGAGGTGGGGGCCCTGCTCAGTGGCGGCGTCGATTCGTCCCTCGTTGTCGCCCTCGCCTCGACCCTCTCGTCGCGGCGCATCAAGACCTTTTCCGTCGGCTTCAAGGAGGCGGGGTTCGATCAACTGCCCTTTGCCCGGAAGCTGGCGGAGAAGTACGGCACGGAGCATTTCGAGGAATACGTCGATCTCGAACCCCTGGACGTCGTCCCCACGCTGGTACGCCACTTTGACGAGCCGTTCGCCGACTCGTCCGCGCTGGCGTGTTACCGCGTGTGCCAGGTTGCCTCGCGAGAAGTCAAGGTCGCGCTGACCGGCGACGGGGGCGACGAAACGTTCGCGGGCTACAACCGCTACGATGAGTTGCTCACTGCCCTGGGCCGTGACAACCCCGTCCAGAGAACGGTGAACCGAGGGCTCTTCGCTCTCGGGGCGACGGTGTTCTCGCCCGAGGCGAAGTTCCTCCGGCGGTATCGCTCCCGTTCCTGC
Organism: uncultured Planctomycetales bacterium; assembly: GCA_964391465.1. Classification (GTDB taxonomy): domain Bacteria; phylum Planctomycetota; class Phycisphaerae; order UBA1845; family CAYMME01; genus CAYMME01. The sequence continues at coordinate 2,002 of CAYMME010000054.1, forward strand.
CCACCGCTACGACAGCACGAGGAGCGTCAGGTCATGTGCAGCCGGTGGCTCACCCGCCGGCTTCTCGGAGGGGCGGATGAGCCCGGCGACGGGCAGAACATATTCGACGACTACCGACGCATCGGCGTGGCCCGGCAGTGGGGGCCCGTCGATGTGGCCCAGTACGTCGACTCCCGCATGTATCTGCCCGGAGACATCCTGACAAAGGTCGATCGCACGAGCATGGCTTGTTCCCTCGAATGCCGGGTCCCGCTCCTCGATCACTGCGTCACCGAGTTCAGTGCCGCGCTGCCGATGGAACTCAAGATTCACAACGGGGTTCGCAAGTACCTGCTGAAGCGCGTGGCCGAGCGCTACGTCCCCAAGGAGCTTCTGTATCGCCAGAAGATGGGCTTCCGCGTTCCGATCCGGCGTTGGTTCAAACGCGGCCTGCTCGACCGAACCGCCGAACTACTCCTCAACGGGACGCTGGTGGCACGCTCGGTTCTCGATCCGGCCGGCGTCAAGTGGATTCTGCGCAACCAGCGTCGCCCGTGGATGAACTTCGCCAGTCACCTGTGGGCCCTGTTGTGCCTCGAGTACTGGGCTCGGGCTCACCTCGACGGGTCCTCGTAGAGAAGGGAACATCCTGGTTCCTTCAGAGAAGTGGGATGTTCTCCTTCCCTCTTCCGCCTCCGCTTCCCGTGGTTCGGTTATCTCTGGGGTATGCTCGGCTTCAGGCTCTTCGTATGCGTTTCGAGCGTGCGCATCAGCTTTCGGATCAGGTCCTTGTGTTCTTCGGCTGCGTTGTACTGCTCCGCCGGGTCGTTCTCTACGTTGAACAGCAGCGGTGGGTCGTGGCTGTCGATCTTCCAGTTGCCCCAGACCTTGACCGACGCCGGGTCGGTTGTCTTCAGGTGCATCTTCCACGGGCCGATCCGCGTGCCCCACAGTTGGTCGCCGAAGTAGTAGAACAGCTTCGGCTCGCGCCCCGGCTTGTTGTCGAGCAGCACCGGGGACAGGTCCTGCCCGTCGATGACGCGATCGGTCGGCACCGTACCCCCGGCGAGGCGAATGCAGGTGGTGAACAGGTCCATCGTCGTGCCGAACGCGGGTGTCGTCACGCCGGCCGGTATGCGTCCAGGCCAGCGGAAGATCGCGGGCACGCGAAACCCGCCTTCCCACGTGCTCACCTTGCCTTCGCGGAAGGGGCCGGCCGAGCCGCCGTCCAGCTTCTTGGCCAGCCACGGACCATTGTCCGACGTGAACACGACCAGCGTGTTGTTCTCGATGCCCAGCGCCCCGAGCGTCTCGAGAACCTCGCCGCAGGACCAGTCCAACTCCTCGACGACATCGCCGTACAGGCCGCGGCGCGACTTGCCGCGAAAGCGCTCGCTGGCATACAGCGGAACGTGCGGCATCGTGTGGGCGAGGTAGAGGAAGAAGGGCTGCTTGCCCGCGGATTGCCTCATGAACCGGATCGCCTCCTCCGTGTACCGTCGCGTCAGGTAGCGCTGATCGGGCTCCTTGTCGTTGGTCACCTCGAAGTCACGGATCAGCGGCGTGGGCGGGGCGTCCTTGAACACGGGGTTGCCGGGTTGCGTGCCGGGGCTCATGTCGTTGGAGTACGGGATGCCGAAGTAGCGATCGAACCCGTGGTTCAGGGGCAGGTGCGGGCGGCGGCAGCCCAGGTGCCACTTGCCCACGCACGCCGTGGCGTAGCCGCGTTCCTTGAGCGCCTCGGCCAGCGTGATCTCCTCGGCCGGGAGCCCGCCGCTCGAGCTCGGGATCAGCACCCGCGTCAGCCCACTGCGGATCGGGTACCGCCCGGTCAGCAGGGCAGCCCGGCTGGGCGTGCACACCGACGCGGCCACGCAGAAGTCCGTGAACTTCATCCCCTCGGCGGCCATGCGGTCCAAATGGGGCGTGCGAATCGAGGGATGGCCGTAACACGCAAGATCGCCGTAGCCGAGATCATCCGCGAAGATGATCACGATGTTCGGTTGATTCGCCCCCTGCGCTGGCGTTGACTCCGCCGCAAAGGTGCCGTCGGTCGGCACAACTGCGGTGACCACCACTTGCAGAAGCAACGAAGCCACGAGCCCGAATCTCTGTATCAACGACGTGTCCTTTCTGTTGCCGCGCGCCTCAGCGCGCCCATCAGTCACGGCCGGAGGCTCAGCTTGTACTTGTAGTTATCCGCGGTCGCCCAGTCGGCGTTGTTCGGTTCCTGACCGTAGGTGGTCAGATGTAGCTCGAGCTGATGGCTCTCGCGGTTCTCCAGCAGCGAGAAGTTGGAGAACTGCACTCTCGGGCCCTGGTTGGCCGCGCGGTCGTCGATCAGCGTGACCGTCGCTCGCTTGAGGGCCGCGGCGGTTTCGTCGACTTCCGCGATGACCAGCGGATGGCGCGGATGGTTGCCGCTGGGCGGCGTCAGGCAGATGTTGCCGATCCAATAGAGCTTGCCGGTTGCGCTGTGGCGGATCATGCGGTGAAACGCCGAGGGGGAATAGAAGCTCGAGCCATCGGCGTACTTCCACGCCTGCACCGGTGCCAGCGTCCGGCCGCCGTCGCTCGAGATGCTAAACCACTTGCGGCCCGGCTCGCGTGCCACCGTCCCGTCCCAGCCGGTGTTGGAGCCCCGCCAGACGACAAGCAGCCGTCCGTCCCGGAGCTCGGCCACCTCCGGTTCCATCAATCCGCGTGCGGACTTCTCGGGCGAGATCTCCACTCGAGCTCCAGGCCGCCAGTCGTATTCCTTTCGTGCGGCGTCCCACTGTCCGAGGAACAGCACCGAGCCCATGCGCCAGGGGCGTTGATCGTTCTTCGGATCACCGGGTGCATTGGCATGGGCCAGGCAATGGACCAGCGTACCGTTCGACAGGACGGCGATGTTGTTGCCCGTGTAGCCCTCGTTGTGGTTCAGGAACGTCTCCTTCAACGGCTCGGCCGGATCGAACGAATCGCTCGCCTCGTAGCGAAGTTGCCGGGGCGCCGACCAGGTGCGGCCCAAGTCCGCCGACGTCCGGAAGTAGGCGAAGTTGTGGTAGATGCGCTTGATCGCGATCTGGCGCAGCCACATCTGTACCAACAGTCCCGACGCCGGGTCATACGCATCGGCCCCGCCGCCTTCATGGACCTTGACACCGCCGTAGTCCACGAGCGACGACGGTTGCTGCGGAACCCACTCGGACCAGGTGCGACCGTTGTCCCGCGACCAGCGTGCCTTCTGCTGTATGGCCACGTCGCTTTGCTGCTGACCGGCCTGCCACTCCCGAAGTTCGAGCTTCGGCCCGACGTAGCAGACGCCGGCCAGCGCCGCGGTACGCGGCCCCAGATGTTTCTTGTAGAGTGCCCTTTGCACGGTGACGATCGGCCGGTTGGCTTCCCAGGGCCCGACCGGGGATCGCTTGGCTTGACGCGTGGAGCTCGGCGGGGCCGCCGCAAGGGCGACGAGGCAAGCGTTCGCCACGACGAAGATCGCTCCCACCGATCGGACAAATCGAGTCATGGCCGCTACCTCCTTACGCACGATTCAAACGGGATTTCCCTGTTGCAGTCTTCTGGGCGAACATCGTACTGGAACGAGCCGCACCGCAGCAAACTGCGCCAAACGCCTGTTGCGTTTGGTGCATCTGCGGCATTCGTGGAATGAAGCATGCGCTCTGCTCGCCGTCGATTCCTCAGGTCGTCTTGCGAACATCCAGCGCTTTCCATACGCTCCCATCATCATGCTGCTACCCGAACGACCAGCAGGCGGGAGCTTGGCCCATCGCGTCCTCGCGGCGCTGCTTGCCTGTAGCACGTTCGCATCAGCGCTCCACGCCGACGAGCCCGTCGTCCTGTACGACCTGCGGTACACGTTGAAGTTCGATCCCGGCGACCCCGCGCAGGTGAAGATGGCGTGGGATCACGCCCACGCCGTCGCTACGCTTCAGGGCATCGTCAACCGGGTGGGGCCGACGCTGTACCTTCGCTTCGTCGATTCGCACACGGTCGGCGGGAAGAACATCGATGACTACTGGCTGGACAAGCTCCGCGAGCCCGGTCAGTGGCTGCACGGGCGCCGAATCGAGACCGTCTCCGGCATCGTTGCGCTCGTGGAGAAGTACCGGCACGCTGTCAATGGTGCCGTGGTGTACGACCCGAACGTGCCCGCCACCAGCAACCTGGCCTCGACGATCGCCGGCGTCGAGAACCTGATCGCCGTTCGATACGATCCGTCACCGGACAGCCTGTACGGGCAACTCATCGAGAAGGGGCCCAAGCTGCCCGTTCGCGTTTGGCTCCTCGAGCCGAACGGAGCGTCCCTCTTTACCGGGACCGGCAAGATCCCAGGCACGGAACGGGCGTCCACCGGGTCCGCCAAGTGTGACGCTTACCTGTGGATGAAGCACAACTACCTGGACACCGGACGCTGCGACGGCTCCTACGGTGCGTTCTTCATCGACTCCTATTGGATGCGGAACCCGCGGGCGACCGTGCCGAACCATCACACGCTGACGAACCACGACTTCTTCGTCGGCAAGAAGGCGTTTTTCTTTGACCTGAACGTGTGGACCGACGAGACCCCGGTCGATGATCGCGGTCAGAAGCCGGGCACGGACCGGGCCACGCTGATGGAACTGCTGCACAGCGCGTACCGGCACGGCGGACGCGAGCGGATGATTCACCTCGGCGGGTTCACGCCGTGGGCCTACAAGTACACGACGCACGGCAGCGCCGGCGGCAAGCACGACGGCGTCCCCACCGAATGGGAGTACGGCAGGATCGCAAGTGCGTACAACGGGTACATGGACCCGGGCGCGATCGGGTTCGGTGCCATCGCCAACGCCTCGTTCTTCACGCACTTCCCGCTTGAGAAGAGCTATCCGCAGAAATGGGTCACGCACGAAGACCTGCGCAAGCGCGGCTACCTGACGCCGGAAGGACGCGTCAGGTTCGACGGACGCGACTTCATCGTGTTTTACGTCGGTGACTACGATGCCGCCGCCTGGGTGTATCAGCGGGTGATCGACATTTGGGACGACGAGAACCGCGGCAAGGTTCCGTTGATGTGGTGCATCTCGCCCATGCTGGAGCGGCGCATCCCGATGGCGTTGGACTACATGCGGCGGACGGCGACACCCAACGATTACTTCGCGGCCGCCGACAACGGCGCGGGCTATCTCAATCCCGGTATGTTGCAGGAGCCGCGGCCGATCTCGGGTCTGCCGAGCGGCCTGGATGCGTGGGCCCGGCACTGTGAGCCGATCTACAAGCGGTGGGGCCTGACGATCACCGGCTTTGTCATTGACGGCTATGCACCGGGGTTGAACGAGGCCGGGCTCGACTGCTACGCGCGGTTCAGCCCGAACGGGATCGTCCCGCAGAAGATTCCGCTCTCTCTACTGCACGGGGCGATGCCGGTGATCCGGGCCGATCACGACATCAACCAGACGCCGGCTCGGGCGGTCGAGATCATTCGCGAGCGCGTGCGCAAGCGCCCGTTGCCGTTCCACTGGTTCCGCAACATCCTCAAGAAGCCGACGTGGTACGTGGACGTGGTGGCTGGACTGAAACAGGCCGATCCGAAGATCGAACTGCTGGACGCCCCGACGTTCTTCGAGCTGTACCGCATCTACCTGAAGAACCACACGGGACCCGCACAGGGGAGGGTCCCGCGGCAGTGACTTAGGGCGTGGGGCTTCGGCTTCGCGTAGGATACACACTCGGCCGAGTGGATGGAGGCAATCGGATGAACCGGTTCGTGCGGATTACCTTCTGCGTTTCCTCGCTTGCTTGCGTCTTCGGAGTCGCAGGCGACGCTTCGCCTGCCGCGCCAACGCCGTCAACCTTCACCCTCTGGCAACTGCCGAACCAGACCGGGACGCAGATGATGTCCTACGTGGTCAGGACGGCCGGTGGGAAGGTGATCGTCATCGACGGCGGGACGGCCGGCGATGCTGCATACCTGAAGAAGTTCCTCGTCGACCAGGGCGGTGTGGTCGAGGCATGGTTCGTCTCGCATTCGCACAGCGATCATGTGGGTGCACTGACGAAAATCCTTGCCCACCCCGAACCCCTGAAGATCAAGACCTTCTACGCCGCGCTGCCGGACGAAGCCTGGGTAGCGGCACACGCGAGCAAGGAGGAACTGCACACATTCCAGGCGTTCCGCAAGGCCCTCCGCGCCGCCAACCGGACCGTGACCGAACTGAAGCTCGACCAGGACTTCCGGATCGACGGCGTCCGCATCGAAGTGCTGGGTGTCCCCAACCCCAAGATCCATCCGAACGCCATCAACAACTCCAGTTTGGCGTGGCGGTTCTCCGACGCCGACAAATCCGTCCTGTTCCTTGGCGATCTCGGTGTCCAGGGAGGCGCCAAGTTGCTGAAACGCGCACCCGCCGCCCGCCTGAAGTCCGACTACGTTCAGATGGCCCATCACGGCCAGCACGGCGTGTCCGAGGCCTTCTACAAGGCCGTCGCCCCGTCCTATTGCCTCTGGCCGACGCCGGACTGGCTCTGGGACAACAACAAGGGTGGGGGCAAGGGATCCGGCCCCTGGGATACGCTCAACGTTCGCGCGTGGATGGACAAGCTCAACATCAAACGCCACTACGTCATGAAGGACGGTCTTCACAAGATCGATTGAAGAGGACCGGCTGAGTCCGGAGGTGATGCATGATTCGAGTGAGCAGCCGAGCGATCCGGACGATCGCGAGTTTCGTGGCAGGGCTGACAATGGCGGCTCCTGCGATACACGCGGCCGGCGCGCCCGCGTCGCGCCCCAACATCATTCTGATCGTCGCCGATGACCTCGGCTGGACCGACCCGGGTTGCTTTGGGTCGAAGTACTACCAGACGCCCAGCCTTGACCGGTTGTGCCGGGAGGGGATGAAGTTCACGGCGGCGTATACCTGCGGACCCAATTGCGCTCCGACCCGTGCCTGCCTGATGAGCGGACTGTATTCTCCCCGGCATGGCGTATACACGGTTGCCTCCGGGGCCCGCGGCGAGGAGAAACACCGCAAACTCGTCCCGGTGGAGAACAAGACGTCGCTCGATCCGTCGTTCGTGACCATCGCCGAGGTTCTGAGAAAGGCCGGCTACGCCACTGGGCACTTCGGCAAGTGGCACCTCGGTAACGTGCCGCCAACGTGTCCGTTCGGCCAGGGTTTCGACGTCGAAGTGCAGCGTTCGCAGCGCGGCAGTAAGGACAAGTACACCGGCGAACTCGTCGAGCATGTCGTTCGATTCATCGAACGCCGGCGCGATGAGCCCTTCTTCGTCTACCTCCCGTTCTACGCCGTGCATACGCCGATTGCGGCCCGGGAGGACACGATCGACAAGTACCGCAAGCGCACGCCCGTCGGCGGTCACCGCAACCCGGCGTATGCGGCGATGCTCGACAACCTCGACGAGGGCATCGGTCGCGTGCTCGGTCGCCTCGACGCGTTGGATCTGGCCGACCGTACCGTTGTGCTCTTCTACAGCGACAACGGCGGCGTGGGAGGCTATCGCGAAGCCGGCGTCGAAGGGGCTAAGGAGATCACCTCGCAGGCCCCGCTCCGAGGCGGCAAGGGCATGCTCTACGAAGGCGGCGTGCGCGTGCCCATGATCGTCCGTTGGCCCGGCGTGGTTCAGCCGGGCCGCACCTGCGGCGAGCCGGTCATCACCGTCGACTTCTACCCCACACTTGCGCACATCGCCGGAGCGGAGACCCCGAAGCAACTCGACGGCGTCAGCTTCCTGCCGCTGTTGAGAGACTCTGAGGCGCGCCTGAAACGCCAAGCTATCTACTGGCACTTCCCCGGCTATCTTCAGGCCGACGTAAAGCAGGGTACGTGGCGCACCAAGCCCGCCGGTGCGATCCAATCCGGCTCGTGGAAGCTGATCGAGTTCTTCGAAGACAACCGGCTCGAGCTCTACAACCTGAAGGACGACATCGGCGAACGACACAACCTTGCCGACACCAACTCGTCCAAGCGAGAGGAGCTGCACCGGGCGATGCTCGCGTGGCGCAGGGCCGTCAAGGCTCCGATGCCCCGTCCCAAGTGAAACGCACCGGGGGCGCGAGAACTTCATGGCGGAAGGAGCGATGTGCGATGATGCTTTCGGTCTCCGTAGTGGATCGATATCCGCACGGGCGAGTGTTCTGCGGTCCGGTGCGGATCGGACCGCGTGTCGGTTGGCATAGGTGGACTGAAAGGGGACAGCGATGGCAGGGCAGAGTCGTGCATCGGTGACAGGCTGCAATCGGCGGGATTTCCTAGCGGGGATGGGGCTGGCGGCGGGGGCGATCACAGCGGGGCCACTGCAATCCCTGATGGGTGCGGAGGCGGCGCCGGCATCTCGAAAGAAGGAGGGTGCAATCGTACGGGTCGCGTTCCTCTATCCGCCGTCGAAGACCTTTGCCGACGATCCGGACGGCTGGTGGAGCTGGCCGGGCAACGAGTTCGATGCCGAAGGTCGGCAGAAGCAATACACCGCCGCGTTCCGCCGGACCGCAGAGAAGCTCGGCATGCGGATCACGATCGAGGAGCGTCCGATCGCCGGCGCCGAGGACGCGCAGGGACTCGTTCGTAGGATCCAGGCGGACAAACCCGACGGGCTGCTGCTGGTGATGTTCTATAACCGCAGCCTGGCCCATGCCGACACCCTGCTGAAGGCGGCCGAGGAGCAGGACATCCCTGCCGTCTTCAACATCGGTTTGGGCGTCAAGCACGGTCCGGTCGCACGGTATCGCCGCCCGGGAGTCTACTTCATCCAGTCGTTGGATAACCTTGACGCCATCGAGTACGGCCTGCGGATGATCAACGTCCGCAAGCTGCTGCGTCAGAGCAAGATCCTGAGCATCACGGAGGCCAAGGAGCCGCGGGAGGCGGCCGAGCCGTTTCTCGGTACGACGGTCCGCGTGATTCCCTTCGCTCGGTATGCGGAGCTCTTCAAGAACGTCGCGATCGACTCCGACGGCCGGCAATGGATCGGCAAGTTCGTCGAGCGGGCGACGGAGAATCGCGGTGTTCCGCCGGAGGCCCTGGAGAACGCTGCCCGCGCGCACCTGGCGCTCAAGAGGCTGCTGGCCGACGAGGCCGCCGACGGCGTGGCGATGAACTGCCTGCGGCGTGGCATGCTCAAGCCGTGCATGAGCTTCGCGGCCCTCAACAACGAGTTGATACCGGCCGCGTGCGAGAACGACCTGCCGGCCGCTTACACCCAACTGCTCGGCCAGCTCCTCGTCGGTCGGCCCGGCTTCCAGCACAACCCCTGCTTCGAGACCGAGCGGAACCACTACTACGCATCCCACTGCACGTGCGCCACACGCTTGTACGGCCCAACCGGTCCGGAGCTTCCGTTTCTCGTGCGGCGCTTCGCCCACACGAACGAGGGGAGTTGTGCGATCCAGGTGTTCTGGGAGGGACTCGACCCGGTCACGATGGTCCGCTACCACTCCGGCAAGTCGCCGTCGCTTGACGTGTATGCCGGAAAGGTGGTCAGGTCGCACGCGATGCCGCCGGCCGCCGGGTGCACCACGAACGTCGAGATCGAGATCACCGACCGGCCCGACGCGTGCATGGTTCGCGGGCACCACAACCTGCTCTTCGTCGGAGACTTCGCCCGGAAGTTCCGCCTTTTCGCGTTGCTGCACAAGATCAAGCTGGCCGAGACCGGTTTCCGCGGCCCCTGGCCTGCGTAGGCCCGTTCCTCGGATGTCTGGAGCGTCCGCCAGAGATCACTAGCGAGGGGGATTCCCGATCGCGCCGGGGATCAGCATGTGGCAGCCGGGACCGCAGCCCGCCGGAGCTGTTTTCGAATCGTCGCGATCAGCTTCTTCCGGTCGAGGGGTTTGGTGGCGTAGTCGTCGCACCCGGCGCGGAGGCATTCCTGCCGATCCCCCTGCATGGCATGGGCGGTCAGGGCGATGATCGGGCCGATGTAGCCTCGCTCACGAAGCAGGCGCGTCGCGCGGTAGCCGTCCAGCACCGGCATCTGCATGTCCATCAGGATCACGTCGAAGACCTCGGACGGGTCGGTTTCTCGCCTGCCGATCATGGCACACATGGCCCTGTCCACTGCCTCCTGGCCGTTCTCGACGATCGTGATCTGGGCCCCGGCCCTTCGGAGCAGGAACGAGATGAGTCGCTGGTTGTCCGGGCCGTCTTCGGCCAGCAGGATGCGGCAGTCCAGTCCTCCGCCTTCCGTCTCCTGCCCCTCGCGATCGGCCGGAGCTGTGACGGTGG
>CAYMME010000054.1:12216-25378 GCA_964391465.1 uncultured Planctomycetales bacterium
GTGGCCTCGGCAGGCTTGTCCACCATCTTCGCGTTCTCGAGCGACCCGACCGCAATGGTCACCCGGAACGTGCTGCCTCTTCCCGGCTCGCTCCGGACGGTGATGTCGCCGCCGAGCATGTTGGCCAACCGTTTGCTGATGGCCAGTCCCAGACCGGTGCCCCCGAACCTACGGCTGGTTGACGAATCGCCTTGGGCGAAGGCCTCGAACAGTTTGCCCATCTGTTGCGGCGTCATGCCGATGCCGGTGTCGATTACGTCGAACTGCAGGACCGGGTTGACCGGATCCACATCCGAGAACCGCGTCTCGAGCTGGATCCCGCCGGTCTCGGTGAACTTGATCGCATTGCCGATCAAGTTGACCAGGATCTGCTTGAGCCGGGTGGGATCGCTCTCGATCGTTTCGGGAATGGGGCTGCCGCAGGCGATCCGGAACTCCAGGTTCTTGTCCCCGGCCCGAGGTTGCATGAGCGACTGAACGCCGGCGATCAACTGAAGCGGCGAGAATCGAATCCGTTCGATGTCCAGCTTCCCGGCTTCGATTTTCGATATGTCAAGGATGTCGTTAATGAGTTGGAGCAGGTGCTCGCCGTTGCGGCGTATGGTCTGGGCGGCGTCGTCTTTGTTCGCGTCGGAAAGACCCGCGTCCAGCAGATGGTCGGTGAATCCGAGAATCGCGGTCATTGGCGTGCGGATCTCGTGGCTCATGTTGGCCAGGAACGCGCTCTTCGACGCGGTGGCCGCTTCGGCGGCGTCCTTGGCCACTCGCAACTGCTCTCCGATTCGTTGTCGCTCGATAATCTCTGCCTGTAACTCCTGATTCGCTTCCGCCAGCTTCGCCGTCCGCTCCGCCACCATCTCCTCGAGGCGCTGGCGGTGTCGTTCCAGTTCCTCCTCGGCCCGCTTGCGATCGCTGATGTCCTCGACGACGCCGTCGATCCAGGAGTGCTCTCCCGAGTCGGCCTGATGGATGACCGCCGAGCAGGACACAACGATGGACGCGCCGTCTTTCCTTCGCAGGACGAGTTCCTCGCTCCTGACGAAGCCTTCCGCGTTCAGCGCCTCCAGAAACCGACGTCGCTGCTCCGTATCCTGATGCAGATCCGCCGCGCTGAGGCCCAGCAGTTCCTGCACCGAGTCGCAACCGAAGATCCTGGCCATGGCCGGATTGGCTTCGACGAAACGACCGGTGAACGTCGCCTCGCATCGATAGATGCCCACGTTCGCGTTTTCGATGAGGGAGCGGTACTTCGCCTCGCTTGCCTGGAGCGCCTGGTCACGCTCGCAGATGCTGGCACTCATTCGATTGAACGCGTGGGCGAGGTCCGTGATCTCGTCATTGCCTGCGGGCCGGATGACGTGCCCGAAGTGCCCGGCCGCGAGAAGGCTGGAGCCGTGGGAGAGCTCCCGCACTCGTTTGGAGATGGACCGGGACAGCAAGAGGGCGCATACGACACCGACGGCGACCCCGAGGGTGGACAGGAGGCCGAACCGCTGTCTCTGGGTGCCAAGCCAGGTGAGAACGTGTGTGTAGTCTCTTTCCGCTTCTTGTTCCCTTGTCTCGGCAATCTTGCCGAACAACCTGGAGAACTGCTGGTAGGCGGGCAGGGACAGGTACATGCACGTCTTCCTGGCGTCATCGATCTGCCCTTCCGACCGCTGTTTCAGCACGCGTTCGAGGCAGTCGCGGTAGTAGCGCCACGCGTTCAACAGACAATCCGGTGCGTCCGGGCCATGACAGTGACCCAGTTGGGGCAGGTATGCCCTGAGATTCTCCTCGAAGCGATCGCAGTTGTGTGCGATCTCATCGATGCGTTCCGACGCGTAGAACGTCGACTCGATGTTGACGAGGTTCGTCTCGATCAGGCGGATCGCCTGGGCCTCGTGCTGAAGCTGGAATAGGGAGCTCAGCGGTCGAACCTGATGCGTGAAGGCGCTTCTCACAGAGCCGCTCGTCCGTCCCATCATGCGGTTGCCGAGGACGGCGACGAAGAGCATGATGAGCCCCATGAGGCCGAAGCCCAACATGAGCTTGTGAACGAACCTCAACCTGGTTGGGGGGCGGATGCTCGCCACGCATACTCCCTCTCGTGCCTGACTATCGCAGAGGTTCCCGGAGGCGACGGCCGGGCAGCGATCACGGCGCTTGTTACGGAGCCGATTCGACGATCGCCGGAAAGCCCTCTCGGAACGAGTGCCAGTACCGCATCTGCTTCTCTCGCCCCCGCCGATCGGTTGTCGCTTCCCAGGCCGCGGCCGTCCTCTTCATGGCTTCCTGGGCGGTGATTCCTCCCGTCACGGCCAGATGGAGGTTCTTGCCCAGTGCCTCGGCGTACTCTGCACTGCCCGGCAGCCCGATGCCGGGCGGAATCGCGTTCTGGACTGATTGGCGGAGGGTGGAAATCCCCTCGGGGCCGTACCGCTGGAGGATGCCGTCGTCAGCCAGGTGCTCGACGCGGAACGGATCCTGAAAGCCGCTGGTCTCGAGCAACGTACGGGTCGACACGTCGACATCCGTGAACCACATGGCGTAGAGGAAAGCCAACTGCTTGTGCGAACTGGTGGAGGGCACCGCCAGGTTGTTACCGTAGATGAAGAAGGGGCGACGGATCAGCTTGCCGGCGATCATCTCGCCCGGCATGGGACAACAGAGCACGTTGCCCTGTGAGGGGAGGTGCGCGATGTTGAAGAGCTTGATTCCGGCCATAGTTAGAGAATAGGCAAATCCTCTTGCCTGCTTGTAGAGGGTCAGAGAACTGTCGAGGACCAGCGGATTCTCGCGGCAGAGGTCGGGGTGCGTCATGGGAACGGTGGCCAGGTACGAGCGGGTCGCCCTGACGCCGGCAGGGGAATCGATGAGCGGGTGCATCTCATCGTCGAACAGGAGCTGGTTGGGATTGGTTTGGCTGGCGTAGCGGGCCATCCAGAACCACCATCCGGTGTCCGGGTCCCGGTGCTCACAACTGCCGTAGATGCCCTGCTCCGGACGGTGGAAGAACTCCACCAAGTCCTGATATTCGTCCCAGGTTGCCGGTGGACTCAACCGGCGGTGATACCGCTTTTCGAACGCGGCTTGATTCGCGGGGTCCTCCATCAAGTCTCTGCGCAGAAACAGGACTTGGATGTCGCCGTCGGCCGGAATGGCCAGGACTCTGCCGTCGAACTTCATCTGGACGTCGGGTCGGAAGTACCCGCGACTCGGGTCTGCGCCGACCGCAAGCTCGTACTGTTCGCAGAACCCGGTGAGGTCCGTCACTAACGCTTCGTCCCACAAGTCGGGATACTCGGAGGGGCGGGCAACGATCAGGTCGAGGGCTGCGTCTCTGTGCTCCCGCAGGTAACCCAGCGCCGCCATCTGCGGCATGATCTGTACCTCCAGGCGCACGTGCGTCTGACGCTCCCACTCCTCCTTGAATTCCAGTTGCCTGCCGAGGAAGTTCCTGACGTTACCCTCCTTGAGCACCAAGGTGAGCACTTCATTCTGGTCAATCCTCCCGGATGCGATCAGTTCCCGGACCGCCGCGACAGCCCGCTGAGCCTGTGTCTCGGGGACCGCACGCTCCGGGGTCTGATCCACCGTTCGGGCGACGGCCGGCAACGCGGCGTCGTTCTTCCCGAAGTGCTTGACAAGCACCACCACACCAACCAACAGGACTAAAGGCACGATCAGGGCAACATGGCTGTCGGAACGCTTCATGGCGTCCTGTCCTTCCCTAGCTGAACTGTCTCGCGGTCATCGTCCGGCGGTCTCGCAAGCGTCGACCTCGTCCGCCCTCTCCGGTTGCTCCGTGTTCTGCGATACCTGTTTGCGGATCGTTGCGATCAGTGCCGTGCGGTCGATCGGTTTCGTCGCGTAGTCGTTGCACCCGGCCCTCAGGCATCCTTCCCGGTCACCCTCCATGGCATGGGCGGTCAGAGCGATGATCGGGGCGGCGTAGCCCTGCTCGCGTAGCAGTTGCGTCGCGCGGTAGCCGTCCAACACCGGCATCTGCATGTCCATCAAGATGACATCGAAGGCCTCAGACGGGTCGGTCCCCCGCCTTCCCATCATGGCGCTCGTGACCTTCTCCAAGGCTTCCTGACCGTTCTCGACCATCGTGACCCGGGCCCCGGCCTTCTTGAGCAGGAACGAGATGAGTCGCTGGTTGTCCGGCCCGTCCTCGGCCAGCAGAACGTGACAGTCCAGCTTCCCGCCGTCTGTCTCCTGCTCTGCGGGTTCGGCCGGCCTCGCGACGGTGGCCTCGGCGGGTTTGTCGACCATCCGTACGCCCTCGATGCATCCGACCGCGATCGTGACTCGGAATGTGCTGCCTCTGCCCGGCTCGCTTTGGACGGTGAGCTCGCCGCAGAGCATGTTGGCCAGACGCCTGCTGATGGTCAGGCCCAGGCCGGTGCCGCCGAACCTGCGGCTGGTTGACGAGTCGCCCTGAGTGAAGGCTTGAAACAGCCTGGCCGTCTGATCCGGGGTCATGCCGATGCCGGTGTCAGTCACGTTGAACTCCAGCATCGGGTTGGCCGAGTTGGCATCCGAGAACCGTGTCTCCAGCGTGACGCCGCCGCTTTCGGTGAACTTGATGGCGTTGCCGATCAGGTTGACCAGAATCTGTTTGAGGCGAGTGGGATCACTCTCGATCGTCTCGGGGACGGGACCGCCGTACCCGACCTGGAATTCCAGGTTCTTGTCGCTGGCCCGCACCTGCATGAGCGACTGAACGTCGGCGATCAACTGAAGCGGCGAGAATCGAATTCGCTCGACGTCCAGCTTGCCTGCCTCTATTTTAGATATATCGAGGATGTCGTTGAGGATCTGGAGCAGGTGCTCGCCGTTTCGGCGAATGGTCCGGGCGGCGTCGAGCTTGCTCGAATCGCAAAGGCTCGGGTCCAGCAGATTGTCCGTGAATCCGAGGATCGCCGTCATCGGCGTGCGGATCTCGTGGCTCATGTTGGCCAGGAACTCGCTCTTCGAGCGGTTGGCTGCTTCGGCGGCGTCGGCGTACCGCTCGGCGCTCGTGCGGGCCTGAATCAGGTCCTCCATCATGCTCAGGAGGGCCCTGTGGTTGTCTCTTAGCCCTTGATTCGCCCGCCTCAGCTTCGACTGGCCGACGCCCATCGTGCCGAGCAGGACTGCGAACTCGGTGAGGAAACGCAGAATGAACTTCAACCTGGATCGGTCGACAATGGGTACATCCGCGAGGGCTCGCAGATACTCCTCCTCCGGGAATCCATACTCGGCCGCCTGTTTGCGGAAGAACTCGGCATCCGCCGGTTCGAGCAGGAATTGCCCGACGAAGAAGTTGGCCACGTGCGTCCCGTGGATGACGATGGGGGACGCCGCATCGGTCAGTCCGTTCTTGCATGTATAGATCGAGAACCGCTCTCCTTCGTGCAACTGATTCGCGATCACGGTGTCGCTTTCGATACACTTCCGGCACGTCTCGCGGCTGACCCGATGGAAGTCGGTGCAGATCCTCTGCCATCTCGAGCCGACGATCACCTCGCCTTCCAGATCGATGATTGCGGCGGCGATCCCTACTGATTCGCAGAAACCGTCGACGAGTTCCTGCAACTGCTTCATGTTCTCGAGGACGGATTCCGCATCGAAGGCGTCGTCGCCGACTTGACCCTGCTCCGCCTCACGCGTGTCGACCGCGACGGGATCGACGTTCCCGAAAGCCTTGTCCCGCCCGAGTTCCTCGAGCAGGGCGTTGACCTGCATCTTCGGCTCGACGATTCTTCGCTCACGCCCCATCATGGCGCTATTGTGCCGCTCCAGATCGACGAGCAATTCTCCCCGTTGGGCCCCCGCCTGCTCCCCCTCGGTCGAGTCTTCGATACGAAGGCTCGCATGATCCTCCTCACCGCGATCAGCGCACCCGTGCGGCCCCCGGGTTGGTCCGACCACGCTGTCCTCGATGGGTGATCTGGCCATGTCAGTCGAGCCCCCGATTGCGTGCGGGTGGTTCTTCCGTCGGATCAACGCGGGCGGACGGAGAGTGGCCCCTAGAACGCACGCCGCATACGTTCATCGCTAGTATCGTTCAGGCTTGGGGCGCCTATGAGTTGATTGTCGGACGCGACGGGGAAACCCACGGGCGATAGGGGGCGGGTCGAAGCACGTCCGATACAATCACTGCGGAGCCGCCATCGGGCAGTAGCGAAGAGGTTCCGAAAACGGGCGGGCGGGGGACCTCGGCTGCTCGCTGCGTCGCCTTACCGTGACCAGCCCTTGCGGTACTCCGGATGTACGAGGTCGTTCACCTCGCGGTGGTTGGCGACCTTCATGTTCTTCGCGTCCCACTCGGCCTTCTTGCCCGAGCGCAGGGCCGCCACCCCGACGAGGGCGGCCTCGGTCATCGGGCCGGCATAGGCGAAACTCGACAGGGCTTCGCACTTGCCATTGCACGCGTCGATGAATCCCTCCCGGTGGCCTCGCGGCTTCGGCACGGAGCGTTTCGGCGCTTTGTAGTCCGCGAACTTCTCCTTCGGAAGCAGGATCGTCCTGTCGCAGCAGGTGTCCGGTGAGCCTACACCGGCCCCATCTGTTGCCTTGCCAATGAGATGAGCATCACATCCGGAAGCGATTCGGCCCCCACGTGACGAAGCATGTTGACAAGCTGAGCCGTGGTGTATTGGGCGTGCGTGTAGATGTGCAGCATCGCGTCGGCGCGTCGGGTCCGGTGGGTCTTTCCTTTGCCGGAACTCGTGCTGACCTTGTCGACGAAACCATCGAGCAACTCGGGAGTCAGCTTCGCAAGGTAGGCGTCCCACCGACACTCCAAGTCAGACCACTTCTTCTTCAGTTCCGGGAGGGACGCCATTGCCCCGGCACCCTCCTGGTTGCCGGGAAGCTTCGCGGGTAGGTCGCCGGGAACGACCGGATCGGCGTCTCCGAGCAAGGCCTCCAACCACACGTACTCGGCCGCGTACAGGTGCAGAAGCGACCTCCATATCGAGCCTTGCCCGATGGGAAGCGATCGCTCGAGTTGCTCTTGGTTCAGCCGCGTGGCCGCGTCGAGCAGCCGATGGTTGACCCAGGTCTGGTGTTCGTGAAGGCGACGAATCAGCTTGGTCGAACTCATGACACCTGGAGCCACTCCGTCCGACGCCGGTCAGCGCGGACTCAGAGGAACGGGTAGATGAACGGTGCCAGGGGGCCGGCAGACTCGGCGAAGATGACCACGGCCGCCAGCGCCCCGAGGATCACCACCAGCGGAATCAGCCACCACTTCTTCTCCTTACGGATGAAGAGGAAGAACTCGCGAAAAATGGACTGCTTGGCCATGGTGGCCCCTCCTAGGTGACGGGGGCGGCCCTACCCGCCTCCAGTTCGATGCTGCGCTGCATGCCGGCCTCGTAGTCCACCGATTCCGGCTTGTCCGTCACGATGCTGTTCCCGATCACCAGGGCGTCGAGCCCCGTCTTGACAAACGTATTGTATGCGTGCTCGGGCGTGCAGACAATTGGCTCACCGCGGATGTTGAAGGACGTGTTGACGACCACCGGCACGCCGGTCATCGCTCCGAACTCGCGCACCAGTCGGTAGAAGCGGCCGTTGTCTTCCTCGGTGAGCGTCTGGACCCGGCCGGTGCCGTCGCGGTGGGTGACGGCCGGGATGAG
This sequence comes from uncultured Planctomycetales bacterium, assembly GCA_964391465.1. GTDB lineage: Bacteria > Planctomycetota > Phycisphaerae > UBA1845 > CAYMME01 > CAYMME01. The sequence continues at coordinate 19,833 of CAYMME010000054.1, forward strand.
CTTGCGCCGGTCCGGCCGAACCGACGGCACCAGAAGCATGAACGGCGCGTCCATCCCCTCGGGCATGTCGAAGTACTCGTGAGCTTGTTCGCGCAGCACGGCCGGGGCGAACGGGCGAAACGCCTCGCGGAACTTGACCTTGGCGTTGATCCGATCCTTGGCCGACTCGTCGCGCGGGTCGGCCAGGATAGAGCGGGCCCCGAGTGCGCGGGGGCCAAACTCCATACGGTCCTGGAACCACCCGATGATCTTGCCGTCGGTGAGCAGCTTCGCCGTGCGCCGGAGCAGTTCCTGCTCGTCGTCGATCGTCTCGAACTGCGCGCCGCGCTCGGTCAGCACCTTGCGAATCTCGTCATCCGTGTACGCCGGTCCGGTGTACGCATGCCGCATGACGTAGCGGCGCGGCTGCTGCAGCAGCGTGTTGTAGATGTAGAACGCGGTCCCGATTGCCCCGCCGGAGTCCCCGGCCGCGGGCTGAATGTAGACGTTCTCGAAATCCGTCTCTTGCAGAATCCGCCAGTTCGCCACGCAGTTCAGGGCCACGCCGCCGGCCATGCACAGGTTCTTTTGGCCGGTGCTACGCTGCACGTGCCGGGCGGTGCGGACCATGATCTCCTCGACGATCTTCTGTCCCGAGTGCGCGATGTCCTTGTGGAAGCTGGTGAGCTCGGACTCCGGGTGCCGCCGCGGTTCGCCGAAGAGCTGTTCCCAGCGCCGACTCAGCATCGACCGCGTCGAATAGGTGTGGGCGAAGTACTTCATGTTCAGTCGAATCGACCCGTCGTCCTTGATGTCGACGACCTCGCGGAACGCGTCGAGGTAGGTCGGCTTCCCGTAGGGGGCCAATCCCATCACCTTCCATTCGGCGTCGTTGACGCGGAAGCCGAGGTAGGCCGTGATTGCCGAGAACAGCAACCCGACCGAGTGCGGGAAGCGAATCTGCTTCTGCAGCTCGATGGCCGTGCCCCGGCCCACGCCCCAGGCCGTGGTGCACCATTCGCCGACGCCGTCGGCCGTCAGGATCGCCGCTTCGTCGAACGGGCTGACCAGGAACGCACTGGCTGCGTGCGAAAGGTGATGGTCGCCGAAGATGATGTCCTTGTCGGTATCAAGCGACTTCTGAATGATCCGACCGATGCGGATGCGGCTCTTGAGCCAGAGCGGCGTGGCCTTGACGAACGGCCAGTACGTACGCGGCCAGCCGGCGAGGATCGTCTCGAGGATGCGCATCGCCTTGATGAACGGCTTCTCGTAGAAGCCGATGTGGTCCACCTCGTCGATGCTGATGCCCGCCTCGCGCAGGCAGTAGTCGATGGCCGCATCCGGGAACGAGTTGTCGTGCTTGTTGCGGCTGAATCGTTCCTGCTCGGCTGCCGCGACCAAATCGCCGTCTCGGACGAGGGCCGCGCCGCCGTCATGGTAGAAGCAGGATATGCCAAGCACGTACATGACAGTCACTCGCGGGCTAGAACGGGTGTTGGAATCGCTCGATGGTCGGCTCGGCCGGCTCGTAGTCTTCCCAGTATGAGTCCGTGTCGTCGAGCCGGAGCCGGAGCGGATCCTTCAGGCGAATGAGCGAGAAGGGGGGCAGTACGATGAAGAACAGTATCGTGCACAGGAGCGTCGTCATCACCGTGCCCAGGAACACGGCGAATCGCATCCAGCCCGCGTAGAGCTTCTTGAAAAACGACTTCATGGGCTTCGTTTCGGCCGCTACCGGCCGGTCGTTATCACACCTTGTCCTCGGATTCCCTCGCGGTACGCCACGCCCTTGGGGGTATCGGCCATTCGAAGGGGGCTCACTCACTCTACGTCCGAAATCCGGCCCGTGCAACGAGTGCCCATCCTTCGTAGCGTGGGTGCCCCGTGTTTCGCATCGTGGGTGCCCCATCCTTCGCGGCGGCATCGCGAAGGGTGGGGGACCGATCGCCCCCGTGGCGCACGAACTGCGGTGGGGCGAAGCACTGTCTATCCGTCCCCCACCCCTGACAAACAGCCGTCAGGGATGGGGCACCCATTGTGGCTCTACTCTCTGCGGCGGTCCGTCGACCGGCGTTTCTTCTTCTGTGCCGTGGGCGGCCGTCGACCGGCGGCCACGTCCTCGTCGAACGTACGCTTGCGCCGGAGGATGTGGTGGTAGTGCTGGGCGAAGCGGTGGGCCTCGTCGCGCACGTGCTGCAACAGCCGCAAGGCCTCGTTGTTCCGAGGCAACTTGACCGGTTTCCGCCGCGCCTGGATGTAGATCTCCTCCTCGCGCTTGGCCAGCGAGATCACCATCGGCGGGCGAAGGTGCATCTCGGCGAAGCCGTCGAGGGCGGCGTGCAACTGCCCGAGCCCCCCGTCGATCAGGATCACGTCGGGGTACAACTCTTCGCCCCCCGCGGCGTAGCGGTAGCGCCGGGTGACCACCTCGCGGATCATCGCGTAGTCGTCGGCGCCGGCTACGGTTTGGATGCGATAGCGCTTGTAGCCGCCTTTGAACGGCTTGCCGTCAAGGAAGCACACCAGCGACCCGCATGACTCGCCGCCCTGCAGGTTGGCGATGTCGATCCCCTCGATGCTTCGCGGCGGGGCCTCCAGTTCGAGCAGGTCGGCCAGCTTCTCCAGGCCCTTGGCGGGGTCGATGTAGAACACCTCGGGCTGAACGTCGGCGTCCGGGTCGCCGGATAGGGCCAGGGCCTCGATGGCCTTGATCCGGTCGCGCAGTCGGGCTGCTTCTTCGTATTCCCGAGCGACCGATGCGGCCTCCATTTCCTTGCGCATCTCGCGCAGCACGACCGACCGCTTGCTGCCCAGGAATCGCTTGAGGCGGTCAATGTCGCGCCGGTAGTCCTCCTTGCCGATCAGATTCGCGCAGGGCGCGGTGCACTGGTTGATCGCGTGCAGCAGGCACGGCCGGAAGAACTGACGCTTCTCGTCGCGCTCGTCGATCTCCAACTCACAGGTGCGGTACCGGAAGACTCTCTGAATCGCGTTGACGGCATCGCGCACGCCCGCGGCCGAGGTGAACGGACCGTAAAGCTTCGAGCCCTTGAGCCGCGGCTTGCGGGTCACGTAGACGCCCGGAAAGTCGTCGCGCGTCGTGATCTCCAGGTAGGGGAACGTCTTGTCGTCGCGGAGCCGCTCGTTGAACGGCGGCTGGATGTCCTTGATGAGCCGGTTCTCCTGGAGCAGGGCGTCGACCTCGGTCTCGCAGTCGAGAAAGTCGATGTCGACCACACTCGCGGCCATGCGGGCAATCTCCGGCCCGCGCGTGCTCAGCAGGTTGGCCGAGTCCTGGAAGTAGCTGCTCACCCGGGACCGCAGGTCCTTGGCTTTTCCGACGTACAGTACCTGTCCCTTCGTGTCCTTCATAAGGTACACGCCGGGCGTCTTGGGCAGGTGCGCGATCCGCTCGCGGAGCACCGTGATTCGTTTGTCGTCGGCCTGTTGGTCCATTACGCGCGTACGCCATTCGTGACGGTGCGATGCCGGGAGCAAAGCGGCATCCCCCCCCCCCCCAGCCACAGGACGGAAGCCCCCGGGACCCCCCGGAAAGGCCGGAAGAAAAAAGCAAGGGGCGCAAGCCCCTGGAAAAGGAATTGGAATGGACCCCCAGCCCCGGAGGGGCGAAAGAAGCTAGACGGCAAGGGTCTGGCGCTCCTCCGGGGCTCGAAGGTTCCGGAGCGGACGGCGACCAGGGGCTTACGCCCCTGGCTATTCAGTAGCGCCCCTGCGGGGCTGGCGAAATGCTTCGGACTTGGTGCGTGCATCACGACAGTATACTGCGTGTCGGCGTGCATCGCGCGCAAGGTCCGTCGACCTAGGTCGACGGTCACGGCCCGCCGGTTCCGGTGACGTTCGACTGCGTGCACCCTTGTGGCGTCAGCGGTTGCCGTTATGATCCTCGCCGGATGCTTCCCCATGCGTGCGATCACGTTCGATCTTCATCCTGTTCGGTGGGCCCTGTGCAAGGCAGCGGGGTGGATTGCGCCCCGAGTGTTCACCTCGCCGCTGTCGGGCCTGCGACTCGCCGATGTGCCCGTGCCGGCGCTGCCGTCGCCGCGGTGGGTACGGTTGCGGACCATTCTCGGCGGGATCTGCGGGACCGACCTGGCGGTTATCTTTCAGCGGAATCACCCGGCCTCGTTCCTCCGCTCGCTCACGACCTATCCGGTGATGCTCGGCCATGAGGTCGTGGCCACCGTCGACGAAGTGGGTCCCGACGTGACCCGCGTGCGAGCCGGCGATCGCGTCTGCGTCGAGCCGACACTGTCCTGCGTGCCTCGCGGCGTCGAGCCGGTCTGTTCCCGGTGTGCCGCCGGGCAGCCCGCCGTCTGCGAGAACCTCAACGCCGGGCCGTTGCCGCCGGGTACGATGATCGGATTCAACGGGTTCACCGGGGGGAGTTGGGCCCCGCACTTCGTGGCCCACGAGTCGCAGCTCTACCCGGTTCCCGCATCGATCGACGACGAGACGGCCGTGCTCACGGACCCGATCGCCTGCTCGGTCCATGCCGTTCTGCGGCGTCCGCCCGGCGACGACGAGCGAGTCCTCGTCATCGGCGGAGGCGTCATCGGGGCAGGGGTGGTCGCCGCGATCCGGGCTCTGGGTTGCGGAACATCCGTGGTGTCGCTCGTCCGGCATACCTCGCAGGACCAGCTCGCGCGTCGGTACGGGGCGGATGACGTGTTGGTTGCTCCGCGCGGAAAGTCAAACGCCGACCGGTACCACCGTGTGGCCGAGTACGTCGGCGGCCGACGGCTGTCCGGACTGTTCGGCAACTACGGGCTGATCGGCGGCTTCGATCTCGTGTACGACTGCGTCGGCTCCGGCGCGAGCCTGACCGATGCCATGAAGTTCACCCGCAGTCGAGGAACGGTTGTCTTGGCTGGGACCTCCCAGATCACGGTGGTCGACACCACGCCGCTGTGGTTCTCGGAGTTGAACCTGATCGGCTGCTTCGGCCGACAGATCGAGAGCTACGACGGGGGCCGGCATCACACCTACGAAGTCGTGTTCGATCTCGTCGAGAAGGGCCGGCTCGATCTGTCCGGACTGCTCACCCACCGGTTTGCACTTGAGGACTACCGGCGGGCGCTTCGGATGCACACCGCGCGCGGCCGGACCGGGCTGATCAAGGCTGCGTTCGAGCCCAATGGGCCGACGTGATCGGTGCGACCGATTGTTGCACTTCGCGCTTGCGCTCGGCGTTCGGATTGCGCTACAGGTTCTCGACGAAGAGCGACTTCTTGCGCAGCATGCGCATGTGCTGTCGAACGTGCTCGGCAATCTTGTCCGGGGCCTCGACGCCGGTCAGCACGATCTCCCTGTTGGACACGTCCGTGGAGAGGATCTCCACGTCGCCGGAATTGACCATGCGATCGACGATTCCCTGCTTGACCCGCACGTCGTCGACCCGGATCAGCTCGGTCTGGTCGGTGGTGCGCGAAAGAATGCCTCGCTCGATGAATAGCCGCTGTGAGGTGAGGCGATAGCGGACGCCGAAGATCTTGATCGCGCCGACGGGGCAGACCTCGACGCACGCCTGCTTCCCCTGCGGCCCG
>CAYMME010000055.1:0-25371 GCA_964391465.1 uncultured Planctomycetales bacterium
GGCCCGCGTCTTCAGACGCGGGGGACGCGACTGTCGGAATCCAAGCGGCGCCGCACCGCCCTGAGTCCGGTGGCTCTCATCAGGTGTTATCGCTACACTCCGTCGGCACCGCGACGCCGAGGCACCGCCGCCGGTGAGGTCGGACACGCAATGAAGAGACGAGCACTGCGCAACATGGGCTACCCGGACGGTGCGCCGCTGAAGGCGGCGATGGTCGCGGCGGAGGCCGCGCGTAGGGCCGGACTGAACGCTGCACAGGTCCGCAAGACACTCGCGGTCGTGCTGCGCAATCCACAGGACTACGCCGAGGACGAGTTCTTCGCGGCGGTGGCGGCGGCGTTGACGCCCAAGCACGTGGATGCGCCCGGCACGTACGAATGGAACGATGCTCTCGAGTACGCGAACTGGGGTGAGGACATCGACGAGGCCGCACGGCAGCAGATGGCCAACGCCTGCCGGCTGCCGATTTCCGTGGCCGGAGCCCTCATGCCGGACGCCCACCTCGGCTACGGGCTGCCCATCGGCGGTGTGCTCGCCACCGAGAACGCGGTGATCCCCTATGCGGTCGGCGTGGACATCGCCTGCCGCATGATGATGAGTGTGTATGACATCCCGCCCGCCGACCTGCAGCGCAAGCAGGACCGGTTCCGCGGCGTCATCGAACGGAATACCGAGTTCGGCATCGGGGCGAGCTTCTCCCGCCCGCGGGGCCACGAGGTGATGGACCAGGACTGGTCGGTCACTCCGTTTACCGAGACGGTCAAGGATCTCGCTCGCAAGCAGCTCGGCACGTCCGGTTCGGGCAACCACTTCGTCGAGTTCGGCGAGGTCACATTCCCCGAGCCCGCGCTGGGGCTCGAGGCGGGAACGTACTTGGCTCTGCTTTCGCACAGCGGCAGCCGCGGACCCGGCAACAAGACGGCTGACTACTACAGCCGGATGGCGATGCGCCTGCACCCGAACCTGCCCCGCGAACTGCGGCACTTGGCGTGGCTCGACCTCGACGGCGACGGGGCCGAGTACTGGGCGGCGATGCAGCTCATGGGCAAGTTCGCGTCCGCCAACCACCACGTCATTCACGAGAGCATCGCGCAGTCGCTCGGCCGCGAGCCGCTGGCGCAGATCGAGAACCATCACAACTACGCATGGGAGGAGGAGCATGGTGGCCGGCGGGTGATCGTGCATCGCAAGGGGGCCACGCCGGCCGGGTTCGGCGTCGTCGGCATCATTCCCGGCTCGATGGCGTCTCCCGCGTACGTGGTCGAGGGACTGGGCGATCCCGCGTCGCTGTACTCGGCCTCACACGGGGCCGGACGCCGCATGTCACGCAAGCAGGCCAAGCGCCAGTTCCACTGGCCGCAAATCAAGAAGCTGCTCGAGGAGCGCGGCGTCACGCTGATCTCGGCCGGCCTCGACGAGGTCCCGCAGGCGTACAAGGACATCGACGAAGTCATGGCCGCCCAGCAATCGCTGGTCAGACCCCTCGCCAGGTTCATGCCCCGCCTGGTCAAGATGGCCCCCACCGGTGAGCCGCCGGAGGACTAGCGTGCAGGATAGGGATCGGGGAGCGGGGCGCCGGCGCAGAAAACACCTGCTTCACCCCGGCGCTCGATACGCTGTTGCCGACTTTGGCTAATCAGTACGGTCGATCCTAGCCGACTAAACCAGTGCCACGTCATACCGGGAACGTCCCGTTGTGAGCGGAACCAACCGTATGACTGCATGGGGCTGAGGTAGTGCTAGGTACCTCAGCCCCGTTTTTCTGTGCGCCGGCTTTCTCCCGGGCAATCCGGGGCGCTTCAACCCACCGGAAAGCGAGCGCTCAGTCGTTATGCCGTGGGAGATAACAGCGTTACGTCCCCCGACCGCAGATCACCGCGGACGTCGTCCGCAGCGTGATCGCGTGTGTGAGCGGAACCGCGACAACATCGTCGATGTCCGGTGCCCCCGGGTGCGAGGCCGGTTGCACCGCACAAGCCGCGGGGCGGCGTCGGCCCGCACCCGCATCCCGCCTCCTGCGTCACGAACCCGTTCGATTCGCAACCCTCACCCTTACCATCGGCGCGTTTCCTCGGGACGACCGAAAGGAAAATCCTACACCTGGGAAGGCGTGGGGAAGGGGAGTCGTATGCCTGCGGCCAGTGCGACCCGCACAACGTCGACCATGCACTCGGCCTCCAGTTTCGCCATGATTCTTGCTCGGTGGCCCTCAATCGCCTTGGCGGTTACCCCGAGATCCAGGGCGATCGCCTTGGTGTTCTTCCCCTGTAGCAGCAGATCCATCACCTCTCGCTGGCGCGCGGTCAGGCTCTCGATCCGTGCGGCGTATGCCTTTCGCAACGCCCGCTCGTGTCGCGTGCGCGCCTCGTTCGCGAGTGCTTCCCGGACCGCGGCGAGCAACTCCGCGGCCGGACAGGGCTTCTCGATCAGGGTCCAGGCGCAGAGCTTCATGGCCCGCACGGCGAGCGCCACGTCGCCGGATCCCGTAATGATGATGACCGGAATCGGATCGCCCTCGGCTCGAAGCCGTTCGAGCAGGTCCAGCCCGTTGATGTCGGGCAGCCACACGTCAAGCACCAAGCAACCGGGTCGGCTCGGGTCGTAGGCATCGAGGAACGCCTGCCCCGATGCGTGGCCTTAAGACCGGAGCCCGACCGACTCGCACAGCCAGCATAGAGACTGCCGCGTGTCGTCGTTGTCGTCGACGACGTGCACCGTGGCGTCGTCCGAGGTCGCGTCGACCACGTGCAGATCCGGGACGCGACTCTGCGGGATTGTCGGGTGCGCTGCGGATCGCGCACTAGAAAGCGTCGCCACGAACTTCGTCCCCTCTCTCCATCGGTGGAATGGGTACTGCGTTCATCCCTTCGCCGGTTGCGCTCGACGGCGAGACTCCTGACAACAACGGCTCACAGTCGAGCGCCGATTCCAGACCATCGGGCATCTTAGTCGCTCTCTCACGACAGTCAAGGCATCGTTGCGGTGAAACGGTACACCAGCCGCACGACGACCGAGGCAACACGTAGTACGAAGGATTGCGGTGACTCGTTCACACCGGGGCCTCCGGCTCACCACGATCCGGCCTCTCGCGAGAACGTGCCTTCTCTCGGCGCGTGGCTTCGATATCGAAAAGCAAATAGGTGATGGTCACGCGCAGGTAGTCCAGGCTTTCCTGCAATCGCTTCACCGTCCGGCTGAGTTCGCCATGACGCTTCTGGATGCGCGAAACCAGCAGCGCGAGCTTCCGGCGATCCTGTGGAGCGACCGTTCCGATCGCGCCTACGAGCTCCACCAGTTTCTGTTGGAAGACCTTGTCGTCCATCCGGGGCTTTCCTTACAGCTTCAGATGCCGTGCGGTGGCGCCTCTCAGGGAGGCGCCGCCGACCCGACTGCGGCGGCGCTGCGGCTCGTCGGGCGACATCGCCACCACTCACGCAGCACGATCCCCATCGCGAGCCCGATCAACCCGGCGGGGTAGCGATGAATGAGTTCCCCGGCGGTTCTTGCGATCTGGTTCCTGGACGGAAGCGACTTCCAGGCCGTGGTCAAGTGCTGTGCATCGAGCGGTAACACTCCACATTGCCACAGGATCCAGATCACGAGCGAGACTGCGAGTGCCCAGCGAACAGCGCTGTGCAAGAACGATCGTACGCAGACACCGGCGGCCAGGCCGATGGCGGTGGGGACGCCCATATTCACGAGCACCCAGATCAGGTGCTCGAACCGTGCGGGAACATCATTCATGCATGAGGTCGCCTTGTGCTCGTCGTTCTTGCGACGCGCTCCGCCGCCTGGATTCGCGCGTCAGCCCTCCGGGCCATCGTTCGACGTTTCTCCGGCGCTTGGCCTGCCGGGAACGACAGGCAACACGAACCGAAGCATTGCGCCGCCGGCCGGATTGGCTGCTGCCCGCAGCAAGCCCCCATGGGCGCGAACGATGGTCTGGCAGACGGCCAGACCCAAACCGAGCCGAGCCGGTTTCGTCGTGAAGAACGGCTCGCAAAGTTGGTCCAGTCGTTCGCGGGGGAGGCCGACGCCCGTATCGGATACGGAAACCTCGATCCACCCCTCGCGGGTCGGCGCGGCCCGAACCGTCAACTCGCGTTGCCGTCGTTCGGTGTCACCGAGCGCCTCCAACCCGTTTCGGACCAGATTCACGACGACCTGCCGAATCTGGATCCGGTCGCCGAGCACCAACGGCGCGCCGGCGGCCGGTTCGACTCGCATCGATACACCCTGTTCGCGAGCGACCGGTTCGAGTGAATCCACGGCCCGCTGCACTAACTCGTTGAGACGGATGGTCGATCCGCGCCAGCCCCCGCGCCTGAACGCGATGAAACGCCGAACGAGGGCGATGGCGCGACCACAGTGCTCGGAGGCCTTTTGCATTGCATCGATGAACTCGTCGGTGCACTCGTGACCCGATCGCAGGTGGGCGAGGCATCCTTCAACGTAGTTCGCGATTCCGGTCAGCGGTTGTTGGAGTTGGTCGACCGTGTGCAACTCGGCGGTGCCGATACGCCCGAGAAAGCCGGTCGCCCTCGGCGCGCAATCCGTGTCGGCCGCATTCCAATTGCGCGGCGCCTCGCTGCGATCGATTGCCGCCAACCGCGCTCGCAGCGCGGTCACCTCCGCGAGGAGTTCGGCCTTGGTTCGATCTGCATCCTGCTTCATGGCACACGCGCCGGCTTCAAGCTCGTGCGGCATCGCGACGGTGGAACCGGCGCAGGCCGCGGAGCGGGATCATCACAGCTCGAGCGATCGGATGGCCTGCAACAGCGCCTTGGCTTCGACCACCGCTTCGGAGATCGGATCGGCACCGAACGGGGCGTGCGCCGCACCGGGCTCGTGCGTGAAAGGTGCCGCATCCTCCGCGCCGCCGCCGCGGGTCACCGAGTGCGCCCGCCGCCCGGCCGATGAAAGCTGGGCAACGTCGTCCAGCCAGACGCTCAACTCCTGGAAGCCGGTCGAAACGCGGTTGACGATGCGCAAGAGGCGGTCCGACTGCTCCCGTGTCAGCAGGACGCCGGGGGCCGGAGTTGCGGTATGTTGTTGCTTCAGCATAGTGCGTATTCCTTTCCTGTGTTCTGCGCCCCGAGGACCCACAACGGGGCGCGCACTGCGTTCGACTCCTGAACGACGGTTCCGTTCGGTGCGGCATGGGAACGCCGAGCGCGGATCGCCTGTTGAAGCACTTCTGCGAACGGGCGAGGCTCGGCGGCAGTCACGACAATGGCGCGACGGTCGCGCGATCGATCAATCGATGACACGGCAACATCCCTATCGCCCGGCCGATCCGGACCTGTGAGGTCCGTCGATCGACTACGGCTGTGAGCGGAACCACTTTCGACTGGTGCGATGCCGCCGGGTGCTAGGCCGGCCGGCTCGCGCCACGCATCGGCAAGGCCAAGGTGCCTGGACGCCGAATGCTGTGGGAGTATCGGCTCGGCATCTGATGATTCTTGAAGCGATCTGCGCGACCGGCGGCGCGGGTTGACGCGCGGTCCACGTCTGCAGAACGGGGATTCGCGCGTTCGCGCATCGGTATGTCAGGGCAGTGGCGAGCGTTTCGCTTGGGGTTATCATGTGCTGACGACGAAGGCCGTCGGCGGGGGGGCGGGCGGTGTGTTCGGACTCGTCCCGGCCGTGCGGTGTCTTGTTGAAGCGCGCGCCGCTTCGGAGAAAGGACTATGGCGACACGATCGGCACTACCTTCGAACTGGGAACTTCCGCCGGAGATCAAGGACCGCCTTGGCGACCAAGTCGGCCGTCAACGGGCCATGTCGTCGAAAGATCATCTTCTGCTCGTGGTCCACCAGCCGCCGAAGCCGGACGACACCGAGCGGAAGGGACGGTGCTTCTGGCGCAAGCCCGACGGCACCTGGATCTCCGACGAGTTGGGAACCGGCCCCGGCGCCCTGACCCGGCACCTCGAGGAGTGCGAGTCGCTGGTGGAGGAACTGGAAGAGCAGGACAACACGGCCGACACGCCGGAAGATTACTTCGCCGTGCTCTATGCGCTGGCACCGCTGCATCGGATGGCGCAGCACCTGCATCAGGCGCTGCAACAGGCCCGCGAGATGCGCCCCGACGACCGCCACATCATCAACTGTCGTGATCGGGCGTACCGTCTCGAACGTGTGGCCGAGCTTCTGCACAACGATGTGCAGAACGCCCTCCAGTTTGCCATCGCCAAGCGGACCGAGGAGCAGGCCGAGAGCAGTCATCGTATGGCCACGTCGGCGCATCGGCTGAACGTGCTCGCGGCGTTCTTCTTCCCCATCGCCACGCTAAGCGCCGTGTTCGGCGTCAACATCAAACACGGCCTCGAGGACATGCCCGCCCCCGCAGCGTTCCTGGTGCTCCTGGCCGTGGGTTTGTTGTGCGGACTCATCCTGAAGGTGTTCGTGACGCGAAGCCCCGGCCGGGAAGAATGAGCGGGAGCGGGGAACAGGTGAGGCGTATGGGATGAGGGTGCGAAGAGCCCCGGCGATCCTTCATCCCTTATCTCTCATCATTCATCCTTTTCACCTTGCCGGACACTTGGCGCAGCGGACAATGGGACGGTCGGATCGACGGGGGTGTCACGCTGTCTGCGGAGTCTGGGGCGGCCGGTTGGTGCCGTCGCGGCCCCCCCCCGCAGCCGGCGGGTGGGCAATGCCTGTCCCGAGCGGAAAGGGAAGCTGTGCAGACCGGCTCGGAGCCGCGGTTGAACCACACTGGACGGTGCCCCTACGCCGTCGCGCCGGCGCTTCGGAGCACAACCCTCGGCGGCCCGAGTGGTTGCGCGCGACAGCCAGTCACGCGGCACCGGGGTTGTCGAGTCCCGGACGGGATTCTGCGGCGAGCGGGCAGGGGTGTTGATGCTTTCAGCTTCAATATAACAGTTATGCATATGGCATTACTGTTGTAGCGGTACGTCTGGCATCGCTCCGTGCCGTAGGGCTGCCGCAGTCACGACCGAGGAGGTCACGCAATCATGGCTACATCACTTCGCCTCTTCATTGGGACGTGGATGGCAGGAGCAGTGCTGTCCGGGGCGCCGGAGGCGCGAGGCCAGTGCACGTTCGACTGGCAGGGGTGGGACGGTGTGCCAGGGGTGAACAACGACGTATACGCGACGGCGGTCTATGACGACGGCAACGGACCAGCGCTGTACGTCGGCGGGCGGTTCACGATCGCAGGTGCGACGGCGGCGTACACGATCGCCAAGTGGGACGGCAGGAGTTGGGCGTCGCTCGGGAGCGGTGTAGACGGCGTCAGTGCACTGGCCGTCTACGACGGCGAACTGATTGCGGCGGGGGCGTTCACAAGTGCCGACGGAACGGTAGCCAACCACGTCGCGCGCTGGGACGGGACACGCTGGGTGGGGCTGGGCAGTGGAACAGACGGAGATGTGCACGAACTGACCGTGTGCCATGGCGAGTTGATCGCCGCTGGCGATTTCACCACCGCCGGCGGTACCGCGGCCAACTACATCGCCCGCTGGGACGGCACGCGCTGGGCGCCGCTCGGCAGCGGGATGGTGAAGACAGGGCGGGCACCGCCGGTATGGGCTGTGGCGGCCTACAATGGCGAGTTGATCGCGGGGGGCGTGTTCACGACCGCTGGCGGGGCGGCGGCCAACCGCATCGCGCGCTGGGACGGCACGTCCTGGGCGCCGTTGGGCAGCGGAATGGGCCATGACTCGTCAGACGCCTGGGTGTCGGCTTTGATGGTACACGACGGTGAGTTGGTCGCCGGAGGGCGTTTCACCACTGCTGGCGGGACGGCGGCCAACCGCATCGCCGAATGGAATGGCACGCGCTGGGCGCCGCTGGGCACTGGGCTGGACGAGGACGTGCGGGCTCTGACCACTTACAACGACGAGTTGTTCGCTGCCGCCGACTACGCCGACGGGATGGGGGCGGACAGCAACTACATCGCTCGCTGGAACGGCGCGACATGGACGGCGATCGGGAGCGTGAGCTATCCCCACTCCAACCAACAGGTTCGCTCCTTGACCGTCTACGACGGCGAACTGGTCGTCGCGGGTCGGTTCACCAGCGCCGGGGGGACGGCAGCGATGAACATCGCCAAGTGGGACGGCACGACTTGGTCGTCGCTGGGTAGCGGCATGTCCCGCGGGGGCGACCCGACATCGTTCATCTCACCCAAGTCCGAGGGGCTGGGATTCGACACTGTGTACATCCTCGTCAGCGAGGATGTCACACTGATTGATGCGCACACCAGCTCGACCGGTGCTGCCGCCCCGTCGGTCAACAGCCTTACGCGGCTTGGCGGGGGGCTGCATCGCGTCGAGCTCAGTGCTTCGATCGAGCTTGCGGAATGGACGAAGTTGGAGCTGACGGTCCTTGGCTGCGACTCCGGGCTTGAGTCGGCGATCAGTTGCCAGATCGCTCACCTACCCGCCGACGTCAACGGGGACGGGGAGGTCAACATGAGCGACGTGACGCAGTTCGGTGCGCTCTTCAATGCCGAGCCGGGTGACCCGGACCGTCAGCGCATTGACCTCAACGGCGACGGCCAGGGCAACCTCAACGACGCGACATTGTTCGGCCAGCTCTGGCAGGGCACGTCGGGCCACGCGGCGTGGCAGGGCGCATCGCTGCCCCCCAAACCGTAGGGCGGGCACGGCCCGCCCGGGGATCAAGGGATCGAGGTGGCATGCCTGACGGCTGAGGGCTGATAGCTGACAGCTTCCGGCTAATAGGTAGCGGCTAACAGCTAAGAGCTAATCGCCAACAGCTACCTCCGTAGCTTCGACGGCATTCCTTCGATGCACTTGGGCTCCACGAACCCGGTGACACCCAGGAGCTTGGCGGCGGTGGCGAGGACGACCAGTTCGTTGTCCTGTCCCGTGGAGAGCATTTCCTGGATGCCCTTCGGGTTGTAGAGCTCGGCGGGAACGACGTAGCCGATCTCGTCTTCGGCCATGCCGAGCACGAACCTGTAGCGGGCGGTCATCATGTCCGTGAGCTTGAACAGGACCTCGGGGTGGGGCTCGCCGGGGACGGTGAGGAACTGGGCGGGGCCGATCCGCACGAGCGCCATTTCGCTGATCGTGGAACCGTCGGACGTCTTGACCGGGATCCTGCCGGTCGCGAGTTCCTTGGCCATTGCGGGTGAGAGGATCGGGAAGCGGCACTCGCTCCGGCGGAGGTTGATGCGCGGGTTTTCGGCCCAGGCAATACGCCGGGCGGCTTCGATGGCATGGTTGGAGATGATGCCGCCGATGCGTTTCATGTGCTTGACGGCCTCGTCGAGTTCGTTGGCGCCCTGACCGATCGGCTCGACACCGCCAAGAGCCCGGTTGAACACGAGCGTCGGGCCGCCGAGACGCTCGGTGACTTGCGTGTAGACGTAGCTGAGGAAGTCGGGCGAGATGCGCGTGGTCTCGATGCCCAGGACGTCGGGATGGTTACCGACGTTGATGACGGTGGCGATGGGCCGGTCACCGTCGACGGTAGTGACGCGCATCAGCAACAGCGCACGGTCAACGACGCCCGGATTGTGCCAGTTGCGGGCGATGCCGGGGATCTCACCCTTGTCGTCGATGGGCAGTTGGGCCTCGGCGAAGCCGACGCGGGCCGGCTGGAGACTGGCGGCCGCCTTCGTCACGGCCTCGGCCATGCGCTCGCCAACCCAACGGACATAGTCCATGTCGACCGCATCCTTGGGGCCGAAGACGCCGAGCATGCATGGCGCGGAGTGCGTGTGCGTCGTGCAGATGATCACGTTCCCGGGCGGGACCGCCTGCTGCTGCGCGCGGACCTGACGCACCCACGGGTGGTAGTACGCGATCAGATCGCCGACCAGCAGGGCGACGCCCGGTCGTACGGGGGCGCGGGCGCTAGCGCGGGCCGTCAACGGCCCCGGGACGGCCGGGCTGAGGCGGTCGTTGTAGTAGCCGTCGAGGTACATCGGTTTGGTGGGCGTGACGTCGATCTCCGCTGCCCCCGCGCGGAAGACGGGCGCCGGCCGGCGGGGGATCTTGCGCGGCGCCGCCAGCTCGGCACGGACCTGCTTACCGGCCTCGCGGGCTTGCTCGAGGAGCCTGGCGGTTTGGGCTCGCGCGCGATCCTCGGCGGCAAACGCGGCCGGAGCCGACGCGAGCAGACCGGTGCAAGTCGAGAGGGCCAAGGACCAGAACAGGGTGCGGTGAGAAGGGGCTGCTCTCGATGTATGCCGAGTGTTCATGATGTTGCCTCTCATCGTACGGGCAAGCGAAATCGCCGCGTTGCGACATCGCGGGCCCCCAGATTGGACGCGATCCCATGTCCTTGTGTCGGCACGCCCGGACGGGTTGCCCCCCGGACCCGGCGCGGTATCATGCCGCAAAGTTCACGGGGGCAGGGCAGGAGATTCTACGATGGGTTTCAAGCAGACACCAACGCATCGGGCGGGGAAGGGCTCGTATCATCAAATCGGTCTGGTCCGGGGCCAGTTCGGCGACATACCCGAAGATGAGTGGTTGAGCTTCATTGCAGGCGAGGGCTACGACGGCTGGGAGGAGGCCAGTTGGGAGCTGGACTTGGCCCGATGCGCCGACGACAAGGGCGCGGCCGAGTATGCCAAGGAGCGTGTGGCCAAGGCCAAGAAGCACGGGATGGAGATCTTCAGCTACGCCACGCACCTTCAGGGGCAGGCCTTGGGCGACGAACCGAGTGCCAAAACGCTTCAATTCATCGGCGGCGAGGCGGTAGAGATGTACGCGGCCTGGCGGAAGAAGGGCAACGAGCCCCCGCGCACCGACCCGATGTTCGTGCCGCCGGAGGTCGCGGCGCAGGTCCAGACGCAGGCCCGCGACGCCCTGATGGGTGCCGGACGGCTCGCCCACTTCGTGGGCAAGGAGCAGGGCCGGCTCGTGCCGGTGTCGAGCTTCGTCGGCTCGCCCGCCCACTGCTGGAGCCACTGGTTCGAGTTCCCGCCGCGTCCGTCGAGCCTCGGCGGTTGCGCGATTCCGGACGTACTGAAGGTGAGCCTCGAGCTGCTCGTCGAGCGGTTCGCTCCGGTGTGGGATCTGTACAAGAACCTCAACGTCACGTTC
Organism: uncultured Planctomycetales bacterium; assembly: GCA_964391465.1. GTDB lineage: Bacteria > Planctomycetota > Phycisphaerae > UBA1845 > CAYMME01 > CAYMME01. Next base: position 11,051 of record CAYMME010000055.1, read on the forward strand.
GACCTCGAATGTCACCCGTCGGAGCGGGCCATGGGCGACATCGAATCGGCGGGTGATTACCTCCGCCACATGGACGCGGCCGGCTACGCGGACGTGGTCGGGTTCAACTTCGATTGCTCGCACATGGAGTGGCAGAACGTTTCCGGCGTCGAGTTCATTCGCGCGTACGGCGATCGCATCCACTGTGCCCACATCAAGGGTGTGCAGGTGCAACGCGAGCATTGCCGGGCGGGTCTGCTCGGCGGGCATCGGCCGATGGGTCACCCGCTCAACGGATGGAATTTCGTGACGCCGGGCAGCGCGCGAGATGCACTCAGCAACGAGGAGTTGATCGTCGAGCTGAATCGCATCGGGTTCGACGGTGCGCTGAGCATCGAGTGGGAAGACAACGACGCCGAGAAGCGGGTTGGTGCCGCCGCCGCCTTGCGGCACATTCGGGCCGCGGACTACGCGCCAAGCGTCGGTCGGCACGACGAGCAGCTCAAGGCGTAGGGACGCCGGCGGGCAACCCTCTTGCGGTGGATTCCACGGGCAGCTTGCCGGGCCTCACTCAGTCGGGCAAGCTGCCCGAGGCACTTTCTCGGGAGCCGTGAGCCCGCGTCGCTTTCCGCTCGGACCCATGCCGGATGGGCCCGGCGACTGGGACGAGGCCGAGACGCATCCTGCGGGAGGGAGTACGGCATGGCATTCGAACAGCGCAGATTCGAGTCCCGCGAGGCCGCGCGGCTTGCGCGGATCCTCGACGTGCCGCCGGACAACGTCCCGGCCACGCTCATCGAGCACATCGACCTGGTGATTGACCAGTTGCGGTTCGTGCTCAAGCTCACGCTTGAGCGCACCGGGTCGACGGAGATTCCTGACCACGTGCTGGACAGTGTGGCGGATCTCGTGGTGGGCAACGCCGTTGACAGCGTGGCGACGAAGCTCGAGGAACTGGTGGCGCTCGGGGCCCGCTACAGCGCCGAGGACACCGAGGACTCGCAGGCGTTCGAGGCCTACTCCGACGAGCTGTTCGACCTGCTCTGGGGCGGCGACATGGACCGGGACTAAGAGCCCGCGCGACACGCAGACGGAGGGTCGAATCCGCTCGACATGTCCATATGAACATCCACTCACGATTGCTGGCGGGAGGATTGCTGGTCATGAGCGCATCGCAGCTCGCGGGGGGCGAACGCCAGATTACGCACGACGCGGCGTACAACCACGAACTCGACAACAACGACAACTTCTCGCCCGACGACCGGTTCCTGGTCTTCGACACGCGGCCCAGTGACGGCCAGCTTGCCAAGGCCCGGTTGATCGGCAAGGTCGAGATCGTGACGGGTAAGATCACGACGCTGTACGAGACCAAGCAGCCGAGCGAGTTCGGCCCCGGCGTCCTGGCGGCGAGTTTTTCGCACCAGCGCGACGAGGTCGTCTTCATTCACGGGCCGTTGCATCCGTCCGACGAGAGCAATCAGTACGAGAAGCACCGCCGCCTCGGCGGCATCGTGTCGGGCGACGGGAGCGGGAAGATCCGATTCGCCGATGCGCGGGATACGAAGCCGCCGTACACCGTCGGCGCCCTGCGCGGCGGTACGCACCGGCATGAGTTCTCGGGCGACGGGAACTGGGTCGGCTATACGTACAACGACGCGGTGGTCCGCGCGCACGGCTTGAAGACCGGCAAGAACCTCGACCTGCGGACGATCGGCGTGACCAAGTTGGGCCGCGAGGTTCGCGTGCCGGAGACCGATCAGTTCCTCGCCGTCGGCGAAGGCTTCTCGGTTCTGGTAGTGGTCGTGGTGTCCGAGCCCCGGCCCGGCAGCGACGAGATCTCGCACGCGGCCTCGGATAGCTGGGCGGGGCGTGCGGGCTACGCCCGACCCGACGGTGGCCGGCAACTGGCTCGGGCTTTCATCGGCACGGTGCGCGACACGAAGGGGGAGGAACTGGACGAGCTGTTCATTGTTGACATCCCCGACGATATCAGCCAGCCCGGCCCGCTCGGTCCGCTCGAGGGTACCGACACGCAGTTCCCGATGCCGCCGGCCGGCACGTCGCAGCGACGCCTGACCCATACCGAGAAGCGCTCCTTCCCCGGCTGCAAGGGGATTGCCCGCACGTCGCACGACGGCGGGCAGATCGCCTTCCAGATGCGCGATGACCGCGGCCAGTGGCAGATCTTCCTGGTCCCACCGACCGGGGGTGAGCCCACACAGGCCACGTCCATCGACGGCGGGATCACCACCGAAGCACGCTGGCATCCGTCGGGCAACGCGATCGTGTGCGTGGCCGAGAACCGGCTCGTCGTCACGGTGGTCAAGCCCGGCCCGCTCTTCGGCAAGAGCGTGACCCTGAGCGACCGCAAGCCCGGACCGTTCGCCCTCGTCTGGAGCCACGACGGCAAGACGATCGCCTACAACCGCATCATCAACACCAACGGCAAGCGGGTCACACAGATCTTCGTCACCGACTACAAGGCTGGCGACGACGGCATCCCCGACGGGCTCGATCGGTGATCGAGGAAAAGGTGTCAGGATGATTTTTCGCGTCTCTGCGAGGCCGCTCGCGTGGTTTCTCCGGCCTCACGGTGTCAGAAAAACCTTCCTGACACCTTTTTCTTGCAGAAGCGGTTTCCAGGGGCGACGGCATCGTGGCGGATGACCTGACGACGATTGAGGGCAAGGTCGAGCGAGGCGAGCGGCTGACGCATGACGACGGGGAGCGGCTTTTTGTCACTCGCGACATACACGCGCTGGGGCGGTTGGCGAACTTGGTGCGCGAGCGGCTGCATGGCGACGCTGCCTACTACAACGTCAACCGGCACATCAACTACACCAACTACTGTGTGCTGCGCTGCAAGTTCTGCTCGTTCTATCGGCCCTATCCCAAGGCACGTGCGGGCGGCGGAGGCGGTCGTATCGGCCGCGGCGAGCGGGGAGGCGAATCCGACCCAGCAACGTGTGCTGCACTGCCGGTGCTCGAACAAGCTGCCGAGGACGACACGTATGAGCTGAGCGTCGACGAGATGGTCGCACGGGCCAAGGAGGCGTACGACGCTGGGGCGACGGAGGTGCACATCGTCGGCGGGCTGCATCCGAAGCTGCCGTTTTCGTACTACCTTGACATGTGTTCGGGGATCCGGGCGGCTTGTCCAAAGATTCACATCAAGGCGTTCACCGCGGTCGAGATCATTCACTTCACGCGGATCACCAAGCCGCGATTGAGCATCGAGGACGTGCTCGTGCAACTCCGCGAGGCCGGGCTGGACAGCCTCCCGGGCGGCGGGGCGGAGATCTTCGACGACCGCGTTCACGAGGAGGCCTACCGCAACAAGACGGGTGAGCAGGGCTGGTTCGACGTGCACGCGAAGGCCCACGAGCTGGAGATGTACACCAACGCGACGATGCTCTACGGCCACATCGAGACGCCGGCCGAGCGCGTGCGCCACCTGCTCAAGCTGCGCGAGCACCAGGACGAGTCGATCGCCTCGCGCAAGGCCCGGTTCAACTGCGTCATCCCGCTGTCGTTCGTGCCGGAGGGCAGCGAGTTCTCCGACCTGCCCGGGCCGACCGGGCTGGATGACCTCAAGACGCTGGCGGTCTCGCGGCTGATGCTCGACAACGTGCCGCATGTCAAGGCGTTCTGGATCATGCAGACGCCCAAGCTTGCTCAGGTCAGCCTGAACTGGGGCGTCGACGACATCGACGGGACCGTCGTTTACTACGACATCACCAAGCGAGAGGGCGGCGGGGGGACGACGCACCAGGAGATGACCGCCGACAAGCTCAAGCGGTTGATCGTCGAGGCCGGCCGCGTGCCCGTCGAACGCGACTCGCTCTACCGCCGCGTCGTTCGTGACGGGGCGGGTTGGCACGCCGAGGTGGGCGCGTAGGGTCCGCCATGCGGACCATTGGGCGAGTGTGTGGTCCGCACGGCGGACCCTACGCGATGGTTCGTCCGGGGAGGAAAGGGTCGATTCCCAATTCGGTCTTACCCTTGATGATCAACTGGGTGATGAGGTCCGCGGTGACGGGGGCGAGGATGAGTCCGCTACGGAAGTGGCCGGTTGCGGCAAGCAGGCCGTCGAGGCCGGGGACGGGGCCGATGTAGGGCATGCGATCCGGCGTGCATGGCCGCAAGCCCGCCCATGTTTGCAGCACCGTCGCTTGCCTGAGCACGGGGATGAACCGCTCGGCGGCCCGCAACAGCTTGGCCACGCCGTTGGCGGTGTTGCGTTTGTCGTAGCCGGACTCGTGCTCCTCGGTGGCCCCGACGAGAATCTTGCCGTCGGCGCGGCACACGAGATAGTTGCTGCCGTGCTCGATCACACGGGTGAAGGACTGGGGCAGCATCTCGAGGAGCACGATCTGCCCGCGGACGGGATACACCTCGAGCAGACCGCCGAGCCGCTGGTCAATCCGAGACGACCACGCACCGGCCGCAAGCACGACATGCCCGGCCGAGAGCGTACCCCTCGTCGTCGCCACGCCGGTGACGCGGGATCCTTCGGTCGAAAGGTCGACCACCTCGGTCTGCGTGACGAATCGGACGCCGGCCTGGCAACACGCTGCCAGCAGTGCACTCATCAGACGCGGGTTGCGGACCTGCGCTACGTCACGCAGGAGCAACGCGCCGCGGATCTCGGGCGTGACGGCCGGTTCGAGTCCGTGCGTCTGGTCAGCGGTGAGACGCTCGACGACGGGTTCGCCGCTCCCCGTCGCCTTTCCCGCTGCGGCCGCAGTCTCGCGGTCGGCCGCCGCGTCCTGGTCGTCGTCGGTGATCAAATCGAGGCCGCCGCAGACCGCGTACTCTGAGTTTATTCCCGTCCGCTCCATCAACTCGGAGACGAGCCTCGCATAGCGAGCCAGGCTCGCACGACGGATTGCCGCACGTGGGTCGGTGCGGGCCTGACTCCCCGGGAGCAGGATCCCCGCGCCCGCCCACGACGACTCGCGTCCGCACGCGCCGCGCTCCACGACCGTGACGGAGAGCCCCGCCTGCGCGAGCCGGTACGCGGTCGCGCAACCGATCACGCCGCCCCCGATGATGATCACATCGCTTGTGGCTTCCGCCCCTTGCATGAATTGTGGCTACATCGCCCGTAGCTTCGCGATGGCCGGGGCCTCGTCCGGGTAGATGGTGAACAGAGGCTCGAGTTTGCACAGAGCCAGAATCGTCCGCGTCTGATCCGAGAGGTTGCAGAGCACCAGCTTCCCGCCGGCCGCACTGTGTTTGTTGTTGGAGGCGACCAGCGCCCCGATGACCTGCGAGGTCAGCACGGCGTCTCCGAAGTTGATCGACAGTCCGGGCTTCTCGGCACTTGCGTCCGGTTCGAGGTGACGGCTGAGCACGCTGATCTCGTCGGAGATGTCTCCGTTGAGCCGCAGGAGGCGGATGCCCTGGTACCGACCCAGCTTGAACGTGTCCCCGTCGTCACTCCACTCGATGGCCGATTCATCAATCGGCTCGGCGGCCGCGCCGGACGCTGCGGACTTCTTCAACGACAAGTGCAGGTCAGAGCCTTTCGGCTGGTCAGACATGGGTGCTCTCCTAAGCGGCCGGTGCAGACGCCCCGCAGACGAGCGGCGCACGTGCCCACCACCGGCGGACGAATCGAGTTTCCCGGGCCGTCACTGCCCATAGAATACTTCCGCTGCCCCCCTCGAGTCCAGCCGTCGCCCGGACCCCTGCGGAAGTGTGGCCGGCCAGTGACGTGCAATGTAATTCGAGACGCGCCCGCAAGGAAGCGTTTCTTCGAGAACCGCTCCGTTGCGGGATCCGCTGCTCACCGCGGTGGTTCGGATGCCGGCGCATCGCCCGATCCGTCGGCCGCCAGGGCGGACAGGCCGATGGCGCTCGCGACGGCGTGGTGATCGGTGTGGGTGATCGAGATCAGCACCTGCTTGATCCCGACCCGGGCGGCGATGGCGGCGCACTCGCCGCTGAGGCTCACATCGGGCCGGCCGTTGGCGTCGTTGAGCACTTCGATGTCCCGCCACGCAATCTTCCCGCGCCAGCCGGTGCCGAGGACCTTGAGGATCGCCTCCTTGGCCGCAAACCGCCCGGCGATGTGCGGTGTCGGGAGCTTGTGACGCTCGACGTAGGCGCGCTCGGCGGCGGTCAGCACGCGGTCGAGGAAGCGGTCGCCGTGGCGCTCAACCATCGTGGCGATCCGTTCGCACTCGACCAGGTCGATCCCATGGGCCACGACGTTCATCATCAACGTCATACTGTAGCGGTTCGTCGTGTTCCTGGCGAGCGCTACGCGGAACTGCTTCCGCACGCCACGTTGCACGTGTGTGGGTGCGCCGGTAGGGTGAGCGCTGGTCCGCAGGATGCGGGTGATGTGCGCGGGGGATGGATTCACCAGCGAAGACCAGGGACGTTGACGAACGATAGACTTCTCGATGAACTGACGGCGCCTCAGCGCGAGGCGGTGATGCACGTGGATGGTCCGCTGTTGGTGCTGGCGGGTGCCGGCAGCGGTAAGACGCGGGTGACGACGCGGCGGGCGGCGTACCTGGCTACGCATGCGACCCGGCCGCAGAACGTGCTGGCGATTACCTTCACGAACAAGGCGGCGAGCGAAATGCGCGAGCGCATCGAGGCCCTCGGCGTCGGAGGGCCGATGACGGTGTGCACGTTTCACTCGCTCTGCGCGCGGCTGCTGCGACAGTATCACGAGGCCGCGGGCGTGGCCCGGGACTTCACGATCTTCGACGAGTCGGATCGGCGGAAGGTGGTTCGACGGGCGATTTCCGAGTGCGAACTGTCGGAATCCACGTGGCCGGTGGTGCGGCTCGGCGCACAGATCTCGCGGGCCAAGAACGACATGCGGTCGCCGCAGCGGATGGCCGAGACGGCGCGCGACTCGGTCGATCGCACCGTCGCTCGGGTCTACGAGCACTACGAGCGACTGCTGACCGAGCAGCAGGCGATGGACTTCGACGACCTGCTCTACAAGATGGCCATGCTCCTGCATGCGAACGACGACCTGCGCGAGCGACTCGAGGATCGCTTTCGGTACGTGCTCGTCGACGAGTACCAGGACACGAACGGGGCCCAGTACGTCATTGCCCGCAAGCTCACGCTGCGGGACAAGAACCTCTGCGCGACGGGCGACCCGGACCAGTCGATCTACGGCTGGCGCGGTGCGAACATCCACAGCATCCTCGAGTTCGAGAAGGACTTCCCGGAGACCAAGGTGGTTCGGCTCGAGCAGAACTACCGGTCGAGCAAGCGGATCCTGGCCGCGGCGAGCACGTTGATCACCTGCAACCAGCGGCGGAAGGAGAAGGCGCTCTGGACGGAGAACGCCGAGGGGCCGCCGGTACGCGTGGTGGCGTGCCAGGACGGGCAGAGCGAAGCCGACTGGGTTGCCCAGGCCATCATCGGCGAGCATGCCGCGGGCCGGGCGTACCGCGACGTGGCGATCTTCTACCGGGTCAACGCGATGACGCGGCTGCTCGAAGATTCGCTGCGGCAGCACCAGATTCCGTACCAGATCGCGCGCGGCGTGGAGTTCTACAACCGCAAGGAAATCAAGGACGTGCTCGCCTACCTGCGGGTGCTGGTGAACCCGGCCGACGAGGTGTCGCTGTTGCGCGTGATCAATGTTCCGGCCCGGGGCATCGGCAAGACGACGCTGGACCGGTTGGTGGCCGAGGCTCGGCGGCGGCAAACGCCGCTGATCGACGTGCTCCGTCGTGCCGACGAAGTGCCGAGCATCTCGCGGGCTGCGGCCAAAGTGCAGGCGTTCGTCTCACTGCTGGACGCGATGGCGCCGCAGGAGGACGAGCCGGTCGGTGACATCGTGGAGCGGGCGTTTGTGAAGTCCGGTCTGCGCGATGAGCTGGTGCGGGCAGGCGAGACGGCCGAGGACGCGCTCGAGAACGTGAACGAGTTGATCAGCGCCGCGAGCGAGTACGACGAACGGGAGCCGGAAGGAACGCTGGCCGACTGGTTGCAGCAGATCAGCCTGGTCTCCGATGCCGACGCGGTGGACGAGGATGCCGGGGCGGTGACGCTGATGACGCTGCACACGGCCAAGGGGCTCGAGTTCCCGGTGGTGTTCGTGATCGGGTTGGAGGAGGGGCTTCTGCCGCACGAGCGCAGTCAGCGCGACGACGCTGAACTCGAAGAGGAACGGCGACTCTGCTTCGTAGGGATGACCCGAGCAGAGGAGCGGCTGACACTGACGCACGCCGCCTACCGAACGATGCGCGGCATGTCGATGCGAACGGTTCGGTCGCCGTTCCTGTACGAGATTGGCGGCGGCATCGACACCGTCGACACGTGTACGGTGGCGGCATTCCTCGAGCCGGATGACTCACCGCGCATGGAGTCGCCGACCGATGTTACATACGGGGACTACGATTTCGCCGACGGCGATCTCGTGCGTCACCCGAAGTTCGGCGTCGGGCGGCTCCTGTGGATCGAGCCGATGCCGGGCAAGACGCGGGCCGGCATAAAGTTCGCCCGGGTTGGCGAAAAGACGTTGAACCTCGAGTTCGCGAAGCTCGAACGGGTTGAGATGGAGGCGTGAAGCGGGGAGAAGTGTGAACGTGTGAAGGGGGCAGGTGTTTGGCGGCGACTCGCAGGGGAGCGCGTACCTTGACGGCTGACGGCTGATAGCTGACAGCCAACGGCCAATAGCTAACAGCTCGGTATCGATGGAGCCTCGCCTGGAATCATGGCAAACACTGCATTCATCATGGCCGGGGGGTCGGGCACGCGGTTGTGGCCTTTGAGTCGCGCCGCTCGGCCGAAGCAGTTGCTGCAATTGTTCGAGGGCAAGAGTCTGCTGCGCTGGTCGTACGAACGGCTGGCCGGGCTGCTGCCGCCTGAACAGATGTACATCATCGCCGCCGAGGCGCACCTGGATGTCATTGCCGCCGACGTGCCGGAGTTGCCGCGTGAGAATCTGATCGGTGAACCCTGCGGGCGGGACACGGCCAATGCGGTCGGGTTGGTTGCGGCCTTGATGGAGCGGAAGGACCCCGACGGCGTGACGGGTATCTTCACTGCCGACCACGTCATCACGCCGGTGGACCGGTTCTGCGAGGTCGTCAACCGCGGGTTCGAGGTGGCGGCGGACTACCCCGGCGCGTTGGTGACGTTCGGCGTTACTCCGAGGCACCCGCACATCGGATTCGGCTACGTTCAGCGGGGGGATCGTATCGCCGACGGCGTGTACGCGGTGCGGCAATTCAAGGAGAAGCCCGACCTGGCGACGGCGACGCAGTACGTCGACAGCGGCGAGTACTACTGGAACTCTGGGATGTTCGCGTGGCGGACGGAGACGATCCAACGCGAGCTGGCCGAACATCTGGCGGACTCACACGCCAAGCTCGCGACCATCGCCGATGCGTGGGGATCGCCCGCGGGGCAACGTGTCGCGGCCGAAACGTACCCGACACTGGAGCGCGTTTCGATCGACACGGCGGTGATGGAGAAGGCCCGGCGCGTGCTCGTGGTGGAGATGGCGTGCGATTGGCTGGACGTCGGCTCGTGGCCGGCGTTGGAGTTCGTGCTCGGGACCGACGACGCCGGGAACACGCGGGCGCTGCGCAACGCGTCGCTCCTCGACGCCAGGGACAACATCCTGGTCAGTGAGAGCGATCATCTGATCGCTGCCATTGGTGTCGAAGGTCTGGTTGTGGTCCACAGCGAAGACGCGACGCTCATCTGCCGGAAGGAAGATGCTCAGCGACTGAAAGACATGGTTGCGCAACTTCGCACGACTGACGGCGAGCGGTATCTTTGATGGTTTCGCGTCGTGCGCGGGGTGGCGGCCGGCGCCCCGCCGGACGTCCGGCCTGCGAGGCGCAGGCCGTCGATCCGAGCCCCAAGCGCAAGCACGGGATCCCGCGCAACCGCCTGCGAGGCGCAGGCCGCTACGAGCGAGCACACCTGCCATGACCCGCTACATCGCTATTGACTACGGCACGAAACGCATCGGGCTTGCCGTCGGGGACGACGACACGCGAGTGGCGACGCCTGCGGACGTGGTCCCGGGCCGCAATGACCCGGTGGCTGATGTCGCCGCCGTGCTGAAGCTTGTCGGCGAGTACGCGGTCGATGCGCTGGTCGTGGGCCTCCCGCTGAACATGGACGACACCGAAGGAGACCAAGCCAAGCTGACGCGCCGCTTCGGTACGCTGCTGGCCGAGCGCTCGGGCCTCCCCGTCCACTACCAGGACGAGCGGCTCAGCTCCTTCGCTGCCGACGACGCGCTGCAAGGCAGCGAACTGACCAGCCAACAGCGCAAGCGCCAACGTGACAAGCTCGCCGCCGCGGCGATTCTGCAGGCCTTTCTCGACGAACCGGCATGACCGGTGTCGGAAGCAGTTGGCCTCGCCAAACGCATGCGCCGGAGGGGCTACGATCGGTTGACCGTTCGGGGCGAAGCGGCCGCTTCCTCACGGGCGTGGGTCGGAAACGGTTGGGGGATTGGATTGTACGCACTCGTTCTCGTGTTCTGATCATCACGCCGTGAATCGCCCGTCGTCCTCTTGCTTCAGGCCGAAGCGGCTGTTGCGAGCCAGGCGTTGGAGGATGTCGTAGACGCGTTGCTCGTCGGTGGGGGCGTCGACGGCCGCGGCGGCTTCGGCGGCGGTGAACGGCTGGCCGGAGCGGGCGGTGACTTGTTCGACCAGCTTCCTCTGGAGCGCGATGTATCCGTCGGCGGCTTTCTTGCCGGCCTCTACGCCGGGTTGGTGGTAGGCGTTGATGCCGATCATCGTGGCGTAGAACCCGACGGCTCGCTCGAACAGGGCGATGATCGCGCCGAGTGTGGCTGCGTTGACGCGGTCGGTCGTGATGCGTATTGACGGGCGGCCGCCGGCGCTGAGGGCTTCGGCCGTCCCCTCCTGGAATGCGGCGAGGAAGTCGCCGCTGATGACACCCTCCTCCACGCACAGTTGCGCGGCCGGGGTGTCTTCCGAGATCAGACTGCGCACAAAGACGGCGAAGAAATCCGCCCGGCCCTGGCACAGTTGTTGGATGTACGAGTGTTGGTCGGTCGTGCCCTTGTTGCCGAAGACGTTGATCCCGTTTCCCTCCTTGCCCAGCGACTCCATGATCAACTGCTGGAGGTACTTGCCCAGAAGAGTCAGCCGGTCGCGGTAGGGCAGCACGACCATGTTGGCCAGTCCCCGCTCATTGACGGCGTGATGCCAAATGCCCGCCATGAGCAGGGCGGGGTTCTCCGCCGGGTCCGACCGGCGTGTGGCCTGGTCCATGCGGCGCGCGCCTTCGCACAGCGCGGTATAGTCAAAGCCCAGTAGCGCGGCCGGCAGCAGCCCCACCGCGGAGAACAGTGAAGTCCGGCCTCCGACCCAGTCCCACATCTCGAACCGTGCGACCCACGGCTGTCCGCCATCCTGCCCGGCGGCAGAGCGGTCGAGCTTGCTGTCGCGTTGGGTGATGGCGACGGCGTGCTTCTCGAAGGCGAGCCCGTCCTCTTCGTAGGCCTGCTTGGCCACGAGCATGCCGTTGCGGGTTTCCTTCGTCCCGCCGGATTTCGAGACGACGATGGCGAGCGTGCGCCCCAGGCCGGCGGCATGGCGGGCCTGAGCGAGCGTGCGGGCAAGTCCGTCGGGGTCGGTGTTGTCGAAACAGAACATGGGCGGCGTGCGGCCCGGCTCAGCCAGCACGTCGTTCATGAGCTGCGGCCCCAGCGCCGACCCGCCGATCCCAATGAGCAGGAGTTGCTGAAAGGGCCCCGCCTGTCCTTTGATCCTGCCGTTCCTCACGTCGTCGGCGAAGGCTCGGATCTGCTCGATAGTCGCCTCGATCGTGTCGGCGATCGCGTTGCCGCCCTCGGCCATGGCCTTGCGAGCCCAAGCCGGGCCGCGCAGCCAGTAGTGCCCGACCGCGCGGTCTTCATCCTGGTTGACACGGTCGCCGCGCTCCAGTCTCTGCATTGCCTCGAGTGCTTCCGAGAAGCGTGAGCGATAGCTGTCCGCAAAACCGGGGGGCAGGGGCATTCGAGAGACGTCGAGTTCCAGGTCGTCGACCCGGCAGCGTTCGGATCCGGTCATGATGCACCTCGCCAGTGGCCGCGCGTCGGCACCGTACCGACGCGGCGGCGCTCATGCAACGGGTTCATTTCGGAAACTCCGTGCCGGCCTGCGGACGTGTCATTGCCGGAACGGCGGTGGCACGTCGCAGGCCGAGCGTCGCGCAAGAGCCGGGGCCGCTCCGGGAGCAGTGGGGTACTCCGGCGGCCCCAGTGGTTCACGCGGGATCGGGTCCGGGCGTCATAACGCCCAGAGGTTCACCGTGAAGAACGGGCTTCCGGCAATACTGATTTCGACGTCGCCCGTGCTCGGCGAGGTCTCGCCAAAGCGGACTGCCAGTGTGCGAATCGAGTTGCCGGAGACTGTGGCTTCCCCGGAGTAGGGGATCGACGATCCGGTATTGGGGTACGAGACCAGGACGTTGTCGATCAGCAGGTTCCAGGTTTCGATGCTGTCGGAGACCGTCCCGTCGAACGTACTGATGGTCGTGACGAAATCACTCGTGCCGTACCCGCACGTGCCGGTGCCGTCGGTCGCGGCCGTGTCGTCACCGACCACGGCGGTGAGGTTCCAGTCCCCGGTGAGGAGGACGTCCGTGCCGCTCCGTTCGTACACGAGTCCGGCCGACCCGTTGAGGGCCTCGTCGTTGCAGCTCAACTGGTCGAATGTCAGCTCGAGGCTGCGGTCGCTCTGGCTGACGGTGCCGCCGGCGCTACCCGAGCAGAGGTAGTCGTCCGTGCCGGGGAAGGCGCAGCCGGTTCCGAAGTCGATGTTTACGGTGAAGGTCAGTACTCCCTCGCTGCTCGCGCTCAGCGAGACGACGGGGCAGGTTCCGAACGTGATGTCGCCGGAGATGTCCGGCAAGGTCTGGGCGGAGTCATCGTCACCGGTGCTGCTCGCATTTTGGGACGTGACGGCGGCCTGGGCGAGGCTGCTCGACGAGGTGACCGCGGCCTCGATCGCATCCGCCTCTCCCTCGGTCAAGGTGGTCGAGTCCGTTTGCGACCCGGTGTCAGAACCCGGCACGACCGTATTACAGGATTGTGCCAGTATCAGCGGAAGCGTGGCGAGCAGAGCGACGATCGGAACCAGACGCGGATACATGCTTCTTTCCCCTCCCATTGTGGAGACCCTCAGTGATTACTGCGGCAAACCCCCATGCTGCCGGGACAAGCATCGGCCGATCCGCGTGGCGACTTCAACGCGGGCGCTGCCGGCTGAGTGCGACGTCCCAATCGTCGCGGGTTCGTCTGCCGGAGGCGCAAGAAAACGGGCAAGGACTTTCCTGCATATCCGTTGCAGGTTCGTCCTTGCCCGTGATGCGACTAACCGGACTCTGTGACGGTGTCGTCAGCCCTTGGCGGCGGCGGCCGGCTTCTCACCGGCAGCGGCCGGCTCCGCACCGGCGGCGTAGATGGCTTCGGCCTTGGCTCGAGCCATGAGGAGCTTGGCCTCGATGTTGCAGGGCGTGGACTTCTTGCCGACCACGAACTGCATCTTCTCGCCCTTGCTCTTGGCCATGGCCCCGGCAGCCTTCGGGCATCCCACGCACTTGTCGCCCACCTTGTACTGCATGGACACGCGTTTCACAGCCTTGCGGGCACGCTCAGCGATCTTCTTCGCTTTCTTGTCGCAAGTGAAGTCGCGGCCGGCCACGCGATAGATCACCTTCTCGCCCTTGCTCGACGCCAGGCTGGCGGCGGCGTTGGGGCAGCCTACGCATTTCTTGCCGACCACAAAGCGGACCTGAAGCATGTCGTTGGCCCGCTTGTCGATGGCCGCGGCCAGGGCTGCGACGGCCTTGGCTTGGTCCTTGTGGGATTTGCCCTCCACGACGTAACGGAGCGAGGCGCCGTTCTTGGCGGCGACCTTCTCTGCCGTCTTCGAGCAGGCGGTCTGAAAATCGCCCACGCGGTAAGTGAGCGACGGCAGGTTCAGCTTCTTGCTGATGTCGCAGCCGCTCTTGCCGGCACAGGCCGCCGCGGTCTTGGCGCCGCACGACTTCTCGCACGACTTCTGACCGGCCGCTGCCACCGTCTTTGCACACGCCTTCGCGCATGCCGCGTCGTCGGACTTGGCGGAAGCCTTCTTCGTCTCACAACTCCCGCAGTTTGCCTGGACCGCGGCCGCGCTCAGGATCGCAACGACCGCTGCCAACACCAATACCGAACCGAGAATACGTTTCATCCGCTGGTCTCCTGTTCCGAACTGTCTCAATCGTTTCAGGGCCCGAGCCTGTCCCGGAGGCCGCTGTCGAGTCTACAACTCACGATGGCGACGGTCTATTCCGCCATGGATGGACGCCGCACCAGC
>CAYMME010000056.1:0-25163 GCA_964391465.1 uncultured Planctomycetales bacterium
CGTCGATCGATCTGTCGGGGGCGAGCACGGTTTCCGAAGTCATCGACGCGATCAATGCGTCGGGTCTCGCCCTCAGCGCATCGATCAACGAACTCGGTCACGGCATCGTCATCCGCGACCTTTCCGGCGGCTCGGGGAACCTGGTTATCACCGACGGGGTCGGGGGCACCGCCGCATCTGATCTCAACATCCTGGCCAATGCGGCTGCCGACGAGGTCCACAGCGGCAATCTCCAGCGGCAATACATTTCCGAGACGACGAAGCTTGAAACCCTCAACTCCGGGGCGGGGATCCAGCGCGGGAATTTCCGCATCACGGATTCGGCGGGCAAGAGCACCGTGATCGACCTGACCGGCGGGAATGAGGTGACCATTGGCGATGTGATTCGGGAGATCAACTCCAAGAACACGGATCCGGACGACCCGTCCAACAGCGTGCTGAGCGTCGAGGCCCGGATCAACGACACAGGTGACGGAATCGTCATCGTCGACACGGCCGGGGGCACCGGCCAACTCCGGATCACGGAGGACGGCGGAACGACGGCCGCCGACCTCAATATTCTCGGAGAGGCCGCCGAAGGCGAGACCCGGATCGACGGGTCGTACGAGGTCGTCATCGACGTAGGTGCTGATGATAGTCTCAATGATCTGGCCTCCAAGCTGAACGAGGCCGGCACCGGGGTCTCGGCCGCGGTCATGAACGACGGTTCGGGTTTCGCTCCGTACCGGTTGACGATCACATCCGAGACAACGGGAGCGCAGGGGCGCGTGCTCATCGATGCCGGCTCGACCGGCATCTCCTTCGATACGCTGATTGAGCCACGTGACGCACTGGTGTTCTTCGGCGGCGACAACAGCAGCAACGCCGTGCTCATCTCGTCCGGCACGAACGCTCTCGATGACGTGATCAGCGGCGTCACCATCGACTTGGTGGGTGTCGACGACCAGCCCGTCACCGTTACCATCGGCCGAGACATCGACAAGGTCGTCGACGGCATGAGCGGGTTTGTGAGCGCGTTCAACGATGCTCTCGATCGCCTCGACGATTTGACCGACTACGATCCGGAGACCGAAGAGCGCGGTATCCTCCAGGGCGAGGCGGGGGCGCGACGGATCCAGGACCGGCTGCTGCAAGGCGTGATCCGGGCGATCGACACGGGTGATCCGACGGTCGATCGGCTGGCTTCCGTGGGGATTCAGCTTCGCAGCGGCCGGCTCGAGTTCGACGCGGAGGAGTTTCGGGGACTTCTGACCAACGATCCCGAGGCCGTGGCCGCGCTGTTCGTCGACGCGGAGAACGCGTTCGGTGTCGCATTTGACGACGTGCTCGATGGTCTGACCGACAGTGTCGATGGCCTCATCACGCGCCAGACCGACCGACTCTCCGACCGCGAGGAACTCCTCAGCGATCGTGTTGAGGATCTCCAGGACCTGCTGGTTGCGAAAGAAGCCCGCCTTCGCGCCGGATTCCTGGCCATGGAGCGAGCCCTGGCGACGCTGCAATCCCAGCAGTCGGCGCTCACCGGACTCGCCAGCCTGGCCAGCAGCAGCACGGGCATCAGCCTCGGCTAGTGTAGTGTCTCAGGCAGACTGCATTCTTTCCGAACCGCGACCGTGAGGGAGCGGCAATGCTTCGCCTTACCGCGGCCGCTTCCTAACGGGCGCGGTTCGGATCAGATAAGCCTCGACAACTCTGAGACACCACACTAGTGACTGGGCTTCGAGCTCCAGAGGGCGATTCAGGCGTTGAGACGCAGCTACTGCGCTCCGGCCAAACGCAGCCCAACTCCTCGGGTCTCGCCCGATAACCCAATTTCACATCGTCAGCCGGCATTTCCGGACGGAAAGTGAATTCCCTACGGGCGATGGCCGATAGCGTCCGGGAATCGGATAGCCCAAGCGGCAAGAATTGCCATCGAAGGGCAGGAGTCGCCGTCCGAACCCATGGATTCACGATATGAGTGCCAGTGCTCCAGACGCCTACCTCCGCAACGCGGTGCTCACGGCAACACCGGAACAGCTTCAGCTCATGCTGTACGACGGGGCGATTCGCTTCGCTCGACAAGGCCGTGACGCCCTCGACGGCAACGATTTGGAGGGCGGCTTCAACAGCCTCTCCCGGGCCCAGAAAATCGTCCTGGAGCTCCAGGGTGGCCTCCGCCGCGAGGTGAGCCCCGAGCTGTGCGATCAAATGAGCCAGCTCTACACTTTCATCTACCGCAGGCTCGTCGACGCCAGCGTCAATCGCGACATTGCCGCGCTTGATGAGGCCATCGAGCTACTCGAGTATCAGCGCGAGACCTGGAAGATGCTGCTGGAGAGAGTCGCGGACGAACGGGGGGCGGAGGCTCCTCAGGTCCCGCAACCCGCACCGGTGGAGCCGGGGATGGGTGGTTGTACGCTGAGCGTGGAGGGATAGCGAGGGTGGAGACCGGCACCGTGCGGGCACGGGTCGCCCCCGCGGTGGATCGGCAGGCGACGCACGCCACCCGGCGCGCGGTCGTCCGGCAGGCCTGGGCCCACCGTGCTTGACTCGGTTCCGGAGGCGTCCTATAGTCCCCCGCCGATCGCGCGGATCGGGCGGACGCCGTCGACGTAGTACAAGGGGACGCCACGGTGCGCATGCCAAGCCTCGCCATGCGAGTTCGTTTCGGACGACTTCTTCTTCTGTCTCTGGCGTTGTCGGTGGGGATCGGTGGGGCCCTGCGTGCTGCCGAGGAGCCCGCGACGCCGCCGGCGGCCACGCCCGTTGAGACTGCCTCACCGTCGCCGGCCTACACGACCGAACAAGCGCTCGACTACGCCGCCCGGTGGGGCGATCTGGGCGACTTCGGGCGGGCGATCGGCTGGTATCGCTACATCCTGCCCCGGGAACCCGAAAACAAAGCGGCGATGTTCGGCATTGCCGATGCGTTCAGGCAGATGGGCAACAACACGGAGGCCAAGGGTTGGTACCAACAGTACATCCGAGGCCCCGGCCGGGACGACCCGAAGGGGTACTACGGGCTGGCCCGTGTGGTGCAGGCCAGCGAGTATCACACGCTGGCCATCACCAACTTCCGTCACGCCCTGCGCCTTGACCTGAACTACGTCGAGGCAATGAAAGGCCTGGCCGAGTCGTTGCGGGCCAAGGGCAAGCATGAAGAAGCCCGCCGCTACGCGGAGGACGCGGTCCAGCGGGTCCCGCGCGACCACGAAGCGCGCCGGGTGCTGGCCGTGACCGTCGGGGAGATGGGGGAACTCGAGGCCGCCGTCGTCCAGATGAACGCCGCGGTCCAGATCGTCCGGGACGCGTTCAAGGCCGACCCGTCCGACGCATCGCAACTGGCGGTGCTCAGTACGTACTACGGGTACTTGGAGGCGATGCTCCAGCGTCAGGTGGCGGGCGAGCAGGAGAACGTGGCGGCGCTCAATGCGCTCTCTGCCGCCATGCAGGACCGCGCCCACGTCGAGCACGCACTGCGTCTCTACGGCGCCCTCCAGGTCTCGATGCAGGCCGCCGAGATCGCACCCCGGGACGTGGAGACGCTTCTGATTCTGGCCGGCTTGCAGGAGCAGTTGCAGTTGCTGGATGTCGCCGCTGCGACGTACCGCGCCGTTCTCGCCGTTGAGCCGAACCACCCGTTTGCCAAGCAACGGGTCGAGGCGCTTCCCGCTCCGACTACGCAGCCCACTGCGACCGCTCCGACCACCCGAGGGTCGCCGTGACCAGCCGCCTCGGCGGGTCTGCCCTGTTGTTGTTGCTTCCGTTCTCCGCTCCGGTTCGGGCCCAGCCGGAACCGCTCGCGCCCGAGCACTTGCTTCTGCTGTTCAACCGCGCGAGCAGGCCGTCCGGTGAACTCGCCTTCCACTATGCCCGCACGCGCGGCGTTCCTGACGACCACATTGTGGCCCTCGACGTGCCCGCCCGCGAGCAGGTCTCGCGCAAGCGGTACGAGGAGCGGGTCGTCCCCGCGCTACGGCGCCGCCTCCGCACTGATGGGCTCGAAAGCAAGATCCGCTGTCTGGTGACGTTCAGCGGGGTCCCCATTCGGATCGGCCCGCTCGAGGCGACGCCGCAGTCCAGAGCGCTTGCCCAGGCGCTTGCCGCCGAGCATGCGAAGGTCGTCGGGCAACTGGACGCGTTGATCGCCGCGCTCGATCGGGTCGGCACCGCGCGCCCTCCGCCCCCCGCTTCCGCTTCGTCACCGACGACGGGGCGGTCACGGACGGCCGAGCCGCTCGAGCGGACCATCCGGCGTTACGAGACCCATCGTGACAATGCGGTGCGGCGGATCCGGCGTCTGGCCGAGCGGGCAGGGCAGGCTCGAGCCCAGCAGGAACTGCTGCAGCGGATCGTGCAGGCCGAGGGTCTCGCCGGAAAGCTGCGGAGTTTCGGGGTTCGCAAGGACCTTCCGGCCAAGCGCCGTGCCGCAGCAGAGAGGCAGCGCGAGAAGCTGCGGGACGAAGTCCTGGCCACCAAGAAGCAGGTCGACGCGTTGCTCGCGGCCGGGATCCATGCCCGCGAACGCTCCGAGGCACGCGGGCTGATTCGACGGAACAACGGGCTCATCGGTCTGCTTGCTCACCTGGACGTGGATCGGCGGCGCGTGAAGACCGAGGACACCCGCGCCGCTTTCGACAGCGAGTTGTCGTTGCTGTGGTGGGACGACTATCCGCGCCACGCGTGGATGTCCAACACGCTGAACGTGCGTACGGCGCGCGGCGGGGCGGTGCGCGCGAGTCGCCCCGTGCTGATGGTGAGCCGGCTCGACGGCCCGTCACCCGCGGTCGTGCGGCGCATCATCGACGAGTCGGTCGCCGTCGAGCGCCGCGGACTGACGGGAAAGGTCTACATCGACGCCCACGGGTTGCCCGCAAAGGACAGCTACGGCGCCTACGACCGGAAGCTGCGTGACCTGGCCCGATTTCTCTCGGACCGCACGACGCTCGACGTGACGCTCGACAAGAAGCCGGCCTTGTTCGCACCCGGCGACTGCCCGCAGACCGCCCTCTACTGCGGCTGGTACAGTCTGGCCAAGTACGTGGATGCGTTCGCCTTCGTGCCCGGTGCGGTTGGCTTTCACATCGCCTCGAGCGAGGCGGTCAGCCTGACTGACCCCGCCAAGCGGTACTGGTGCAAGGAGTTGCTCCGCGACGGCGTCGACGCGACGCTGGGGCCGGTGGCCGAGCCGTATCTCCACGCGTTTCCCGACCCTCGGGACTTCTTCGGGCTGCTGCTGACCGGCAAGTACTCGATCGTCGAGTGCTACTATTACAGCATTCCGATGAACTCGTGGATGATGCTTCTGGTGGCCGACCCGCTCTACCGTCCCTTCGCCGCCAACCCGCAGCTCACCCTGGACGACGTGTTCGACGAGGACGTATCGTTTCCCCCCGGTCCGGCCACGCGACCGGCACGACGCGACTGAAAGGAAGACGAAGTCGTTCATGTTGGTACGATTCAAGTGCCCGGCGTGCGGTGCACATCACGTGCTCGACATGCCGGAGACGACGATTCACATGACTTGCTCTCGCGGCAACGCGATCCTGAAGCTGCGCGTGACGCGCGGCGGCGAGGTCAAGAGCGAGATCGTCGAAGGGCAAGACCCAACGACGACACGCCAGACAAACCGGGATCAGGAGCGCAGAACCGAGACGCGACCGTCAGGGAGCGTGCCCGCCGGAGGGGAGGCCGGGACATGATCAGTGCCGGAGCGTCCCCGCGGCAAGAACTGCGACGGCAGTTGACCGGGCTCCCCGCGAATCCGTGAAGAACCTCATTCCTTGGGCGTGCGTGCGTTTCGCACTCGCTCGGCGAACTCCTTCGCGGCGTCGAGGTCGACATACAGGTCGCCGGCCGGGGGCAGGGCACTGAGGATCGCCGGATCCCCCGCGGCATGGCAACGGATCATGAATGCGTCGTCGATCGCCGCCGTTCCTTCAACCGTGATGAACAACTCGAGGAATCGCTGGTTGGGCGGAGTTTTCTGGGCATTCACCCCCTGCATGTGCTTGGGGGGCATCTCCGGCGTCACTTCGAGCCACCGCTCCGGCTCCGTGCGCTGAATGACGCACATCCAACCGGGTGCATCGTCTGCGCTCACTTTCCACGCTACAGAGTTCAGCAACGGCGTACGATTCTCGGTGTGGGCCAGCCGCCCAACATGCACCGGTCCCTGGTCGGGGCGGACCCATGCGCCATAGAAGAAGAAGTCGTTCGGGCCCGCCGGTGTCGGCCGGCTGCAGACTTGCACAACGCCTCCCGATTCCGCCTTGGCCAACAGGCAACGCTTCCCCGCCGAGAACGGTCGCGACTCTGCCGCGGCGGCCAGACCGCCGCGAGGTCGGAGATTCCGATCTACCGACCGCCAGGACCCCGGGTCGTCCGCCCCCTCCTGGGCGAGGGGCCCGACCTCGACTCGTTCGACCTCCCCGTCGGCCAGGAGGTTCGTTCCCGCGGCGGCCAGCGTACTGTGGCTGACGGCGGCCACCCGGCCCTGGTCATCGCGCAGGACGATCTTGTACCAGAGGACGGTGTTGGGGGGCGCGTTCTCGTACGTGAACGTCTGGGCCGCACCCTCCGCCTCTGCAAGCAAGTGGTAGTCACCGCACTCGTCGCCGCTGACGTACGCCTCGACGGTGTATGGCGAGAAGAGCTCCGGCTGTGGGGCGATTGCGTGCCGCATGGTGTGGAGCTCATCCCTGGTCTTCATTCTCGAGGGTTGTGCCGCCCAGGCGAGTTGCACGGCATGCTCGGACACGGGGACCGCCGTGAGCAGAGTCGTCTGCACCTTCTGGAGGACCCGTTCACCGACATGCTCGCGGAACCGTCTGGCAGCCTCGTCGTGTAACGGCGCATCGGCTGACTGCCGCTCATCCAGTGAGGCGTCGACGAGCGTCCCGACCAAGGCGGCATCGGCGACCGTGTACTCGATGAGGAAGGCGTCGTCGATGGCACTTGCGCCTTCGTGCAGGCAGCCGAGGCGCAGGTACGCCTGCGATTCCGGCATCCGATCCGTCTTATACCGGACGTAGCGCTGGATCTTCCCGGGGCCGTCCATGACCTTCAGCGAAGGGTCCTGTGTGAGGCGCTGGACCACGAAACACCAGGACGGGTAGGCGTCGATCCAGTTCAGCTCAAACAGGGCAAGCGTTCGCTTCTGGTCGTCGAGGGCAATGCGGGCCAACACCCCGTCGCCTTCAAGAGTGCGCATCCACCCGCCCATCACGTAGTTCTTGGAGGGGTCCACACGAAACGGACGGCTGGCCGCGAACCACTCCCGGCCGCCGGTTCTGCCAACGAGGCTTCTTGCCCCCAGTGAGAACGGGCGGCCTCCTTCGACCACCGCATAGCCCTCGCGCGGCTTGTCCTCCAGGTCGGTCGGCGCCCAGGGCCGGCTGTCATCATCCGGGGCCGTTTGGATCGGCCCGAGGGCCGTCGCCTCGACGGCACCGTCCGGAACGAGGTTCTCTCCGGTTGCCGCCGGCACCGGCTTGCTCCTCACGACGAAGTGCCCCTCCGCATCGCGCAACACCACGCGATACCAGAAGAGCCTGTTGGCCGGGACAGGACCGTGGAGATAGTGCTGCTTCTCAGCGGCCTCGAGCGCGACGGGCCGGAAGCCGCCGGTCTGGGCGGCGGATACCTGGATCTCCGCATGGTAGCCAGCGAAGAGCTCCGCGGCGGCCTCGATCGGCTGGGTCAGCGAGCCTGGTCGATCGCCGATGTCGCCCCCCACGCACGCCGTCGACCAGACGATCTGGATCTGATCTTTCGCTACGGGCGTGGTCGCGACGTAGAGCAGAGCGCCGAACTCCGGATGCTCGGTGCCGATCTGCTTCAGCAGGGTCTCGGCCTGCTGCACGTAATACCGCCGGCTGCTGCCGGGGATCGTGTGCCGCGAAACCTCGAGCGCGATCTTGTACGCATCGGCGTAGAACCCCGCCTTGTTCAGGCCTTCGGCGGCGCGGACCTTGTTCTCCTGCTGTCGCTCCTGACCGTAGGTCCCCGGATACGAGCGCGTGTCGATCTTCATGTTCGCCAGCTCGAGCAGGGCGGCGCGGCCGGCTTCGCGCTGGTCGTTCTTGAAGTAGCGATCGGCCAAGCGGTGATAGAAGAGGTTGGCCAGCCCGCTGCCGGCCCGGCTCTCTTCGCTGTCGACGACGAACTCACAACAGATCAGCGACACCGCCCGCAGTTCGTCATGCTTCGCGAGTTCCGAGTCCAGCCAGAGGATGCTGTAGGCGTTGCCTTGGCGATTGCGGTTGTCATTGCCCGTGGTCTTGCCCGCCAGTTCGAGCAGCTCGGGCACGGCCGCCTTCACCGCATCGAGGCGGCCCAGACGGCAGTTGATCATCGCCAACCACGCGCCCAGCTTCAGCCCCTGCCCGTCGTCGTCGGCCTGCGATTCCAGGTACGCCCGCATCGGATCGAGCTGCTCGGCTTCGGCGGCAATGTCGAGCAACTCGCCGGCCATACCGTTCGGCGACCCGTTGGGATGGCTCCAACTGTAGATCGTCGTGAGCAGGTCGGTGCGTTGCGTCCTCACGAGGAGCGGCCTCTCGAAGGCCTCGCGCGGAACGGAGGCCGACCTCTGCAGCGTGAACGCCTTGAATGTCATCGAGGAAGCCAGCATGTAGCGCATGGCCTCGATTTGACGCTGCGCCTGCGCCGTCTCGTCGTCGGGCTCGGCGACGCGCAACCCGAAGTGCAGGCGGCTTCGAGTCTTCATCAGCTTCAGAAGAACCGAGTTGTTGCCCTCCTCCAGCGGTAGCTCGCACCGTCCCTGACTAGATCGCGACTTGTCGTCAACGGGCTTCGCGTAGACCTCCTTCCCGTTGACCCAGATCGTCACCACGTTTCGACCGCTCATGTAGGTGGCGGCGGTGCGCTGCTTCGTTGATTGAAGTTCGCAGTGGGCGTAGGCAACGAACCGTTCGTCCTCGACGGGCAGGTGTTCGCCCCCGTCGACCAAACCGGACGCGACCTCGATCGGCTTCCAACTCACCTTCCCGTGGGCTCCGTCGAACGCCTGGTCGGCCGCGAAGGTCGTGGTCTCGGGCGGATAGGCCTTGTCGGACGCCCCGTCGTCCGGGCAGGGGAACGGAGCAACCATGTGCCATGTGCGGACATACGCGCTCCTCGGCTTCAGCAGCGCCTGGGCCCGGTGACGCACGACCCGGCCGTGGTTGTGTCGGTTCTGTGAGTCGTCGATCGTGTAGTCGTTGAGCTTGTCGAAGAAGGGAAGGGCGGCGGCGGTCTCGCTGCGGCCGAGTTCCTCCGCGAGTCGTATCAGGTTCCAGCCGAGCTGATCCGGATTGACGTTGCGGCTGCGGGAGAGCTTGTTCCAGTCTTTCTCCGCCAGCATCATGGCGAAGCGATCGAGCTGGCCGGCCTGCCGGAACGCGCGGATCACGTCGTATGTCCGGTTGCCGCCGATGAGCAGAGCCGGATCGTTGTTCAGGATCGCCTCGAAATGCTCGAAGGCCTTGTCGCTCTGGTCGGCCCGCAGGAGCGCCGACGCGAATTGATAACGGACCTTCGCGTCGTCGGGGCGGAGCTTGACCACGCGCTCGGCGTACTCGCTCGCCTTCTCGTGGTCGCCGTCGGCGGTGTGATAGTGCCACAGATCGGTCAGGACGCGCACCGCGTCCGGGTTCGCGGCCAGCCGCTCGGTCGTCTGCTTAATCAATGCCTCGATCTTCCCCGCGCTCTTCAGCGCCCGCAGGGCCTGGCTGCGGTAGTACTCCTCGTTCGACTGCGCCTTGCCCACATGCCGGAGGACCTGACGGGCGATCTCCGCGGCCTTGTCCTTCTCGTCACGCGACGTGTGCCCCTGCATGAGATTGACGAGGCGGCCTTGTCCTTCTCGTCACGCGACGTGTGCCCCTGCATGAGATTGACGAGTTGGCTCAGATCGCCGCTGGAGACGTTTCGGATGCGGCGCTCGACCTGCTCGGCCTTGCCGGTCAGCCCCAACTCGCGCATCGCCGCGACCAGCTCGATCTGCTCTTTCGACGCCAGGCGCATGCTGAACAAGCGAAGGGCCGCGGTCTTGGCCGCCTCGGTCTCACCCAGCTCGCGCGCGATGCGGAGGCTCAACTGCTGGGCGGGCTTGTACGTTGCGTGATACCGGCGACGGATGCCGTTCAGCGCATCGAGCGCACCCTTCTGGTCGTCCATCTGATACGGCACTTGGGCCAGGGCCAGGGCGAGCGAAGCATCCCACGGGCGCAGCTTCACCACCTCGGCGACGTGGCGGCTCGCCGCTTCGCGCTCGGCGCTCCACCAATCGAGGTAGGCCAGCGCCAGGTGTGCGTAGACACGATCGTCCTCGCTTTCGGATCCGAGGTCGGCCTCGAACCGCTTCCGCGCCGCGAGCAGCGCCGGGGCGTCGACCTTGGGCTTCTTCTCTGCGGGCTGCGTCGCCGGTTGGCCGGGCTGGGTCGAAGTCGCGGGTTTCGACGTGGCTTGCTGAATTCGTTGGCGAATGCCGGCCTTGGGACGGACTTGGCCCGAGCCCTCCGCATCCGGCTCAGCGGTCGTGGTCTGGAAGAACTGATCAAGCACCTGAAGCCGACTCGAATCGTAGTAGGCGGTCACGTTCGGGAACGACTCGATTCCGTAACTGCCGCCTCCGCCGTAGATGCGGCCGGCCCGATACGTGTACGAGCGAAACGGCGAGTACCCACGGCCCAGTTGCGGGCTTTGGGGCCGGGTGCGGCGCAGGTGCTCGACAAGCAGCTCTGCGGCCCGGTCCGGAAGGTCCTTCCGAAGCGCAAGGCTCATCAACTGCGGGTACGCGTGGGCGAGGCTGAGTCCGCGGGACGGTTGCCGTGACGCGCCGAACTGTTCCTCCGCCCGCCGCAGAAGGTCGCTCGCCGTCTCGAACATCTCGGCTTGGATCGCGGTGCTGATGACCATGGCCGCGTCGCGGACGCTCGTGAAGCCGCGGCTGGTCAGTGCATCGACGTAGGCCTCGAGTTCGTCCTTCTTTCCGCCGCGCTGCAAGTACCGCATCCACGACGCACCGACGTACATGGCCAGGTCCGCCCGGGATTCCGTCAGCTCGCGGAACAGCGACCGGATCTCTTCGAACGACACTTCGACGTCGTTCCCCCGCCCCGCGCTTATCATCTGCTCAAAGCAGAGGATCTTGACCGCGACATCGTCGGGACTGAGCTTGCGCAGGTTCTGCACCGCTCCGTAGAGCTCCTTGCTCGCGCGTTGCTCCATGGCGTACATCTGGACGAGCTGCCACGCGGCGCGGGGCGTGTTGGCCTCCTTCAGAGATTCGACGATCTCGTCGTAACGGTCGTTCTCCTTCGCGATCCGGCAGTGCTGATACCATGCGGCCGTGCGCGCGGTGTCGAGTTCCGGCGGCATGAAGACCCTGGGCGAGCTGCGAGAAGAGTAGTACCCGGACCGTGGGGCAAGCTCATGGCGAAGCGAGTACAGCTTCTGCACGCGAACGTACTCGGGCGGCAACTGCTGATAGTACGCGTGCCGCTGCGCCGTCTGCGACTTCTTGGATTTGTCGTCGGGCTTCTTCGGTTCCGGCAGATCGGGCAGATCGGCGATGCGGGCGAAGACGCGGTCGGCGTCGTCGGTGCGCTCGGCGCCGAGCAGGGCCATTCCGTACAGGTAGGCCGTGCGCCAGTCGTCGGGCTCGCGGGCGTCGTAGTCGGCAAGCAGGTCGATGGCCGCGTCGTACAGCTCGCGCTCCAGGAATCGCGTGGCCGCATCGGAGAGGGCTCGGCTGGCGTCGTCGGAGGACTCGGCCGCCCGGCGCCAGGTGGCGATCGCTTCATCCTTCCGCTCGAGCTCGAAGAGCAGTTCGCCGAGCTGGCTGAGGTTGCGGCGGCTGGGCTCGAGTTCCACGAGGCGCAGCAGGTGCTCGGCCGCCTGTTCCTTGAGCCCCTCCGCCTTCGCGAGGCGCACCACCTGCGAGAGCAGGCTGGCCTCGTCCGGGCGTTCGGTCAGCAGAGACGTGAGTAGGACACGCGACTTGGCGAAGTCCTCGATTTGCCGGTAGGCCTCGGCCAGGCACAGCGTCGGCACCCAGTCGTCACGAGTCAGGCGTCGCTTCCGTTCCAGGCGGTCGACGAGTTGCTCGAACTTGCCCGCCCCATAGTAGAGGTCGGCCAGCGTGCGCATGACCGAGAGCTTGTCGTCCACTTCCTCGTGGGCGTCGAAGGCAAGCCAGTACTGCTCGAGGGCCTGGTCGACGTCGCCGCTTCGATCGAGTCGCTGCCCGTACTGCAGGCGGAGATCGACGTTTTTCGGGTCGACCTTCACGGCCTCCTTGAGGATGGCAACCGAGCGATCGGCCATGCCGAACCGCTCGCAGAGCGTGGCCAGCAACTGGTATCCGGCAGGGTTGTCCGGACCGGCATCGATGACGGCCTCGGCCGCCTTGACCGCGGCCTCCGCATCGCCGAGTCGTGCGTGGTGCTCGGCCAACTGCCGCTGGTAGTCGCCTCGATTCTGCGGGGCCACCTCGATCAGCTTGCCGAGTGTCTCGCTGCGGCGCTCGTGGTCGCCGGATCGCTCGTAGATGCGCGCGGCCAGTTCGAGGATCGGCGCCGCGTTGGGCTCCTTCTTCAGAGCTTCGGTGACGAGCGCGACGGCGGGCTCCTTCAGCCGAAGGGCCATGGCCATCTTCGCGCCTTCGATGTACGGCTCCGCGGTCTGCGCCGGCTTCGCGGTCAGGGCCTCGGCCTTCTTGTCGAACGTCTCCTGCAATCGCCCTGCCCGATCGAGCAGACGGATGCGCTTGTCGACCACCTCGCGGGCGAAGAAGGGGTTCGGCGCCACCTTCGACGCACGGTCGAGCTCCGCCAGGGCCTCGTCGAATTGGTCACGTTCGCCGAGCAGTTCGGCGAGGCGCATGCGGGCCTCGAAGTGGTCGGGCTTCAGCTCGACGGCGCTGCGCGCCGCCGCCAGCGCTTCCTCCGCGAACTCGAAGTATCCGGCCACATCCGACAGCCGCAGCAGCGTTTCCGAGTTCCGTCGCGAACCCTCGGCCATCTGCTTGATGGCGGCGAGCGCGTCGTCGCGACGATCGATCCCGATGAGGAACTCTCCGTAGTACTCACGATACTGCCCGACGCCGGGGGCCAGCTCGATCGCGCGCTGGAAGTACCGGCCCGCGTCGTCATTAAGCTTCGCGTCACGGAAGATCTCGGCCACCTGCACCATCGTGGCCGGGTCCTCCGGGTTCAGTGCGGCGATGCGCTCCCACAACGCGCGGGCCTTGCTCTCCGCGCCGTCTCCGCCCGCGTCCAGATGCAAGCGCCCCAACGCTTCGAGATGGGCAACCTGCTTGGGATTCTGCTCCAGCAGAGCCTCGTATTGCTTTACGGCGGCCGGCAACTCCTTGGCCTCCTCCAGCAGCCGGATGTACGCGACGCGCACGTTTTCGTTCTTCGGGGCCAGGTCGATCGCCTTCTCGTACCAGGGTCTTGCCTCCTTCGCCCGGTCAAGCTCGACGAGCAGCTCGGCCAGCCGCACCATCAGTTGCACGTCGGTCGCGTCCGTGCTCTCGAGCCGCGTCTGGTAGTACTTGACCAGCCCCGTCAGGTCGTTGCGCCTCCGGAAGAGGTCGGCAATGTGCGTGCGGATCTCCGACGCGAGCCAACTGCCCGGCGCAGCCTTGGTCAGCGCTTCCTCGAAGCGCTCGAGCGCGGCCTCGAACTGCCCGCGGCGCGCCTCGACGTTGCCCATGGCGATCGTGGTGAGCACCACCTGGTACGGTCGGTCCTTCTGGAGCGTGCGGAGCCGCTTGTAGTATTGCAGGGCCTCCTCCCACTGCTCCTCGTCGACCAGGAGCATCGTGAGTTCCTGCAGCGTGATCGGATCGTCCGGAGCGATTCGCGCCAGGGCCGACCAGGTCTTCGTGGCCGCCTCGATCTTCCGACTGCGCAGGTACGCCCGCCCGAGCGCCTTCTGGATCTCGATCGCATCGTCGAGCGGCGGATTCAGCTCCAACGCCGCGAGCAGGCTCTCGACGGCCGGCGCGTATTGGTTGCGGTGCAGCAGAATCGAGCCGCGAACGAAGCGTGGATAGTGCGCCTTCTCGTCCGCGTCTGCCGCGCGCTTCAGCGCCGCCAGGGCCGCCTCGTCCTTGCCGCGCATCTCCTCGATCAGCCCGACGAGCGTCCATCGCCGCGCGTCCGACTCGCCGGGCGGCATCGCCCCGATCCGCTCGATCAAGGTGTCGATGCCCTCCGTCTGGGCGGCCAGTTGATACAGCCGCTCCACCGCCGTGCCGCGGCGCGGGTTGCTCAACGCCGACTTCAGGTAACGCTCGCGCAATCGGGCGTCGTCCGTCGCGGCACCCTGTGCTTCGAGCGCAGTGGCCCCGATCACCGCCGTGAGAATCAACACTCTCGCAATCATGGGAGTACCTCGTGTGTAGCTATCCGCCCACGCCTACCTGTCGCCAAGGCCTCGCCGCCCCGAGAATCGTCGCGAAATCGATTCGGCGCAGCGCAACGTCCAGTACGAGAAGAACCAGAGCCGCGGCGATCAGGTACGGCCACAGCGGCTGCACCCGCATCGACCGGGCATCGGACTCGACGGCGGCGGCGGGAGACGGATCGAACGTACCGCCCCCCATGTCCGCGAGCCGCCGGAGCAGGGTTTCGTTGACCGGGCCGACGCGATACTCGTCGGAGTACCCGACGGCCACGCCGCGGCTGACGGCCTGAACCTCGATGTCCTCTTGTTTCTGCGACACGCGCACGTGATGCATGCTCGTGTCGTCGACGTCAAACGCACCGGTGTACCGGCCGGGCGCGATCTGCCGTAGTGCGACGTCCGTGGCGTCCATGCCCGGCCGAACGACTTCGAGCATCGTCTCGACGTCGTCCAGATACTCGCCGGCGCGATGGACCGACGGGTGAAGGGCATCGACGGTGACCTGCAACTGTCCGTCCGACCGCACCATGTCGACCTGCATCGCGGTGTGGGCACTGATGCGCATGGTGTCGCGCACAACCTGGGCCCAGAACCGACTGAACTCGGGCCACTGCAGCCACTCCGCCGCCCAGCGGTTCTTGACGTCCGACGTGAACGCCAGCGCCCGCCCCAGCCCGTAGCGCCAGGTCACCAGCAGCGGGTGTCCGGTCTCGGTCTGGAGCACATACTCGGCCGTCGGCTTGGGCTGCGTGATGACGTAACCCAGCAGGAACGGTGCCTCGTCGAGGTTGATGCCCTCGGCCAGTTGGTGCGGGGTGACCTGCACGGGCAGGAACGGTTGCTCGTTGATCGCCGACTTCGACGCCTCCATGGTCTCCCGCGCGAAGATTTGCGGGATGTGGTTGGGGTCGTCGGTGGCGTACGCCCGCCCGTTGCCCCACGTGGCGATCCGCTCGAGCAGTTCCGCGTCGGCCCCGGTGCCGACGGCCACCGTCGACACGGTGATGCGGGCGTCGGCCATCGAGCTGGCGATCTCGTAGAAGTTGCCCGGCTGCGAATGCCCGTCGGTCATGGCAATGACGTGCTTGAGCTTGGCGGTCGTCGTCTCCAGCGCGCTGAAGGCATCACTCAGGGCGGGGGCCAGGTTGGTGCCGCCGCCCGCGGTCAGGCTGCTGATGCGCTCGAACAGGTACGCGTGGTCCCGGGCGGAGTGCACCTCGGCGATCCACTTCGACGACCCGTCGAATGCGATCACGCCGACCCGGTCCCGGTTGCCGAGCAGCTCGACCGCCGCTTTCGCGGCGTCCTTGGCCAACTCGATCTTCGCGCCGCCCATCGAGCCGGACTTGTCGATCACGAGCACCATCGCCAGCGACGGCTTCTCCTTCTCCTTCTCGAAGTCGGTGCGGACGGGCAGGATCTCTTCGAGCACGGTCTTGTAGTACCCGCCGAGCCCGAACGACTTGTCGCCGCCGATCATGATGAATCCGCCGCCGAGGTCCTGCACGTACGAGCGAATCAGTTGCATCTGCGGCTTGCTCAGCTCGTTGGCGGCCACGTTGCTCAGGCAGAGCAGCTCGAAGTTCTCGAGGTCGGCCAGCGTCCGGGGCACGCCGCGCGGCCCGCGCACGTCGACGATGATGTCCTCTTTTTCCAGAGCCCACGTGAGGTAGCGGGCGTCGCGCGCGGTCGCCTCGACGAGCAGCACGCGGGGCTTGCCCTCGCAGGCGATCAGGGCCGCGGCCTGGTTGTTGTCGACGAAGTAATCGTCGCCCGCCCGCAGTTGCACCAGGTAGGTCTGGAAGCGATCGGCGGACGCGGTCTGACGGAACCGGAACTTGTTGGACCCCGTCGTCAGCTTGACGGTCTGGGTGGCGACGCGGACGTCGTTGCGGAAGATCTCGAGCTCGGCGGTGTCGTCATGGTTGCTGGTGATCTCGACTTCGAGCTGAAACGGCGCGCCCGTGCGTACCTGGGCCGGACCACGCACGGCCGTGAGCTGCACCTCGTTGCGGGTGCCGCCGCGTAAGGGCACGGTGCAGATCCGCACGCCGGCGGCGCGAGCGGCCTGCGCGACCCGTGTGGCGTCGCCGCGCGTGTCCCTCCCGTCCGAGAGCAGCACGAGCGTTTTCGCGTAGAACGCCGGGACCGATGCCCACGCACTGGCGAGCGCGGTAGCCAGATCGGTGTGTCCGCGATCGAGCTCGTCCGACGACTCGGCGCCCGACGTCTCTTCGACTCCGGGCTCGCGCGGCGGGTGGGCGTTGCCCGCAAACTCCATGACGCGGATCTCGTCGGCCCCGCGGACCGATCGCACGGCCTCGGCGACGAAGTCGTCCGCACGCTTGCCCGCTTCGTCGTCGATGCTGTCGGAGCGATCCACGACCAGCACCACGAACTGACGGTTGTCGTCGCGAAGGAGATTCAGGCCGGCCGCGGCCAGGATCAGCAGAGCGAGCAGCAGGATGCGCACGATCAGCGAAACGCGCCGCTGCGCGGGCGGGAAGTCCACCAGCGATCGGCGGAAGTACCACCCGACCGCAACCAAGCACACGGCCAGCAACAAAGCGACCGGTCGCGTGACTTCAAGTGTCCATCCGAGCGTCAGCATTATGAGAAACCCCGGTTCACTCGATCCGGCGCCGTTGATGAAGACCCCACTCCACGGTGTTCAGAGCGATCGCGGCCGTCACGAGAATCACCCACCAGGGCCAGGACCACAGCGATGCGGCGGCCACGGCCTGCGCGTCGGCGGCGTCAGCCGCGTTCGCACCGATGTTCGATTCGGTCGCGTCGGCCAGGTTGAACGCGAGGTCGATCACGCGCTCATCGGCCTGAACCGTGACCACACCCACGTCGGAGACAGGACCGACCGCGAGCCGCCCGTCCTCCGTGACTACCGAGACAAGGTTGCCCTGACCATCGGTGGCACTCGCCTTTGAGGCTCGCGCCGCGATCTGTGGCGTGGTGCCGGTCGCGTACGCGCTCACCGGCTCGGCCGCCTGCCCCGCCAGCTCGTTCAGCGTGTTCTGCACGAGAATCGGAAACACCGTGCGCCACGGGAGGTCGCTCTGGCGGATGTCCACCGCGAGCAGCACCGTGGGCGGGTCATGCCGCAGCCAGCTCAGCAGCAGCGGATGCTCGAACGACGAGACCAGCGCCGTGGGCGATTCGTTCGGTGTCACGGCGCGGGCACGGTGAAACGTGCAGTTCCGCAAGCTAACGTGCCGGAGCAGGGCCGCGTCCTCCTTGACCTCGCTGACCAAGGGGTTGTTCAGCATGTCACCGATCGTCCACAGTGGACTGTCTCCAGACGGGTCGAGGAAGAAGCTCGGCTTGTCGGGCAGGGTGTCCGGCACGAAGCGGTCGAACACTACGATGTCGGCGTGTTGGACAACTGATTCCCGCTGCGCCGGAGTCGCCTGGGCGAGTTCCATCCACGGGTGTGCCGCGAGGACGCTGGCGAGGAACAGGTTCCCCTCGGTGATCAAAGCCACGCGTTTCTCGCGGATCTCGGGCAGGACGGCCACGGCCGTGTTGTCAACGGCCAGCGCGTCGGCGGCGCTCAGCTTCGCCTGAAGGAGATGCCCGGTGGTATGCACGTGTCGGAACGTGTGCAGCTTCTCCTGATCCGGGTCGAGGTCCAGGAACACGGCGTCGAACAACTCGCCGTCGAGTTTGAGCTGCACCTCCGCGGAAACCGGGGCCGGCCCGTAGTTGGCCACGCGCAGCATGCCCTGCAACTCGACCGGGTTGTCCGAGCGCGGCCGGACGGCAAAGCCGGTGATGGCGACGTTGGCGGCGTCGCGCCCGCACCGATGGATCGTGACCGCGTCACCGGGATCGTCGAGCTGAGCGGCGCCGGGCCCGTCGGTGATCACGACGAGTGCGCGCTCTTCCTCACCGATGTCGATCGCGGCGGTCATCGCCAGCGCCTGTTGCAGGTCCGCCGGTGCGTCGGTGGGCGCCAAACCGTCGACGGCCCGGTGCAGCGTCGGCTGGTGATGCGTGCGTCCGCTGGCAATCGTGACCTGCGCTCCGACGCCGATCACGGTCGCCTGGTCCCGGGCACGCATCGCGCGGATGATCCCGTGCGCGATCTGCCGGGCTTGGTCGAACCGGGTCGGGGCTCCGTCGGTCGCCTGCATCGACGCCGACTGATCGAGCATGACGACCCAGTGTTTCGGGCGGCTCGACGCCCCCGCGCGAATCGGATCCGCCAGGGCCATCGTCAGCAAGGCCAGCAGCGCCAACTGCAAGAGCAGCGACAGCCAGTAGCGCATGCGGCGCCACAGGGCGCGCGGTGCCGCGTCTTTGTAGATCTGATCCCAGAACATCAGCGTCGGCACGACCTGCCGACGGTGGCGCACCTTGAGGATGTACAGGGCGAGAATCGGCAGCGCGATGAACGCCCAGAGCAGGTTGGTCGGGTTGAGCAGGTTCACGCCACGATCCTCCCGCGGCGCAGCACCTTGAGCACCAGCTCGTCGAACGGCACGTCCGTCGTGCTGTGGATGTAACCCACCTCGCGGCGGCGGCACGTCCGTTCGCTGTCGACGAGGAACTGCTGGAACACGCGACGGTACTCGCGTAGATGCCGTTCGGTGATCGTGACCGAGCGCACCGTTTGCGTTTCGGCGTCCAGCAGCTCGAAGTCTCCGAGCAACGTCGGCGTCGCCTCGGAAGGCTCGGTCAGGTGCACGACCTGCACTTCGTCGCCGCCGTAGCGCAGGGCGTCGATCCCGCGCCCGAAGCCGCGCGGGTCGAATAGATCACTGACGACGATCACCAGTCCGCGTCGCGGTCGCCGCTGGAGGAACACGCGCGCGAACTGCTCGAGGTTCGTGTCGGTGGCCACGGACTCCATGCGCTCGAGGTACTCGAGCAGCGTGAGGATCTTGCCCTTGCCGCGGGTCATGGGGAACTCGGGCAGCGGCCGGTCGGCGAAGGGGTGAATGGCCACGCGGTCGAGATTGCTCAGAGCGATGTAGGCCAGCGAGGCGGCGACGCGGCGCGCCGAGTCGAACTTCTCCGGTGCCGCCGCCATCGACCGCGACGCATCGAGCACGACGTAGACGTGCAGATCCTGTTCTTCCTCGAAGAGCTTGATGAGCAGTTCGTCCATGCGGGCGTAGACGTTCCAGTCGAGGTACCGGTAGTCGTCGCCCGCGGCGTAGTCGCGATAGTCGGCGAACTCCACGCTCGATCCGTAGGTTCGGCTGCGGCGCTCGGCCTTCAGCCGGCCGCGAAACACGCGCCGGGCCACGAGGGCCAGGTACTCGAGCTTCTGCAAGAAGTCGCTCTCGAAGACGGCCATCTGCTACGCCTCGGTTGCCTCGAATGCCACGCGGTTCCGGACGAGCGGGCGGTCACCGTCCGGTCTTTGGTTGGGTGCCACTGGCGGCTTGTCCGCCAGTGCCGACGCACAGCACATGCACGGGCAGGCAAGCTGCCCGTGGCACCCGAAGAACAGGCTGTGACGAACCATCAGTGGTGCTCTCAGTTTGGGAGCTCTGCTCCGTCTTGTGTGGCACGGGCATCTTGCCCGTGGGCTCATGGGCTCCAAGCCCCTGCCACGCCAGAGTGCCGCGTTCTTCAATGGGCAGCTACGGGGCGGTGCCGAACGCGGTTTTCTCCGCCACGTCGCGGAGGATCTGGTCCGGCGTGACGCCCTCCGCCTGGGCCTCGAAGTTGACGATGATGCGGTGGCGCAGCGCCGGAAGCAGGACTTCAGCCACGTCGTCGCGCGAAACATTGATCCGTTCATCGAGAACGGCCAGCACCTTGCCCGCGAGGATGAGGGCCTGGCCCGCCCGCGGGCTCGCACCGTAGCGCACGTAGCGTTTCACCAGTTCGGTGGCGCCCTCGTTGTCCGGATGCGTGCTCATCACGAGCCGGATCGCATGGCGCCGCACCTCGTCGCTGATCGGGACGTGCCGCACCAACTGCCGGAGCTCGAGGATGTCACGGCCTTCGAAGATCGTCTCCGCGTCCGGCTCGTCCGCCTGCGTGGTCCGGTCCATGATCAGCTCGAACTCCTCGACGGTCGGGAAGCGGACGACGAGCTTGAACAGGAACCGGTCGAGCTGGGCCTCGGGCAGCGGGTACGTGCCTTCCATCTCCAGCGGGTTCTGCGTCGCCATCACGAGGAACGGCTCTTCCAGCGGGTGCGTCGTGCCGGCGACGGTCACGCCGTGCTCCTGCATGGCCTCGAGCAACGCCGACTGCGTCTTCGGCGTGGCCCGGTTGATCTCGTCGGCGAGCAGGACGTGCGTGAACACGGGACCGCGCTGGAACTCGAAGTGGCGCCCGCCGCGCTCGCCTTCCATGACCACGTTGGTGCCGATCAGGTCGGCCGGCATCAGGTCCGGCGTGAACTGGATGCGCCGAAACGTGAGGTTCAGCACCCTGCCGAGCGTCCGCACGAGCAGCGTCTTGCCCAATCCCGGCACGCCTTCGAGCAGCACGTGCCCGCCCACCATCAGTGCGGTGAGGACATGGGTCACCACCTCGTCGTGCCCGACGATCACCCGGGCGATCTCGTTCTGCATGCGGCCAAAGACCTCGCGGAACTCCACGAGTTGCCTTTCGAGGGCGTCGGTCTCTTGCGTAATCATTCGGACGGTTCCTCCTGCCCGGTCGTTCTCACGGGCGCGGGTGCTTCAGGCACGTCGCGCAACAAGCCTTCGGCCTCGAGGCGATCGGGATGAATGAGTTCGAAGTAGCGTTTGATGATCTGTCGATGACCGAGCGGCACCGCCTCTTCGGTCATGACGGCCTCGCTCAGCTTGCGATACTTGGCGTAGACTTCGCGGTAGGAGCGTGCGGCCGCCTCTTCGGCCTCGAGGCTGGACTCGGTTTCGGTCTCCGACGGCCCGTGGCCGGTCCGGCCGGTCACCTGCTCCTCGACGCGCCGGCCGTCAAGGTCCGTCTCCTTGTCGAAGAGGTTCATCGCCGCGGCCGTACCCGCCCTCTGGTTTGGAGAGTCCGAACGGGCGAACTTGAGCGTCGGCAACCCGATCTTGACGCCCTTCCCCTTGCATTTGCCGCCCTTACACGGACCGCACCCGCTACGACACGCCTTGCAGTAGCCGCCCTTCTTGCTGAGTTTCTTCTTGGCCTGGGAGAGCCGGCCCAACTGCGATCGCATCGCGCGCCCGACCTTGACGCGTCGTGCATACTTGCCCACCGTCGCCCCGAGTCGTTTGCACGCCGATTCGCATTCACTCTGCGAACCTCGCTTGACGGCCTGCTGGAGAGCGGTGAGGCCTTCGCCCAACTCCGACAGTCCGGCGGAACCGGCCTGTTCGGCGAGTTGCCCGAGGCGGGCCTTGAGCAACCCGCCGGTCGACGGCACCGGCTGCTCGCCCGTCCCGATGCGAAGGCCGAAGCGATCGAGCATCTCCGCCGCTTGCTCATACTCGCCCTGCTTGAGCATCTCCGCGGCCGGATTGAAGCCGTCCAGGGCGCTCATTCCTTCGCCCACGTTGCGCATCGCCTGTTCGAGCAACAGCGAGTCGAACGGGGCCGCAGCGGCCTCGATGGCCGCGCTCATCCGGGCCAGTTGTAGGATGGCCTCTTCCGTCGTCTCCGCACCGGTATCCAACTCCCCGACCATCTCCCGGAGCTGTCGGGCGAGCTTCTCGAGCTCTTCGCTGCTCAGCTCCTCGCCGAGCTGCTCGAATGCCTCGAGCGCCTCGGTCAGCTCCGCGGTTTCGATCTGCACGGCAGGGGGCGGCCCCGTGATGGTGGCGGTGGCCGGCTCCGGCGTCGGCAGCAGCATCGTCGCGAACAGCACGAGCGCGATACCGAAGACGGCCCAGGTACCCTCGCGCGGCCATCGCCAGGGGAACAGGCCGGGGACCATGTCGCGTCGCAGCGCCCGCACCGCATCGTTCACCTGCAGCTCGCGGTAGGCGTCCGCCGCCGGCTCGGAAGAGAACTGAAGCGCGGAGTGAACGCGGTCCTTGAGCCGGGCCGCCTCGTCGACGGCCAGTGCGGTCCGCGGCAGCGAGGGCCGACGGCTCAGCCCGATGGCCACGCCGCCCGCCAATCCCAGCAGCACGGCCGACCCGATCCACCACTCCACGACCGCGATCGGCCAGAGCAGGGAGATCGCGCCGATCAAGAGACCCGCGGCCGATCCCGCCGCCAGTCCCGCCGCACCATGCCGAACGATTGTCTGCGTCCATTGCCGGCGTCGTGCCCGGCGCAACACGCCGTGCAGCTCATGGCTGTCCATGGCCGTCTCCTGTATTCCGTAAGCGTTCGGAACGCTCCTCGACACACGTGATCCGCATGCGCGCCGTCGGGCGCTGCATGGTCGCCACCCCTTCTACCCACGAGGAACCTCGCCCCGCAGCCTCGTACTTCACCTCGACGGTTCCGTCTACCTCGATGCGAAACCCGTCCCTCGTGATGTCGGACACGGAGGTCAGGTCCGCGCCCGCGGGGGTCAACCGCACGCGGCCTGGCCCGCGATGCGGAGGCGCCAGCCGGAAACGCACGCGAGCGGGCAGGTCCCGCGCCCCGACCAACCACAGCGGCACGCCGCCGGCGGGAATCATCCATCCCGGCACGTCGTGCCACCACACGAAGCTGTTGCCCACAGCCAGAGCGATCTGAACCACCTTGGGAGCCCGTGCGATCCGAGTAAGCTCGTCGCGGCCCGCCTCGGCCACATCTCCCCGCTGCAACCACCGCTCGCAGACACGCTCGCCGACGGTGCGATTGTTCTCCAGCAGATAGATACGATAGAGCTGGCCGATGGTTTCGATTCGCTCGCGGGGTGGAACCGCCGCCAGACCGGCGGCGTCAGGGAATCGTTTGGCGGCCGCGAGGTCGCCCCACCTGCGGGCCCGCATGAGCCGATAGAGCGACGACGGCCACGGCTCGGCATCGCCGAGAAGGAAATCGATGCACCGGCAGAGGAGCTCATCCTCGTCGTGCAACCCGACCACGTTGAGCCCGATGTCCCAGTTGATGCACAGGACGCGTCCGGACCCTACCTCCTGCAACCGGAGGGCCCAGACATCGGGCGAATCGAAACCCGCCAGGGGCGTGCCCCCGAGCGGTTCGTGGGCGAAGAACGAACCGTTCCGCCGGGTCGTCCACGGCGGGGCGTTGCTTGTCGGGAGCCCCTCGGCTTCGGTTCCGCGAGCCCAGCTCAAGGTGACCGCCTCGCGGGAGAACTGAGCTGCGCGCAGCCGTCGAACGCCAATGACTTCACGCCACGTGACGCCGTCGCCGCACCAGCCGCCACCGGACGCCCCGCACACGATTGCCTTCCCGCCCGCGGCACAGAACGCGCGGACCGTGCGAACCACCGACGTCGGCAGGTGCGCGAGCTGATCGATCACCATTGCATCGCACGCGGGCCACCGCCCGAGCGGGTAGGCCTCGACGGGCGGATCGAGCAGCTCGTGGATGGACGCTCCATCCGGGTCCTCGAGAACCTCCGGCTCGACCAGCAGGCATACGTCGAAACCGGCGCGCTGCAATGTCCAGGCCTTGCGAACCTGCGCCGCATACGAGCGGGCCAGCGCTTCGTTGCAGCGCGGGCCGTGATGCGTCATCGCACTGACGACAACGCCGACGCACGGCGCCCGCCAGCCCGCACGCGTGGGTTCCGGGAAACGGCGCTGCCACCGCGTCTCCTCGTGGCAAACCTCTCGGTACCAGGTCGAGAAGCGGCACTTGCAGTCCTCGACATTTGCATTCAAGGAGGCATCACGCAGGCCGCGACTCGCTCGGGCGCTCCCGAGGCACCGCAACGCTTGCTCGGCTGCCGCGCGCACGGCCGGGCTCGGGTCATCCGTAGCCACCGCGATCAGCGCTTCCGTAGCCGAGAGCGCCCGCAGGTCTCGCAGGCTCGTGATTGCCGTTTGCCGCACGAGATCGTGGGGGGCCGACAACAGGGCCATCAGCATGCCCGCCGATTCGGCGTCGCCAATCGTGCTCACGGCGCCGGCGGCGACCGCAACCACCGCCGGATCGGAGTCGTTCAGCGCCTGCCGGATGATCGGCACCGCGCCGGGCCACTCGGATCCCGCAATGCGAGTCAGGAGCATCGGGCGAAACGTGCGGGACGAGGGCAACGCGTAGGCTTCCAGCAGCGCCTCGATGCCGTCGGGGCCCTCGATACTTGCCAGCGCGGCCGCGGCTTCGTCGATCCCCTCCGCGTTCCCGGCCGAGAGCGCCCGGGCAAGTTGCTCCCGCCAGTGGTCGGCCGGGCGCTCCACGGCCGCCTCCAGCCGAGCCAACCACCGATCAACCTCGGGCCGGAGCGGGGCATGGGGCGGCATCTCGCTGCGCAGGCGCTGCAGCACGTCCTGCGCTTCGCGGTCGCGACCCAGCTTGGCCAGTGCTCCGGCCAGTCGATACCGGGCGCGAAGCACGTACGTTTGTGGAGCGCGCGATACCGCGACCCGCCGATACACGACGATCGCCCGGGAGACGTCGCCGTCGATCAGCTCGGACGAGACCGCGTCGCGATACTCCTGCAGCCAACCGGCCGTCGACGTCGGCAGGCTCGCCTGGCCGGGCAGTAGCAATGAAATGACACAGGCCACGTGCTGCATCACGGCTCCGGGAGATTGAGTGCGGGTGGTCGCCTGTCGCTGCCTTCTATGCGTATGCTCTAGTGCAATGTCTCAGGCAGATTGCATTCTTTCCGAACCGTCCCGATGTACACCGGGATGAGGGGGCGGCAATGCTTCGCCTTGCCGCGGCCGCTCCCTGACGGTCGCGGTTCGGATCAG
>CAYMME010000057.1:0-21443 GCA_964391465.1 uncultured Planctomycetales bacterium
GGGTGCGCCACTCGAGCGTGGCCCCGCCCCAGGGGTTGTCCTGCGCCCGTTCGCCGTTGAAGAGCGAACGAAGCAGGTTGCCCAGCATGATCAGCAGCGAGGCGACCAGGATCCAAGAGCCGATCGTG
This sequence comes from uncultured Planctomycetales bacterium, assembly GCA_964391465.1. Classification (GTDB taxonomy): domain Bacteria; phylum Planctomycetota; class Phycisphaerae; order UBA1845; family CAYMME01; genus CAYMME01. The sequence continues at coordinate 129 of CAYMME010000057.1, forward strand.
GAGAGCCGGTGATAGATTGCGTACTCGGGCAGGTAGTCGGCGTAGCGCCTCGGCATGCCGGCCATGCCCGCCAGGAACAGCGGGAAATAGGTCAGGTTGAAGCCGATGAAGAAGAGCGCGGCGGACACGTATGCGGGGCGCAGCTTGTACATGCGGCCGAACATCTTCGGCCACCAGTAGTGCATCGCGGCGAAGAAGATCACGCCGGTGCCGCCGAACATCGTGTAGTGAAAGTGCGCGACGACGAACGCCGTGTCGTGCAGGTGGATGTCGGTCGCCAGCGAGGCGTTGAACAGCCCGGTGAATCCGCCGATGCTGAACAGGAAGATGAACACCAGCGCCCACACCATCGGCGGCCCGAGGTAGATCGAGCCCTTGTACATGGTGGCGAGCCAGTTGAACACCTTCACCGCGCTGGGCACGGCAACGAAGAACGTCAGGAACGAGAAGACCACGCGAGCCATGTCGGCCATGCCGGACGTGAACATGTGGTGGGCCCACACGAGCGATCCGATGCCGGCGATGGACAGCGATGAGAACACGATGCACTTGTAGCCGAAGATGGTCTTGCGCGAGAACGTCGGGACGATCTCGGAGACCACGCCCATGGCGGGCAGAATCATCACGTATACGGCCGGGTGCGAGTAGATCCAGAACAGATGCTGGAAGAGGATCGGGTCTCCACCCCGGGCCGGGTCGAAGATCGGGATCCCGAGGTACTTGTCGAGCAGCACGAGTACGAGCGTGATGCCGACCACCGGCGTGGCCAGGATCTGGATCCAGCCCGTGGAATAGAGACTCCAGACGAACAGGGGCATCTTGAACCAGCCCATGCCCTTGGCCCGCATGCGGTGCACGGTGGTGATGAAGTTCAGTCCGGTCAGGATGGACGACCAGCCGAGGATGAACGCGGCCATCATCGGAACGATGACGTTGTGGTCGGTCTTCATGCTGTAGGGCACGTAGAACGTCCAGCCCGTGTCGGGCCCGCCCATCACCACCGAGCCCAGGGCCAGCGCCCCGCCGGCCACGAAGCAGTACCAGGACAGCAGGTTGAGCTTCGGGAATGCGACGTCTTCCGCACCGATCATGATCGGCAGGAAGAAGTTCCCGAACACGGCCGGAATGCCCGGAATGATGAACAGGAAGATCATCGACACGCCGTGCAGGGTGAGCATGCGGTTGTAGAGATCGCTCCCGATGAACTGCTCGCCCGGCGAGAACAGCTCGAGCCGGAACAGGACGGCCATGGCCACCGCGAACAGGAAAAACGTGAGCATCCCGCCCAGGTACATCAGGCCGATGCGCTTGTGATCCGTGCTCACCAGCCAGGCGAGGATTCCCTTCCGAGCCCGGAGATAGTCCGGCAAGGCCGGCGTGAGCGGTGCGGTGATGGTGGTCATGCGGCACCCCCTGTGGCCTCGACCTTCACGGGTCGGTGCCCGGCCTTCCGCAGCAGCAGGAACGAGCCGAACGTCATGGCGAACAAAGCCGTGACGCCCAGAATGACGCGGTTCACCTTCAGCACGTACGCCCGGCCCTCGGGGTCGTAGCTGTAGCAGAGCCGCTGAAGCTTCTGCATGAACGACCGGGCCCGACCCTGCGATGCGTCGACGATCGCCAGCTTGAGGTCCGCCGGGTTGAACTCGGTTCCGTGTAGATACCGCGCGATCATGCCGTCGGGCGACAGGAAGATCGCGGCCCCGGCGTGCACGTAGTCGACCTTGTTCTTGTCCGGGGCGTAGCCGAAGCCGACCGCGGTCGTGATCCGGCGGATGTTCTCGGCGTCACCGGTCAGGAAACGCCAGCCGTCGGGCGGCACCTGCTGCTTCTCCATCTGCGCCAGCATGTTGGCCTTCTTGAGTCCGGCCAGCTCGGCCGTCTCTTTCGGATCGAAGCTGATCGTCACGTGGCGGTAGTCCTTTCCCGGGATCAAATCGCAACGGTCCGCCGCCGACGCCACCTCTTGCAGTAGCGGCGTGCAGATGCCCGGACAGCGGTAGTAGACCAGGGTCAGCAGAACCGGGCGATCGCACAGCTCCTCGAGCGTGATCGGTCGGTCGTCCTCGTCGGAAAACGACAGCGCCTCCAACGGGAGGTACTCCCCGAGACGTTCCTCGACGCCGATGCGGAGCGGTTCCTCTGCTGCGAAGCAGACGGATGTGACGGCGAGCACAACGCTGCATGACGCTCGATACATGACAGTTCTCCTCATCCTTCCGCACCTCTACAGGTGAAACCTGCGCGACTCCTCCAGGAGCGGGTCGCCCACCGCTATGGCTGCGTGCCGACCCAGAAACCGCGAGACGAACAGCATCAACGCTCCGGAGACCAACAACGGCGGGCCCAGCTCCTGCCACCCCAGCACGGGGTGCTCGCGATGCATTTCCGGCATGACCAGCCAGTACAGATCCAGAAGCTGGCCGCCGAGGATCAACACCGAAACCCACAGCAGGATGCGCGGGTGCATCTTCGCCCGCCGACTGAGCAGCACGAAGAACGGTATCGCGAACCGCACCAGGGCCAGCACGATGCTGACGCTCAGCCAATCCCCACGCAGTCGACGGAAGAGGTATGACGTTTCCTCGGGTATGTTGGCGTACCAGATCAGCATGTACTGGCTGAACGCGATGTAGGCCCAGAAGCAAGTGAACGCGAAGAGCAACGCCCCCAGGCTGTAAAGGTGGTCGCCGGTCACCACGTCCGACCCGAGGCGGCCCGCGTCGCGCAGGCTCACCGTGGCGATCGTCGTGACCGCCAGCGATGCGAGGACCATTCCGGCGAACACGTACACACCGAAGATGGTGCTGAACCAGTGCGGGTCCAGGCTCATGAGCCAGTCGATGCCCGCGAATGTGGCGGTGACTGCGAAGATCAGCATGAACGGCGCCGACCGCTTTCGCATGGCCAGCGACGCCTCCGCTCCGCCCTCGCCCTGATCCTGGGCCAGGGACGTGTTCACGAAGTACTTCGAGAACGCGATCCAGATTGCGAAGAACACGGCCGCCCGGGCCAGGAAGAACGGCGCGTTCAGGTACGCGCTCTTGGCGTGCAGCACGGGATCGTGCTCGACGTGTCCGGCGTCGGTCCACGGATACACGTGAAACGCATTGGGCAGCAGCACGAGCAGGAGCATCGGCAGGAACAGTACGCCAACCAGCCCCACCGACGCCGTGAACATCTCGGCCACACGCCGGATCACGACCGACCAGACCGAATGCGTCAGATGCTGCAATCCGACGAAGAACAAGCATCCCAGCACCGTCGTCCACAGGAAGGAGAAGCCCCACACGTATGCGAAGCCGAAGCGTGCACGACTGGCGTCGCCGAACAGCGCGATCGCGCTGAGGGCACCACCCACGGCGATGAGGCCGATGGCGGCCCGATTCAGGCCGACGCTCGACGTCGGCGTGGCGACGATCTCGGTCGCAGGTGATGCGCACTGCCCGCTCATTGGTCCAGATCCTCCGGTCGGGGGTTCATCGCACGCTGCAGAGCCCGCAGGTAGTGCACCACATTCCACCGATCGTCCGGTTCGAGCTTGTCTCCGTAAGGCGGCATCTTCTCGGTGCCCTTGGTGATCATGTGGTAGATCGCACCATCCGCGTAGCCGCGGGCCTGATCGGTATGGAGCGACGGCGGAGCCGGGAACCGGTTCGGACCGGTCACGGATCCGTCACCCACCCCTTTCTTGCCGTGGCAGACGATGCAGTACACGTCGTAGAGCTCCTGCCCGCGCCGCATGTTCTCCATGCTTCGCGGAAGCGGGTTCTCGACAAGCGGGCCGACCTGCCGCGCCCCTTCGATGGTGGCCGGCAGGTGATCGAACGGATACGAGACGTAGCCGCGCGGAACCGTGCCGGCGACGGCAGCCCGTTCGGACAACAACTCCTGTCCGTGCACACGACCGTAGGGCATCTGTGCCTTCGCCTTCGGCTGGGCCGCCATGCCGTTGAAGAACTCGATGAACGGCACCGCGGCCAGTGCCAACGGGATGATGAACGCCGCGGCGACCAGGCTCAGCAACGAGCCCTTGAACACGAGGGCCGACTTGCGGGCACGGGCCGCCGACGCTTCGTGAGGAGGCGCGTTCGAACTCATAGGATCGAATCCTCCTCATCGTCGAATTCCACCAGCGGGCGGATGTCTCGACATCCCGTCTTCTCCAGAATCCCACGCAGATCCTCCTCGGAGCCGCGTCCGTCCTCGGCGTTGAGAACGATGGCGAATCGGTCGCAGGTGATGTCCTTCATGACGTCCGAGTCGTGCAACGGGGAATGCCATCGCCCGAGACGGCAGAAGATGATCACGGACAGCATGGTGGCCAGAGCCGCGAAGAGAACGAACAGCTCGAAGAAGATGGGGACGAAAGCCTGCCAACTGAACAGGGCCTTGCCGCCGATTCGAATCGGGTAGTGGAACACGCTGAGACCGCCCGTCAGCGCGACGGCCACAATCAGACCGATGAAGCCGGCGGTGAGCGTGACGTACGGGATGGGCGATTCCTTCAGCCCCATGGCTCGATCGAGCCCGTGCACGGGATAGGGCGTGTGGCAATCCCATTCGCGGTGCCCCGAATCGCGCACCGTTTCGGCCGCCCGCACCAGCGCGTTCACGTCATCGTACAGGCCGATCACGCCAACTGTTTTCGTATGCGGCTCAGCCATGATGCCCTCCGTGCGACGGCTGCGCGTTCGGCGCGACCGCCTTGAGCTCCGCGGTGGAGATGGTCGGGAGGAACCGGCAGAACAGCAGCACCAGCGTCAGGAACAGACCGATGCTGCCCACGAACAGGCCGATGTCGATCCACGTCGGGGTGAAGTAGTCCCAGACCGTCGGCAGGTAGTCGCGGTGCAGGCTCGTGACGATGATGACGAATCGCTCGAACCACATGCCCACGTTGACCAGAAGCACGACCGGGTACATCAGCAGCACCGATCGGCGGATCTTCCGGAACCACAGCAACTGCGGGACGACCACGTTGCACAACACCATCGTCCAGTAGGCCCAGGCGTAGGGCCCCAACGCACGGTTCATGAAGGCGAACCGCTCCACCGCGACTCCGCTGTACCAGGCCATGAACAACTCGACCGCGTACGCATAGCCCACCATCATCGACGTTGCGATGATGACCTTGTTCATCAACTCCAGGTGGTTGGTCGTGACCAGATGGTCCAGGCGGAACATCCACCGCAGGAGGATGACGAGCGTGGCCACCATCGCGAAGCCGCTGAATATCGCTCCGGCCACGAAGTACGGCGGGAAGATCGTCGTGTGCCAGCCCGGGATCACCGACACCGCGAAATCGAACGAGACGACGCTGTGCACGGACACCACCAGCGGCGTGGACAGCCCCGCGAACAACAGGTAGGCCTTCTCGTAGTGGCTCCACGCCCGGTTGCTGCCGCGCCAGCCCAGACTCAGAAGCCCGTAGAGCAGTTTCCGCAGCGGGTGTTTCGCTCGGTCGCGTGCAATCGCGAGATCCGGAATCAGGCCCGTGTACCAGAACATCAGCGAGACGAGGCCATAGGTGCCGACGGCGAATACGTCCCACTCCAAGGGCGAGCGGAAGTTCTGGTAGATGCCCTGGTCGTTGGGGTAGGGGATCAGCCAGAACATCGCCAGCCACGGCCGGCCGGCGTGGATGAGCGGAAACTGCATGGCGCAGATCACCGCGAAGATCGTCATCGCCTCGGCGAATCGCGCGATGCCCGTGCGCCACTTCTGCCGCAGCAGGAACAGGATGGCGGAGATCAGCGTCCCCGCGTGGCCGATCCCGATCCAGAACACGAAGTTGACGATCGCCCAACCCCAGCCCACCGGGTTGTTGTTGCCCCACGTCCCGATGCCCTGCGTGACCGTGATCCAGACGCAGATCGCGAAGACGCCCGCAAGCGAGCCCGTGAACGAGATCGCCAGCCACCATCGGGCCGTCGGAAACGACTCCAGCGGCCGGTAGATGTCATCGTCCAACCGGCGCAGGCTAACGTCCTGAGCGAAGAGGGGGGTCGGAGACAGGACGGACGGGTTCGCACTCACCCTTCATGGCTCCCGCTAGGCTTGTGGCTCCCGGATGAAACGCCGGGGTTCGGGTTGCGCACGCGCGCCAGGTACGTCACGTTCGGCTTGACGTTCAGCTCTTCGAGGACGTGAAACGCCCGACTGGATGCTCGCCGCTTGGCAATCCGGTTGTTGGGGTCGTTCAGGTCGCCGAACACGATGGCCTCGGCCGGGCACGCCTGCTGACAGGCGGTCTGCACCGCGCCGTCGGCCACCGGCTCGCCTCTGTTTGCCGCGTCGAACTTGGCTGCGTTGACACGCTGCACGCAGAACGTGCATTTCTCCATGACCCCCACACCGCGAACGGTTACCTGGGGATTGAGCGTCAACTCCTGAACGGGATCCTGTAGTTGCTCTTCCTGGTAGCGCAGGAAGTTGAACCGCCGGACCTTGTAGGGGCAGTTGTTCGCGCAGTAGCGAGTCCCCACGCAGCGGTTGTAGACCATCTCGTTCAGGCCCTCGGAGTTGTGCACGGTTGCGTTCACCGGGCACACACTCTCGCAGGGCGCGTTGTCGCACTGCTGGCAGAGCATGGGCTGGTGATGAACCTTCGGGTCGTCGACATCGCCCTCGTGGTAGCGGTCGATGCGCATCCAGTGCATCTCGCGGCCGCGCTCGCATTCATCGCGCCCCACGATCGGGATGTTGTTCTCCGCCTGACACGCGGTCATGCAGCCGCCACATCCCGTGCACGCACCCAGGTCGATCGCCATCGCCCATTTGTGGCCCTTCGAGTAGTCGAACGGTTCGTACAGATCCGCTTCCGCCGGGAGGTGGCGCCTGTGCTTGACGAAGTCCGCCTCATGACGGTACTCGTCGAGATCGCCGTCGAGCACGATGGGCCGGTCGTGCATCGAGAACTCCTGCTGGGTGCGGACAAGCTTGCGGGAGCCTGCGGCCTTGCCGACCTGGGCGTTGACGGCTAGCCGCGGTGCGGCTGCATCTTCCCGTCCGAGCAGCGGTGCGACGTTTGAACCGCCGGCTTCCTGAACCACCCGGCCGCCGGTTGCCCGGCCGTAGCCGAGCGTCGTGGCCAGCACGCCCTCCGACATTCCCGGTTGCACCAGTGCCGGCAACTCGACGGACCGGCCGCCGACCGTCACCGTAACCAAGTCGCCCTCCGTCACGCCGAGCGTCTCGGCCGTCTTCGGGCTTACCGATACGGCGTTGTCCCATACCAGCGTGCTCACCGGGTCGGGGTGTTCCTGCAACCAGCCGTTGTTCGCGAAGCGTCCGTCGTGCACGGCATGGTGCGGCAGAACGACGAGTTCGTAGGCTCCGCCTGGTCGCGCCCCGCGTGCGATCTCTTGGGCTACGGCGGTCTCGAGTGCGGGGAACGATGCCGCTTCCGTTTTGAACTGCCCGCCGGTACGCAGAACGTCTTCCCACGCCCGCTTGCGCAGATGCTCGGCGTTCTCGGCTCCGTCGGCCACGAGGTTCCGTTCCCAGCGCGCTTGCAGGTAAGTGTGCCAGTCGTCCTCCGCGCGGATCGGGTCGTTTTCGGGCGAGAGCTTCTTCGTCCAAGTGAGCAGCGACTCCGCCTCTTGACGCGTATCGAAGAGCGGTGCGATGACCGGCTGGCAAAGCGTCTTCAGACCCGTGCGCGGTTCCGCGTCGTTCCAGGATTCAAGGTTGTGATGGCTTGGCAGGGCGACACCACAAGCCGACAGTGTTTCATCGAGCTGCGGCCCGTGGCCGACGGAGAGGACGGCGTTGTCCAGCAGCGCCTGGAAGCCTCCGCCCGGCCAGTCGTAGACCGGATTCACACCCAGGCAGATCAGTACGTCGACGCCCTTTGCGAGAGCGGCCTCAACGTCGGCCGGGGCCGAGACCGGTAGTGCTGCCGGTGAAGCGTTCCATTCCAGTGTCTTCCCCGGTGCCCCGAGTGCATCGTTGAGCAGCGCCACGGCCGCGTGCACCTGTTCCGGCAGATGTGCCCCCGCCACAACCAATGCCGCGCCCCCGTTCGCCTTCAGATCGTCCGCGATCGCCTCCAGGAGCTTCGGGTCAAGGTGATGCTCTGCGGCCAACGCAGCCAACGGGCTCCGGTCGCCGCGGACAGCTTCTCGCAGCGCCAGTCCCAGCGTGCCGAGCAACGACGGCCGAATCCGAACGCGGTGATCAGCGTTCGACCCCGTGAGCGTCATCGCCCCTTCGCAAACGTACAGGCGGCTCGTTTCCGCGTGTTCGTGATGGGCGTCGTCGAGCTTCCGCCCGTTCGCAAACGCGCGCGTGTTCTCAATCACCGGCCCGTCGGTGCCGAGGAAGTCGCACTCGATGCTCAGTATCACCTTGGCGCGGTCGAAACGCGGCAGGACTTCGCCGTCGGCTCCGTACGCCTTGCGCCACGCCGCGCGGCGCGGGCCGTCGTGGGCGGTCTCGTGCACGAAGTGCCGGGCCTGCGGACACGCTTTCAGGAACGCACCGAGCAGCGCTCGCTCGGCAGGTCCCAGCGTGGCCCGCGTCATGACCACCACCGACGAGGCGCTTCGCAGCGCGTCGACGATCCGCTTGTCGGCCTCCGGCCAGGAGATGTCTTGCTCGCCGTGGCGAGGGGAACGCAGCCGGTCCGGGTCGTACAGCGACAGGATCGAGGCCTGCATGGCCGCGGTGGAGGCTCCCCGGTTGACCGGGTGGTCCGGGTTGCCCTCGACCTTGATCGGCCGCCCCTCCACGGTCTTGATGAGCAGGCCGTAGGGGGCCGCGCCTTCCGTCCACGTCGATGCGTAGTGGAGCGGCGTCCCCGGCTTCTGATACTCCGGGCCGGTGACCCGGCTGACGATCTTGCGGTCGGGCTTGCGCGCACAACCCGGCACCCCCAGTGCCAACGCGGCCGAAGCACCCGTCAGCACTTCGAGCAAACGACGCCGACTGATCCCGTCCGGCTGCCCGAAGTCCTCGACGTGCGTGGGCAGGGCGGACTCCTTCAGCCGCTTCATGATGCCGAGCGTGTGGTAACGCCTGTCCGGTTGCTCGCTCATTGCCCTATCCGCCTATCGGTGGCACGCCGTGCAGTGAATCGGAGCACGCGTCGGATCGCCCCGCTCGCACGCGGCGTCGCCCTCTTGCGGCTCCTGCTTGTGACAGTCCAAACACCAACTCATCTTCAGTCCGTGTTCACGGCGCACGCGTTCCATGGTTTCGATCGGGCCGTGACACTCCTGACACTCCAGACCCGCGTTCACGTGCCGGCTGTGGTCGAAGTACACGAAGTCCGCCAGGTCGTTGACCTTGTTCCAGACGATGGGCTTCTTCTGCTCCCAATGTTCCAGCAAGGTCGCCATCCCCTCCGTGAGGTTTCCGTCCTCGTCCTTGGTCTGCACTTGCTCGTGGCACTTCATGCACGTCGAGACGGGAGGGATCGTCGCATGCGGACCCTTGTCCGCTTGCGAATGGCAGTACAGACATTGGATCTCGAGTTCGCCGGCGTGAAGCTTGTGGCTGTAGGGAATGGGCTGCTTCGGCTCGTACCCCGCCTCGCGGCGAGAGGGCCAGAGCACATACGCGCCAAAGGAAGTCCCCAATCCTCCGGCGAAGATGAACACGACCAGGGCGACGTACACGCGTCGCTCGAACCGCCTGGTGAACATATCCAAAATCCAAACTGGTATTGCCAGCGAACCCGTCGTCGATTCCTAGCCCGCACTCACGGAGAATCGCTCTGTTTGTGTATCGTTCCCGAACGCCCATGCCGAACGGGCGGGAGGGACAATTCGTCGCGGATGGGGGCTGGGCGGGCGGCGGCGCGGTCGGCCGCATGACGGCCGCGATCACGCGATGGACCCCTCGCCTCCATCGCAGTAGCATGGTGATTCGTCTTGTCTCTGTGCGCTGACGGAGGATCACCATGGCAAAGAGGATTACGCGACGCACGTTCACTCGGGCCGGGGCCGCGGCCTCGTTGGGAATGGCCGCCGCCGGAGTGTCTCAGGCCCGCGCAGCCCGGCCGCTGGGGGCCAACGACCGGGTCCGCCTGGGCTTCATCGGGGTGGGCAACCGGGGCGGGCAGGTGCTCACGGCCTTCCGGGAGCACTCGGACGCCGAGGTCGTGGCCGCCTGCGACGTCTTCACTCCCCATCTCGAGCGCACCCTGGAGCGACTCGAGGGCAAAGCGAAGGGCTACCGCGACTTCCGTAAGCTCATCGAGCGCAACGACATCGACGCCGTCGTGATCGCCACGCCCGACCACTGGCACGCGATCCAGACCATCGACGCCTGCAACTCGGGCAAAGACGTCTACGTCGAGAAGCCGCTGTCGATCACCATCCACGAGGGTCGCAAGATGGTCGAGGCCGCCCGGCGCAACAAGAGTGTGGTGCAGGTCGGCACGCACCGGCGTTCGTCGGTGCTGTACGCCAAGCTGGCCGAGTACATCCAGGCCGGCAGCATCGGCAAGGTGACGGTCAGCCGGGCGTATCGCTTGAGCAACATGTTTCCGAAGGGCATGGGCAAGGCGTCCCTGACGGACCCGCCCAAGGAACTCGATTGGGACATGTGGCTCGGCCCCCGGCCCAAGCGGCCGTATCAGGACAACATCGCGCCGTACAAGTTCCGGTGGTGGACCCTTTACTCCTCGCAGATGGCCAACTGGGGCGTCCACTATCTCGACGCCATTCGGTGGATGACCGGCGAGGTGGCGCCCGCATCGGTATGCGCCATGGGCGGGCAGTTCGTGGTGGACGACGACCGTACTGTTCCCGACACGATGGAGGCAACCTTCCAGATGGCGTCGGGTCGGCTGGCGATCTTCGGACAGTACGAGGCCAGCGGCAATCCCGCGCTGCGAAAGGGGGAGGTCGAACTCCGCGGGACCCAGGGTACGGTCTACGTCTCCACCAAGAGCTACGAGGTGATTCCCGAGCGCGGTGGGCAGTTCCAGGACCGCGAGCCGCGGATGGAGCCGGCGAAAGTCGAGGATAAGGGCGGCAACAAGGGGCTCACCGCCCAGCATGCCCGCAACTTCCTCGACTGCATCAAGTCGCGGGCCAAGCCGAACGCCGACGTCGAGGACGGGCACCGTTCGACCACGTTCAGTCTGTTGGCGAACATCTCGCTCGCGACGCAGGACCGGCTGGAGTGGGACGCCGAGCGCGAGACGATCACCAACAACCGGAAAGCGAACAAGCTGCTGCACTACGAGTATCGCAAGCCCTGGAAGCTCGGGTGAGTGTTCGCCAAGTCAGCGGGTGTCCATGATGGCGACGCGCAGTCTCACACGGCGCCGGTTCGTCGGCGGATCGCTGGCCGTCGCCCTGGGCGGGGCGGGGCGACATGCGGCCGGCGCGACGGATGCGAAGTACCGCATCGAGCGCATCGAGCTGTATACGCGCGTGACGCCGCCGGGGCGCATGGCGTTCGCCATCGGCAAGCAGGACGGTTCGGCGCCCAAGCCGCTGAGCAACCCCGTCGGCCACGTGCGGATGGTCCTGCGTGACGCGGAGGGCAACCGCACGTTCGGCTGCTCGGGCGAACGGCTGAGCGTGCGCTGGCTGGACAAGCGCCCCGGCCGCAACCGGCATCAGAAGCTGTCCGAGTTGGTCAGTCTGATCGAGCAGGCCCGTCGGACGTACCTCGAGCGCCCCGGATTCGATAGCCCGTTCGATGAGTGGCTCTCCGGCTATCACAGAATTCTCGAGGCGGGACGGGCCGCCGGGCAGGTCGATCTGACCTCGGCATTCGCTTCGTCGCTCATGGAGCGAGCCATGCTCGACGGCGTCTGCCGTCTGGCCGGCAAGTCGCTGTTCCGGATGGTGCGCGAGGATCGGCTCGGGTTCCGGCCCCAGGCCGTGCACGCCGAGCTCAAGGGCCTGCGAACGACCGACTACGTGCGCTCCCAGCCGGTGACTTGCTTCCACATCCGCCACACCATCGGCCTGACCGATCCGATAGCCGACGCCGACCTGCCCGCCGATCAGCGGGTCGACGACGGCTTGCCGGAGACGCTCGAGGAGTATGTCAAGGAGGACGGCCTGACGCACTTCAAGGTCAAGATTCAGGGCGAACCCGAACCGGATCTCGAGCGCCTCGGCCGGATCTGGAAAGTGCTGCCCAAGGGGCCCGACTTGCTGATCACGCTCGACGCCAACGAGGAGTTCAAGGACGTCGCGGTCTTCGAGGCGTTCGTCGAGCAACTCAGGCGGAAGCTGCCGGGCATGTTCGATGCGATCGCCTGGTTCGAGCAGCCCGTGCCCAGAGCGTTTTCGCTCGATCCAACCTACGCGACGGACATTCGTCGGATCGGCCGCCTCAAGCCGCTGATCATCGACGAAGCCGACGGCACGCTTACCGCCTTCAAGGAGGCGCACGCCATCGGCTATTCGGGCACGTCGCACAAGAACTGCAAGGGCTTTTTCAAGTCGTTGCTGAACCGGGCCCTGGTTGCCCGCTACCGGGCCCGAGGCGATGCGGTCTTCATGAGCGGCGAGGACCTGACCTGCCTGCCGATCGTGCCCCTCCACGAGGACTTCACCTCGCAGTCGATCCTGGGCATCCGGCATTGCGGCCGCAACGGCCACCACTACCACTACGGACTGTCGTCTCTCAGTCCGAAGGAGAAGGCCCAGATCGCCGCCCATCACCGAGGGATGTACGTGCATCGCAATAGCGAGTGGTTTCTCAACATCCGCCACGGTCAGGTCGACTGCACGAGCCTGCAATGCCCCGGTTTCGGCGTGGCCGAGGAGCCGGACTGGAACTCCATGGACACCATGGACCACTGGCTCGAGACGCGAGACCGCACGTAGCGATCATCCCCGTCACCACCCGCCACGACGTGGGCTACACCGTCGGTTGCAATCCATGCCCTTGGATCGGTAGAATGGTGTTTGTCCACAGTCCCGCCCGGCGCCGTTCGGGGTGGACCGTTTTGTGGCCGGGCGATCGCCTGCACTCTCGCCTCTGTTCTCGCCGATTCGCGGTGGGCACATCCTAGGGAGGCGGGGGAAAGGGGGAGGGCTCCACACATGCAATTCCTTCGACAGGCAACGCGCGCGTTCGTGCTCGCCGTGCTCGCGGCGGCGATGTCATTGGCCGGGGCCGGCCCGGCCTTCGGTCAGGATTGTCCGCAGCCGTGCGGCGGGAGCAACCTGAGCTTCGAGACCGGCAACTTCACGAACTGGGTCGTGCAGGACGTGTCGGGGACCCTTCAGGTTGGCGGTGCCGGTATCTCAGCCCCAGGAGGTGGTTTCGTCAGTGAGCCGACGGACGGCGCGTTCGCGTGCCTGCACGGCTTCATGGGGTCTTCCGGCATCATCCGCATCGCTCAGGACTTCGCGATCCCCGCCGAGACGAACACGCTCCTATTCGATTACCGGGCGAGTTGGGTTTCGGGCCTACCATCCGTCCCTCCCAGCACGTTCTCGGTCAACATTGAGCCGGCCGGCGGCGGGCCGCCGCTGCAAAAGGAACTCATCCTGATGCCCGACGTGCTCGTCATGCCCGATACGGGCGACCTCGTCGGTACCGTCGATGTCGGTGCCTTCTCGGGGACCACCGTCCGCGTTGTCTTCGAATGGATGGTCTCCCCGGCGCCCATCTCGGTAGGCGGTTTCTTCCAACTCGACAACATCCGGTGCGCCGATGTGACGGATACGGATGTGGACGGCGTGCCGGACGCGTGCGACATCTGCCCGGGCTTCGACGACGCACCGGATGCCGACGGCGACGGAGTCCCGGACGGTTGCGACGTGTGCCCGGGCTTCGACGACGCACCGGATGCCGACGGTGACGGTGTACCGGACGGCTGCGACGTGTGCCCGGACCTCGACGACACGGCCGACGCCGACGGCGACGGAGTCCCGGACGACTGCGACGCTTGCCCGAACGATCCGGACGACGACGTCGACGGCGACGGCGTCTGCGGCGACGTGGATCCATGTCCGCTCGACAATCCGGATGATACCGACGGCGACGGCGTCTGTGACAGCGACGACAACTGCCCAAACCATGCCAACGCCGAGCAGGCCGACTGCGACCGCGACGGGGTGGGGGACGTGTGTGTGCTCGCCACCTGCGCCGGGGAGCCGGTGTGCGACGACTGCAACGGCAACGCCGTCCCGGACGGCTGCGACGCGTCCGCCGATGAGGAGGCGAAGCTGACGGCGTCGGACGCGGCCGTGTCCGACGGCTTCGGCTCCTCCGTCTCGATCAGCGGCGATCGGGCCGTCGTCGGGGCACGCGTGGACAACGATGCGGGCAGCCTCTCCGGCTCTGCGTACGTGTTCCGGCGGGACGACGGTGGCACGCCGGCGGTTCCGAGCGACGATGTTTGGGTCGAGGAGGCGAAGCTGACGGCGTCGGACGCGGCCGCGTACGACGAATTCGGCTCCTCCGTCTCGATCAGCGGCGATCGGGCCGTCGTCGGGGCATACCGAAACGACGATGCGGGCAGCCTCTCCGGCTCTGCGTACGTGTTCCGGCGGGACGACAACGGCACGCCGTCGGACCCAAGCGACGACGTGTGGGCCGAGGAGGTGAAGCTGACGGCGTCGGACGCGGCCGCGGACGACAGATTCGGCTCCTCCGTCTCGATCAGCGGCGACCGGGCCGTCGTCGGGGCATACCGAAACGACGATGCGGGCCCCTTCTCAGGCTCGGCGTACGTGTTCTCTACGGCGGTGTATGACCCCGATGGCGATGGCGATGACGTGCCGAACAGTTGCGACCCCTGTCCGTTCGACAACCCCGACGACACTGATGGCGACGGCGTCTGCGACAGCGACGACGTCTGCCCCAGCTTCGATGACACGGCCGACGCTGACGGCGACGGGGTCCCGGACGGGTGCGACGTGTGTCCGGGCTTCGATGACAACGCCGACGCCGACAGCGACGGCGTGCCGGACGCGTGCGATGTGTGTCCGGGCTTCGATGACAACGCCGACGCCGACAGCGACGGCATGCCGGACGGGTGCGACGTGTGCCTTGGCGACGACGCGAGCGGTGACACGGATAGCGATGGGGTGTGCGACAGCGACGACGTCTGTCCCGGTTTCGACGACAACGGTCCGGACGCGGACAGCGACGGCGTGCCGGACGCGTGCCAGGTGTGGAACCAAACCCAGGACGCGTGGTACGGCACCATCGGCGATGCTGTCGGCGCTGCGGTTGACTTCGATCACCTCCTGGCCGGCGCGCTGCGGTTTGGCGAGGAATCGAACATCGATCTGGCGGGCAAGGCGCTCACGCTCGAAAGCCGCGGGCCGATCAATCAACCCGCGGGCGGTTCGATCATCCTGGCCGATGACGCGGTTCTCGAGGCGGCGGTGGGCGAGGACATCACGCTCGGCGGCGACGTGCGGTTGGGTGTGTTCCAGTCGGCCGATCTCATCTGCGCCGCACTCGTGGTCGACCAGACCGGCAGCCTGTTGCTGGCGACCGCTTCATTCGCGACGGTCCAAGGGCCGGGGGGCGTCACGAACCATGGCGCCATCGACATGGTTGGGTCGCTGTTGGCCGAAGGCGGCCTGCACAACGCGGCCGACGGCCAGTTGGCCGCTAGCGGCTTCGTCGGGGCCGACGTCGTAAACGACAACCAGGCAACGTTCAACGGCGACAGCTACGTGGTCGGCGACTACGCGAACAACGGCACCACGACGATCGTCAACGGCCTGCTCAGGATCACCGGTGCGCTGACCAACAGCGGCCAGATCATCGGCGACGTGTCGACCGAGGAAGCCGGCGGGGCGGAGGCCTCAGCGGCGGACTTGGGGCTGGCCGCTTCCGGTGACACCGTGGTGGGTGCGGGTGCGTCGCTGCTCATGCCTGCAACGGAACTCACCGTCCAGGTCGAGGGGAGCTTCGACGTGGCCATCGACGATAACACGAACTACGACATGGCCCAGGCCACGTTGCAGGCGATCGGCCCGGGCGCCGTTCCGCAAACGCTCGAGGTCATGAGCGAAGACCTCGGCCCGGATCCGGCCGGCCTGGACCCCACGCAGCCCGGTCACTTCCCCGTAGGCACGCTGCGCATCGGCCCGACGCCGACGACGGTGGACCTCGTCGACAACCACGACAACGACGGGTTGGGTCAGGTGGCCTGTGAAGCCATCTACGTCGACCAACTCGTCATCGACGCCGGTGCGACGCTGAACACGAACACGTGCCGCATCTACTACAACCAGTTGACCAACAACGGCACGGTCGACGACCCCGCCAGCCTGATCTTGATCGGCTGCGCGGTGCCGGCCCTGGTTCGCGTGGCTCCGTCGCTCGGTGCGGACGCCCAGTCGGACGTGTTGGTGTGGCCGAAGAGCAAGCATGTGGGGCTTGGCAGCGTCGAGATCGAACTGAACGACGCGGGGACCCTGATCACGTCGTGCACGAGTCCCGCCGGCGCTCCGACTGTCGACGAGATGGCCGACTCGGGGGAGGGTGTGCACACGGTGCAATTCGGCGCGCCGATCCCGCTCGGTGAGTGGGTGACGGTGGAGCTGACTGTGGTCAACGGCTGCGGAAACCAGAGCAACCTGTGCTTCCACGTCGCTCATCTGCCGGGCGACCTCGACGGCAACCTGCAAGTGAACATGAACGACGCGAACAAGTTTAGGGACCTGTTCCCGAACGGCGCGCTGATGCTGGGCGATCTCAACGACGACGGACAGATCAACCTCAATGACGCCACGGTGTTCGGCCAGGTCTGGAACGGCACATCCGGCGAGGGCATGGCCCCGGACGGCACCGGAGGCTGGTCCGGCCAGGGGCTCGGCGCACCTCCCTCGTGCGTGTGCCCGTAACCGCCCGCTGCGCACTGGCGCGTGCAAGTGGAGGGTGTTGTCGGATCGCAATCGGGTCTGCCACGACAGCATGCATTCCGATTCGAGCCGCCCCGGTCAGAATCCCTCGAAGGGCCGGAAGCAGTAGACCTTCCCGCACACCTGGCGACACCAAAACGCACAGGTTTCACAGGACTTCACAGAAAGAAGAGGCAAAAATGAAGAATACGGCTACGAGTACTACTATTGTGACCTCGAGCCCGGTCTGCGCTATGAGGAAGTGGCCAGTGCCGGTCCGGTGCCGCTTTCTGATCCCATCCCGATGTACATCGGGATCGGGACGGTTCGGAATCGGCTGGCATCGCTGGGGCGAGTCGCGTCCGTTCTCGGCCCACACCGAGAGCACACGCGCCGCGAGCCGCCGTTTCTTCGCAGAGACCGGTTCGGCGAAATTGACAGGCTGGGCGACCCATCTATAATCCACTCGGCGCCGGCGCCGGTCCGGGGCGCGCGGCAGGTGACAGGCGCGAACCTCACGAGTGGGCGGGGAGGCACGGGAGCACGGCGTCTTCATGGGTTTCATGCATCAGCAATACTACAGGCTACTGATTGGCGGACTCTGGCTGGTTGGTGCGGCGGCACCCGGGGTGTGGGGTGCGGCGCCGACACCGGACCAGGAAGAGGCTCTGAACGGCTATGTCGAGCGGATGTCGGTCGAGTCGCGGGTCGTCGAGAGCGCCGCGGATCTCCCCGATGTTCCCTCGACCCAACCCTCGCGGCCCTCCCTGCCGCCGGCCGAAGCGCTCGAGGCCATGTTCGAGCGGATCGGACTGGTCGAGACGCTGGAGCAGCATCTGGCCGACCCCGAGACCGAACGCGGGCAGGCTGTGGTGCGGCTGCGGGAAGCCAAGTCGCCCCGGGTGCGCCGGGTCGAGACGGTGGCGCGGCTCCGGCTGGACAACATCCACATGCCCCGGCAGGTGCGGCTGTCGTTGGCCGAGTGCGTGACCAAGGCGCTGGAGAACAATTACACGATTCGCCGCGAGAGCTACACGCCGGCCATCGCGGCGGCACAGCTCGTTGCGGCCGAGGCCGCGTTCGACGCCACCTACTTCGCCAACTACACCAGCAGCAAGCAGGACCGACCAAGCAGTTCGCCTGAGCTGACCGGAACGTCCAGCGACGCGCGAGGCTTGCAGACTGGGATCGGCAAGCTGCTCGCCACCGGGGCCCGCGTTTCGACCAGCTACGAGCTCACCCGGACGGAGACGGATCTTGCCTTCGCCCAGTTGAATCCGGCGTGGGACAACCGCTTCATCGTCGACTTCCAGCAACCGCTCTTGCGCGGGTTCGGGCTTGACGCCAACCGGTCGCAGATCGATCTCCGCAAGCTCGAGCAGGAAGCCGGGCAACTCACGTTTCGCCAGCAGGTTCGCGATACGTTGCGTGACGTGGAGGAGGCCTACTGGCAGCTCGTGGCTGCGCGACGCTCGATCACGATCCAGGTGAAGCTGCTTCGCAACACCGAGCGCCTGCTCGACATTCTGGACTCGCGGTCCAAGTTCGACGTGATCGCCGTTCAGATCAAGCAGGCCGAGTCCCGGCGGGCCGAACAGCTCTCCCGTTTCGTGGGGTTGCTCGACAACGTCCGGGGCGCCCAGGACGCGCTGCGGACCCTGCTGAACGATCCCGACCTCCCGCTTACCGACCGGGAAATCGAGATCATCCCGACCGACTCGCTGGAGACGGAAGTTCAGGTGGTCCGGCACCCGATCCCGCTCCTCCGGGCGGCGCACAACAACCGAGTCGGACGGTTGCGGGAGGAAGTGGCTGGGCTGCTCGCCTCCCTGACGGAGGAGACGCCTTCAAAGCGAAAGGATCCCGAGCAGGTCAACCGGCGCATCGAGGAGATTGCACAGGAAGGCCAGTCCATCCGGACTCAGTACCGAAGGGACGTGCACGCGGTCGAGCTGGCCGAGGTGCAGTCGGCCCTGGACTACCGCGAGGAGCTGCGCAGCGCCCGGCTGAACGTCAGCAGCGCGAAAATCCTGCTCGGGCTGGCGAAGAACCAGGCGTTGCCGCGGTTCGACGTGACGCTGCGGTACACCGTGAACGGGCTGGGGGCCAACTCTGATCTTGCGTTCGACCAACTCACCGCAAACGACTTCGAGGACTGGTTCGTGGGTCTGGAGTTCGAGTGGCCGTTGGGCAACCGAGGCCCTCGGGCGGAGATCCGGCGGCGGCGACTCGAGGAATCGCAAGCGGTGGCGCGGGTGCAGGAGACCATCGAGGGCATCTACCTCGATGTTCTCAACGCCACCGGTGCCCTCGAGACCCACTTCGCCGAGATCGAGGCCAACGTCGAGGCGCTTCGAGCCAATCAGGAGCAAATCGAGGCGATCGAGGCGCGGGCCGAAGATCGGTCGCCGGACCAGGTGGACCGGGAGCTGGGCGCGTACGCTGCAACTGCCAACTCGAGCCGGCTGTTGCTGGAGGCGCTGGCCCGGTACAACGTGTCGCTGATCGATCTCGAGAGAGCCAAGGGCACGTTGCTCGAATATAACAACATAACATTATCGGATTGACCGGTGCGAGCGACGCGGGCCGGGTTCGTGGCATGGTCGGTGACGGTGATTGCCTGCGCGGCCGCCGCGGGAGCCACACCGGACGGCGAGCAGGCGCCGGGGCCGACGACGGAGGACTATGTCCGGCGCGTCGCGGTCGGAGCGTGTCTCGCGTGCACCTATCTCTGCGTCTTCGGTCCCAGCATGTTCCGCCGGAGCAAGCACGATGCGCGAAAGTGGCGCAATTGGGAAGCCCGAATCGTGGAGTCCGGCGCCATCGTGGGCGGCCTTACAGCGGCGGTGCTGCTCTCCGTTGATGCGCTGGACATGACCGTCCGCTCGAGTCGCCTGCTGGGCGGCGGCCCGGTTTGGCGAGATGCGGCGCCGGCAAGCGAGAATCTGCTCGAGGCCGGCGGCCTCGCGGCCGTTGCCGCGTGTTGGCTCCTCGCCGTCAGCCGCGACCGATCGTTGGTGGCCGCCCTGTTCTGGCTGCTGATACTTGCGGGCTGGTGGGTGGTGCTGGCGATTGCGGCGGGTGCCCGCGACGTGCTGATCGGCCTTCAGGTCGTTCTGGCCGTGACGCTCGCCAGCTTCACGATTGCGCAGGGCGCGATCCGACAGCACCGTCGCGTTCGCGCCTGGCCGGACCGCCTGTCGCGCTTGGCTGAAGGGTATCCGGATTGGCCCGCCTTCCGAGGGGCGGCCGTCGTGGCGGCGTTGGCTGTGCTCTTGCTTGGCTGCGCGACGCTCACTTCGTGGCTGACCGCACCGTGCGCGGCGGTCGCGGCGGCGGCTGCGCTTGCGCTGAACCACCGTGAGTGGAGTCCGAACCTGGCCCGGCTGGGTGTAGCCCTGACGACGGTTGCGATCCTAGCTGTTCCGATGCCGTGGTTTGCGGGCGGTGCGGATCAGGAACTTGCGACCACGTTACCGGTGCAGCTCAATGTTGCTCTGTTCGGGCTGGCCTGGATGACCTTCCACTGGTACTGGCTGGCCCTCGTGTGGGATCAGCAGCGTCTCGACGGGCGTCCGTGGACGACGGCCGGACGACTGATTCCGGTGGCCCATCGTGCCGGCTTCTTCAGCGGCGTGTTCGGACTGCTCGTCGCCATCCAGATGAGCACCTGGCCGCGAGCGATCGTCGCATCCACCAGTGACGACACCCCAGGCCGTTGGGTGGCCGGGTTGGCGGGGATCATCGCCCTCACCGGTGCCTTGATGATCGGCGCGGTCTTCACCCAGAAGCGATCGCTGATCGGTCTGATGGTCGTCGGCGTGACGACGGGCGGGCTGTTTGCCGCTGTGCGGATGGGGATACTCCCCGGCCCCGGAGCGTGGTGACCCGGCGCCACACGGGAGCATTCGTCGAGGGAGTCACATGCGAGCCGTGGTTGAGCGTGTCGCGCGGGCGAGGGTGTCGGTTGCGGACGTCGAACGCGGCGCAATCGGGTGTGGGTTGCTGGTCTACCTGGGGGTTGCGCGGGCGGACGGCGACGCGGATGTGCGCTACATCGTCGACAAGGTCTCGGCTCTGCGGGTGTTTCCCGATGACGCGGGCAAGATGAACCGGTCGGTCACCGATTCCGGTGGGGCGGTGCTGGTGGTGCCCGCGTTCACAGTGCAGGCCGACGCTCGCAAGGGTCGGCGCCCGGCGTTCGACGGTGCCGCCGAGCCGGAACTGGCGGAAACGCTGTTCGGCGTAGTATGCGATGGTCTTGCCGATGCGGGGCTCACGGTGGCCCGTGGCGTCTTTCGGGCCCACATGGACGTAGAGGCCGTCAACGACGGGCCGATCTGCATCCTGCTCGACTCGCGGCGGACGGTCTGACGTTCATTCGCCGGATCCGCTGATGACGAGGTCGCGGTCAGGTCAGGCGTGAGTGGCGCAATGTAGCGGCCGGCGCCCCCGCCGGCCGGGGGGGGGGGGGGGGGGGGGGGCGCGCCGCCCCCCGCGCGGGCGGGGGCGGGGGCGCGCCGCC
>CAYMME010000057.1:21453-25020 GCA_964391465.1 uncultured Planctomycetales bacterium
GGTCTGGGGTGTGGGGCGCATTGTTGCGGCGGGGGGGGGGGCGGGCGGTGGGGCCTGCGTGGCGCTGGCCGCTACACGACGGTGCTGCGGTGATATCCTCAGGGCGGCACCGCTGCCCATCCGTCGCCTTGAACCGGCTTGCGGGCCGGGCTACGATGCTGGCCGGTCGCGGCACCGGCCAGGCAGCGATTCCGCCCGGACGGCGCGGCATCATCCCGTACCAATCGCTGCAGAACGGAGTGCCGGACGACGGAGCTGCCTGCAGTCGAGCCGATGAATCCCATCGTCGACCAGGACATGAATGCGTCGCAGTGCGCCGCGCCCGCCGCGAGGCCGGCGATCGGGCACCGTCTGGGGCCGCTGGTGTATCGCGTGCGGGTGGCCGACCCGGTGCGGGCCCGATTGATCGCTGCGGTCTGCTTCGTCGGATGCGCCGCGCTGCTCGGCACCGCCGCATGGCTCGAACCCGCCGGAGCCGGTGACGGCACGCATACGCAGCTCGGCCTGCCGCCGTGCAGCATGCTGACGCTGACCGGATTGCCGTGTCCGACTTGCGGAATGACCACCGCGTTCGCCCACACCGTTCGCGGGCAATGGTTGCGAGCGTTCTTTGCCCAGCCGGCGGGGTTTCTGCTCGCGGTGACCACGGCCGTGGCAGGCGTCGGGGCCTTGGTCGTGCTGGTGCGAGGCTCGGTGTGGACAGTCAACTGGTATCGCGTGGCTCCGACACGCGTCGTGTTTGCGGCCTTTGCGCTGCTGTTGGCCGGATGGGCGTTGCGCATCGTCTTCCATCTGAACGCAACCGCACCGCTGGCTCCGTATGGTCAATGAAGCTGGCTCGAGGAATGTCAGGACACTCTGTCATGAACCATCGTTACTTGTTGTTGGCCGGGGCATTGGCAGCGGCGACCCAGCTCTCGTGCCGATCCGCGATGATCGCGCTGTCCCAACTCAAGCCGCAGCCGACGAAGAAGGTCGCGGCCGAGTTCAGCCGGCTGCCGGGTCACAAGGTCGTGGTGCTGGCCTGGGTCGAGCCCGGAGCCTTGCTGGACTATCCCTACGCGCGGTACGACGCGGCCAACCACATTCGGGCCCATCTCGCTCCGCATCTCGAGGAGACGGACTTCGTCGATCCCGCCCGCGTTGAGGATTATCTCGAGTCGAGCTACAGCGCGGCCACTGATCCGGTTGCGGTGGGCAAGAAGTTCAAGGCGGATTTCGTTGTCTACGCCGAGCTGACACGTTTCTCCGTCCGCGACCCCTCGGCACCGCAGCTCTATCGCGGGCGCATCGAGTCCTCGGTCGTGGTCTACGACCTGACCGTCGACGAGGGGGAGCCGAACCGTTTTGAGCTGACCCCGGTCAAGGTGGTTGTTCCCAAGGAAGGCCCGATCGCCGTGAACCAGACGCACCCGACCGAAGTCCGTCGGGCGACGTGCGAGGAACTCGGGGCCGCGGTTGCTCAACGGTTCTATGAGCACGAGGCGGAACTCTAGCGTGGGCGGTGCAAGGCGAGGCATGACGGAGATCGTTCGGCTCGGAGCGCTCGCCACGGCGCTGTTGTTGTCCGTGGCGGCGTGCGGCCCCAAGTTCGGCGCGCTGTGGGCGACGTTCGGCAACCCGTCGATCGACGTCGAGGCCGAGTATACCCTCACCCAGGAGCCGTTGCTGATTCTGGTGGATGTGATCGGGTCGGCCGCGGATCGGGTTCCGCCCGATGCCAACGACATGCTTGTCGATGCCCTGACCCGGCAGTTCGCCGAGCACAAGGTCAACGAGCAAGTGATTCCGATGCGACGCATTGTCGAGTTGCGTCGCGTCGAGCCGA
Organism: uncultured Planctomycetales bacterium; assembly: GCA_964391465.1. Lineage (GTDB taxonomy): Bacteria > Planctomycetota > Phycisphaerae > UBA1845 > CAYMME01 > CAYMME01. The sequence goes on from CAYMME010000057.1 coordinate 23,282, forward strand.
AGTTCGAGTCGCTCGCCGCGGATCGAGTCGGCAAGCGGCTGGGGGCTGAGCAGGTGCTCTTCCTGAAGTTGGACGTGACGCCGGCTCAGCAGGCGGCGGACGGAGAGACCGAGTTGATTGCGGGCCCGTCGTGTACGACCGACGTGCGCGTGTTGTACGCGAAGGCGACCGACAGGAAAGACGTGAGGCTGTGGCCGAGCGGACGGACCGGAAGTCCGGGAAAGATGGTCGAGACGAGCATAAACGTCCACGATGCGCGGGCGGCGAGCACGCCGGAGGCTCGCGCGCGACTGCTGACCGAGGCAGTTGCGGATCAGGTGGCCAAGCTGTTCTACCACCACCAGATCAGGATGCACGATGAGTAGGAGTTGGCGGGAGGGCATGCGGGTGTCGGCCTCACCGGCATTCACGCTTCCTTATCCCGGCGCACGTCGGGGCCTCTCGGTCGTGTTTCCGGCGGCTCGGTCGTGCGGCGATGCCTGACATGGTCCCGGAATGATTCAAGTCGTTCATCTGTTTGGCCCCGACACGCCGGATGAGGCGGTTGCGGCCGCGCATCAACTCGTGCTGCGGCTGCCGGAGAACCGCGTCCGTCACACGTTCGTGTCGCTTGACGGTGCACTCGAGCGCCGCGTGGCCGGCGACGCCGACGACGGGCTGGATGTGCACGTGATCCCGCGTCGATTCCGGTTCGACCTGTCGGTCGGGCCGCGACTCCGCCGGTTCGTCGCGAGCCGGACGGCAGACCTGATCCACGCGTGGGAACTCGACGCGGCGACTACCGCGGCCGGGGCGCTGGCGGGGCTTGCTCCCCTGGTCGCGACGCTCACGACACCGCCGAGCGGCGGGCGCTGGTCGCGGTGGTTTCAGGCCGTCGGGTCGGGCGGCGTGCCTCCGATCGCCTGTCCGGCGGGTATCGTGCGGCGACGTGCGATCGAGGCGGGGGTCAAGCCCGACAACTGTGCGGTCATCCGCCCCGGCGTCGACTTCCATGCCGTCGCCGAAGCCAAACGTCTGGTCACGCGGGCCGCACTGTCGATTCCCGATGACGTGCCGGTTCTGCTGACGCTGCCGACGCCAACCGAGGCGGGCGGGCACTTTCACGGGGCATGGGCGGCGGCGATCTTGCGGCACCTCTTCGACGGCCTGCGGTTCGTCGTGCCCGGCGTGTCGGACGAGCAGCAGCGTTTGCGGCGGTTCGCGGCCCAGCTCGGCATCGAACAACTGTACCTGTTCCCCGAGCGGCGACAGCCGTTCGAGTCGCTTCTGGCCGTGGCCGACGTCGTCGTGGTGCCGGCGGTGGACGATGCGCCGACGACACCGCTGGCGTGGGCGATGGCCGCCGGCGTGCCCATCGTCGGGTCGGCCGTCCCCGCGGTGACGGAGCTAATCGCCGACCGCAGTAACGGCCTGCTGTGCAAGCCCGGCCTGCCGATCGCGCTGGCCATGCGCATCCGCGCCGCGCTGGAGGATCGGGATCTTACCCGGCGCCTGGCCGAGGCCGCCCGCGGTCAGGCGTTCGAGGTCTTCTCCATGCGCCGAAGTGCCGACCAATACCATCGATTCTACGAGAACGTCCTGGCCGGCAAGCCGCCCGCCGAGGGAATCGCGGACGCGGCCATGCGGTCGTGAAGAAAAAGGTGTCAGGATGAATTCCTGCACCGACCCGTCGATGCGCGAAAAATCATCCTGACACGAATGCCATTAAGTCAAGCAAGGCACGCCCGTAAGTCTTTTTA
>CAYMME010000058.1:0-22371 GCA_964391465.1 uncultured Planctomycetales bacterium
ACTTATTGTACTACCTATCCTGTCTATGTCAAGGAATTTTTCAACGGGCTGTTAGGGTGTGGGACACCGAGACGCGACGCGAGCGCGAGGAGTTCGCCGCCGCAATTGAACCTCAGCGTGGGTGGTTGGAAGGGCTGACGTGCATGGCGTGGTCTCCGGGCGATGAGAGCCTCGTTACCGTCAGTCGGCTCTGGGGTGGGATCGTACAGCTTGAGGTGAAGTCTCCGGAGCTTGTCGGACGGTTGGTGAAGCATGAGCGCAGGGTGTACTGCATTGCCTTCTCACCTGACGGAAAGATCGCCGCCTCCGGCAGCGACAGGCTTGTGCTTCTGTGGGATGCCGACAACGGGCAGGTACGGTCGCACATTCGATACGATGCGTGGGTTCACGGATTGGCGTTCTCGCCGGGCGGCAGAGTTCTGGCCGTCGCAGGCGACGGCAACTCGGTGACCCTTTGGGACTTGGCCACGGACAAGGAGCGGCTCGTTCTCGTCGCCCGCTCCGGTGCCATCGGCTCTCTCGCCTTCTCACCGGACGGCCGCACGTTGGCCGCAGGTGGACGGGACGGAACGGTCACGCTGTGGCGCGCGGACCGGCAACAGGATACGCCGGAATCCGTCGAGACCGTCGGAGCACTGCACCGCCGGGCGACCGAACGGGTCGAGACTGGCGCGCACGATGAGGCCGAAGAACACCTCCGACAGACCGTCGCGGGCTATCGGAGGGTGCTCGGTAAGGATCACGTCTGGACCGCGAAGGCGATGCTCGACCTCGGATCGTTGCTGGTAGATGGTACCGACCCCGCGGGCTATATCGAGGCGGAATCTCTGCTCGCGCAGGCAAGACGTACCTTTCAAGCGAGGCTGGTCGAAGGGGACGAATGGTGCAAGTCGGCACGAATGTCGCTCGTCAAACTCTGGCGTCCGGAGCGACTGAACAACGCGGCGGCAATCATTCAACTCACGCTTCGGGAGATCCGCTGGCATGGCTGCCCCCAAACGGCACGTTTGACGGAGATTCTGGAAGCGATCCCTCAGGCCCGCGCCCACGATGCCGTGCCCGACGGAATCCTCGACAAGCTGAGTCATTACGTGTGGTACAGACCCGCGTGGTCGCTGGCGGGGCCCTTCCCCGTCGACCCGCACCGGGGTGGGGACCATGGCGAGCACCTATCGACGCTTCGCTGGGGTGGGTTCGTCGCTCTTCACACCAATGGCGTTGACTTTTCGCACCACCTGGCTGCCGTCTCGCAGAGACCCGGAGGCGCGGTTGCATACGCACGAACATACGTTTGGTCGAAAGCACGGCAGGACATTCGCCTCCTGATCGGAAGCGACGGCGGGGCGCGGGTGTGGCTGAATGACCGAGTTGTGGGGGACTGGCTTGGGGTTCGCGGATACGTTGAGGGCGAATGTCGCGTGCCGGTGACGCTCCGGCCGGGCCAAAACGAACTCATTCTGAAGGTCGTGAAGGGCCTCAACGGCTGGGGCTTCAGTGTCGGGTTCGTGGATCCCGAAGGCTTGCCGGCAACGGTCCTGGCAACACATGACCCAGCCGTGAACCCTTGGATCGTATACAAATACAAGAGAGAACCTTGGTTCCGATAGACAAGCAAGAGCCTGGGGTCACCCATTAGGCTTCCCGTGAGTGTAGGAGACGCATCCGTGTCCGTCAGAGTCACAACAATCAAGGATGTCGAAGCGGCGGCGAATGTCGTCCACGAGCACATTTCGCCGGCGCCGTTGATTCGCTCGTATCGGCTGGAGAAGGAACTCGGGTTGCCGAGCAGTCGCCACGTGTGGATCAAGGACTACGGCTGGACGCCAGTGGGTTCGTTCAAGCTTCTCGGCGCACTCAACTGGATGTCGCAGAATCTCGAGCGCATCGGCAACCACCCGGTTGCCGCTCATTCTTCCGGGAACTTCGCGTCAGGGATCGCTTTCGCCGGCATGAAGTTCGAGAAACGCGTGATCGTCATGATGCCCGAAACGGCAGCGCGGGTGAAGTTCAACATCACGCGTTCGCTTGGCGCGGAGATTCGCACGTATGATGCATCAAGAGATCACGAAACGGGAGACCGCGACCGGCTGACGCTCGAGATTGCGGAGGTTGAGAAAGCCGTTCAAGCCTCGCCTTACGACGATGCCGATGTCATTGCCGGCAACGGAGTCGGCGGACTGGAGATTGTCGAACAGTTGCGACAAGAAGGTCGTAGCGTCTCGCACTTCTTCTGCCAGGTCAGCGGGGGCGGGCTCATGGCGGGCCATGCCTTGGCTATTGCGGATGGGTTTCCAGCGTCGAAGATCATCGGTGTCGAGCCGGACGGCGCCGACGACTTTCGTCAATCGCTGGACGCGGCCACGCGCGTGCGAATCGAGCGGCCCGCCAGCATCTGCGACGGTTTGCTTTCCTACGATGTGGGGGAGCATAACTGGCCGATCCTGCGGAAGCATGTCACAGAGGCCGTTGCCACGCCGGATCGCGCCACGCAGCAAGCCATGAAATGGCTCTACGAGAATCACGGTTTGCGGACTGAGCCGTCCGGCGCAATCACGACGGCATCGCTGCTATCGGGCAAGATCAATCTCGACGGCGACGGCGATGTTGTCATCGTCCTCAGCGGCCGCAATGTAGACGAAGCACCATTTCAGGATTGGATCGGCTCGGTCTAGGCTTTCCCTGGGCATGGGGCCGCCCGGACTCCGGCCTGCCGCATGCGGCAACTACGCGCCGGGCGCGAAGGTCCGCGTGAGATTGGCGATCGCGGTGAGCATGTCGGCGAACTGGCCGCGGAAGACGATGGCGATGATGCCCATGGCGACGAAGGTCGCGGCGACGGCGAGCGTGCCTCTGAGCGTCAGGCCGAGGAAGAAGGCGTTCACCGGCAGGACCATGCGGCTGAAGATGCCGGTGGCCAGGTCGACGAGCAGCGCGACCACGACGGCCGGCGCGGCCAGTTGCACGGCAAGGACGAAGACCGAGGCGCTGAGCGTGATGAGCATCTCGCGCGCCGACGTGTCGGCCAGCGCCCGGCCGACCGGTTGCATGAGGGGCAGCAGACGAAAGCTGTCGGCGACCGCGGCCAGCAGGAGTTGGTGCCCGCCGATCACGAAGAAGAGGACGACGGCCAGCAGCCCGAAGAACCGACCGGTGGGGGCCGTCCACGCCGGGCCGGCCGGAGCGACGACGCGGGCCAGCGTCGCCCCGCGCGTCACGTCGACCAGAGCACCTGCCGACTCGGCGGCCCGGAACACGAGCGACGCGGCGAACCCGAGCGTGAAACCCACGAGCAGGTCCCGGGTCAGCAACACGACGAAGACGGCCGCACCGGCGGGGCTGCCCTGGCCAATCGTCACGACCGGAACCAGCGCCGCGGAGAGGACGACCCCGACCGCCAGACGCACCGGCACCGGGACCCACGGGCTCCCGAAGATCGGCACCTGCATCACGATGGGCAACACGCGGGCCAGGACGAGCACGCCAGACTGGGCCGCCGCCATAGCGGCCGGTGTGGTGATGACGGATTGGAGGGTCGCATCGATCACGGGTCGAACCTGACGGCACAGGGCGTCCGGTGGACCTCCTGCGGGACGCGACGCCGACGCACGCGTGCGGCGCGGTCCGCGGGTTTCATCGCCGGTCAAGGTCGGCACGTCAAGTCGGGGCGTGCATCGGGCCCGGCTCCACCCCGGCCGGTCCGACCGTCGGCTCCGGCAGTCGTGCGTGCAATCCATTGACTGTGAATCAGTTACGGCTCGCAACCGGGGGATTCAGCCCCCCCACCCGTCGCCAACAACCAGGGCAGAATGGGGCACCCCCACGAATCCGAGCTCCGAGCGCAAGCGTCCAGGCCCCGGCGCTCGCGTTCGAGGCTCGGATTCCGGACTGCCGATCCTGTCACGCACCCGACGCTCGGATGCACGGCGTGGGTGCTTGACACGGGTTGGCGGAGTTGCTAAAGAACTGGGTTTCCCGTCGGCTGGTCCGGCGGCGAACCACAGGGCAGGGTGTGACGTAGGATGCTCACCCGGGATTTGCAGCGAGGAGGCGGTGACGTGGGCCGCCGCAACACGCGCAACTAGAGAGCGGCCTCCTGGTCTGGGAGGCAATGCTGCACAACCCATACAACACGCGTACGTGCGAGAAGGCTGAGATGAGACCATGATACGGGTCAAGAATCTGACCAAGTGCTACGGATCGCTCGTGGCCGTGGACAACATCTCGTTCCACGTGCCCAAGGGCGAGATCGTCGGTTTCCTGGGCCCCAACGGCGCGGGCAAGAGCACCACGATCCGCGTCCTCACCTGCTACCAGCCGGCCACCAGTGGTTTCGCCGCGGTGGCCGGCCACGACGTGTTCACGCACTCGATGCAGGTGCGGGAGCAGATCGGGTACCTGCCCGAGTCCACTCCGCTGTACTCGGAAATGCGAGTCCGGGAGTACCTGGACTTCCGGGCGAAGCTCCGCGGGGTCCCCTCCACGGAGCGGCCGGCGATGATCAAGCGCGTCGTGAACCGCGTGTGGCTCAGCGATGTGATCGACCGCCCCATCGGGCAGCTCTCGAAGGGGTTTCGCCAGCGGGTGGGGCTGGCCGAGGCGATCATGCACGAGCCGCCGGTCGTGATTCTCGACGAGCCGACCATCGGCCTCGACCCCACGCAGATTCGCGAAACTCGTTCCTTGATTCGCGACCTCGGCAAGCAACACACGATCATGCTGTCGTCCCACATCCTGCCCGAAGTCGAGCAGACGTGCGACCGGGTCATCATCATCGCCCGCGGCAAGATCGTGGCCAGCGACACGCCGACCCGGTTGCGGGAGAAGCTGACCACGGCGTCACGGCTCATCGCGGAAATTCGCGGCCCGAAGGACGACGTGAGGAACGGCGTGGCCAACCTCGCCGGGGTCACGAACGTCGACCTGTCGCTTCGCGACGGCTGGAACCGCCTGATGATCGACGCCGACGCCAAACGCGACGTGCGGGAAGACGTGTTCGCCATGACCAAGGAGAAGGGTTGGGCGTTGCGAGAGATGCGGCGCGAGGTGGCGAGCCTGGAGGACTTCTTCGTGCAGATCACGGCTCAGCAACAGGCGGCCCGGCAGAACGAGGAGGTGAGCGCATGAGAAACATCGTCACCCTGGCCCAACGTGAGCTGGCCACGTATTTCTTCTCCCCGATTGCCTACGTGGTGCTGGCATTGTTCCTGGCCTTGTCGGGGTTCTTCTTCGGAACCCGCGTGTTCGAGCCCGGCGGACCGGCTTCCCTGCGGCAACTGTTCGAGTGGATCGTTCCCTTGATCGTGTTCTTCGCCCTGCCCGTCGTGACCATGCGACTCATGAGCGAGGAGTTGCGCAGCGGCACAATCGAGTCGCTGATGACGGCGCCGGTCACTGATGTGGAAGTGATCCTCGGCAAGTTCTTCGGCGTACTGGTCTTCTACGTGGCGATGCTGGCGACCACGGTCGTGCACTGGATCATGATCGCCCTGTACAGCACGAGCGGAACCGACGTGGGGGCTACGCTAACCGGGTACTTCGGACTGCTGCTGCTCGGCTCGCTGTACCTGGCCGTGGGCCTGTTCTTCAGCACGTGCACGCGGAATCAAGTGATCGCCGCTCTGGCGAGCCTGGTCCTGCTGGGCTTCTTCATGTACCTGCCGATGCTCGTGGCTCCGCAACTCACGGGTGCGGCCCGGGCGATCGTGCAGCACGCGTGGATCCAGTCCCACTATGACGACTTCGCTCGCGGGCTGATCGACTTGAATCACCTGCTGTTCTTCCTGAGCGGCATCGTCTTCTTTTTGTTCCTTTCGGTGAAGGTGCTGGAGTCGAAGCGATGGCGGTAGACAACGCACAGACAACGCAAGACCCGTCCGGTTCGACCGAGCCGGCGATGAGCTTTCGCGCCCGCCACTGGATGGTGGGCACGAACGTCGCGGTCATGATTCTGCTGGCGGCGGTCTTGTTCTGCTTCGTGCAGTGGTTCGGGTTCAAGTACGCGTCGCAGGCACGGATGGACATGACGTCGGCCAGCGTGAACAGCCTGCGCGACGGAACCAAGGACCTGGTCGGCGGGCTGGAGACGTCGGTGACACTGACCAGCCTCTACCATACCACGGACATGGACGAAGAGAACCAGAAGTTCCTCCAGGCAGTCGAGGATCTCTTCGCCCTGTACCAGGGTGCGAACCGCTCAAAGATCGAGACCGCGTCGATCAATCCGTGGAAAGACCACAACGAGCGCAACGAGCTGCTGCAGCGCCTGGGCAAGAAACCCGAGTTCACGGAAGAGGCCAGCAAGCACGTGGAACTGATCGCGTACTTCAAGGCCGAGTACCGCAAGGTCCAGGACCTGCTCGAGGCGGAGGCGGAAGCGGTCAGCAACTTGGCGCAGACCGACCCGGCTTTCGCCCAGGATCCGAACGGCTCGGTCATCCAACATGCCTTTCAGGGGCTCGCGCGCCAGGGAGCCGAGCTTGTTGAGGAGATCCAACTGGCGCTGGACGCGGAGATTCCTCAGTACACCGAGGCCGCAAATGCGATCAAGGACCAGATCGCGGGGATGGGCGGGGCCAAGAACCTTCTCGGCCAGATTCAGGAAAAGGGCCCCAAGCTCGCCGAGGCAGATGGGCTGGCCGCCGATACCGTGGAGTTCCTCCGCAGCGCTGCGGAGCGATACAAGGAAGCGATGGCCATCCTGACCGAGTTGGAGGCCAAGGGCAGCGATCTGCCTACGCTCAAGCTGAGTGAGTTCGGCCGCCAACTGAGCCAGAGCAACACGATCGTGGTCGAAACCGAGGCGAATGCGCGCGTCCTGACGTTCAACGACGTGTGGCCGGTGAAGGAGCAAGGTGGCGGTTTCAACACTGTGAAGAAGTTCGGGGACCACTACTTCGCAGGCGAGGCCCAGGTCACCTCGGCGATCCTGCAGATGACGGCAACGGAGAAGCCGGCGGTGGTATTCGCCCGGTTCGGCGGGACCTCGTTGTTCACCGCCGCCGGGTTCAACCCGATGCAGCCCCGGCCGCAGCAGCCGCGCTACGCCAATCTGAAGAAGTCGCTCGAACGCCTGAACTACACGGTGGAAGAGTGGGATCTGAAGACCAGCAAAGAGAAGCCGAAGATCGATCCCGAGCCGACCGGCATCGTGTACGTCGTGGTGCGGCCCGAGCCGCCGCCGCAACAGATGCCGGGCCGGCCGCCGATGCCCCAGGGGCAGTTCGACGAAGCGTCCCGGCAAGCCATCCTGTCCGCGATCGGCGAGAACGGACGGGCGATGTTCCTCGGCGGCTACGCCCAGCCGCAGGGGATGATTCCCATTCCCAGGCCCTATGAGTACGCCAACTACCTCAAGGACACCTGGGGGATCAGCATGCGAAGTGACGTGGTGGTGCTCACCGCGTTCAACTTCGAGCCGGGCAAGTGGGGATTCCGTGCCCCGTTCAGCACGCGGGAATGGGCGTTCGGCGAGCACGTGATCACCGAATCGATCCGCACGCAACCCGGTACCTTCCCGAACGCAGCCCCGCTCGAACGGATCGAGACGGTTCCGGAAGGCGTCCAGTTGATGGATCTTGTCATTGTCGAAGGCAGCGACGACGTGTGGGGCGAAACGGACATGATGGGCTTGCAGCAGGAGTTGCAGAAGCAGCGATTCAGCAGCGGTCCCGGTGAAACCGATGTGGCCGGGCCGTTCCCGATCGCCACGGCGGCAACCAAAGGCGACCAGCGAATCGTGGTCGTCTCCAGCGAAGGTTTCGTCCTGGACGGCATAGCCGGGCAGATGTCGATGTCGATGGGGGCGGGGGGCATCGCCCTGCAGAAGGCGAATCCGGCCAACGAGCCGTTCTTCGCGAACTGCATTCAATGGCTGAACGGCAACGAAGAGCAGATCGGGCTGGGGGCGGTGACCGAGTTCGCCGAGGCCCGGCTGGAGATCGGGGATGGTGGCTCGCTGACCGCCTGGCGGTGGTTCGCATGGGCAGGCTGGCCGGCCATGGCCCTGCTCGCCGGGCTCGGTGCCTGGTTCGTACGACGGCGCTAGTATCACAACCGTTTGGTCCGCACGGCGGACCCTACTGAGATGAAGCGATGAATTTCAGGACCACATTTGCGTTGTTGATCCTTGTCTTGGTGGGTGTCGGGGGCTTCCTGCTGTGGAGCCCGGACGCACCGGAGAAAGGGGCCGCGTCGGTCGAGCCCGAGGTCACGCGAAAGCTCCTCGAGTTCAAGTCCGAGACGGACGATACCTCCGTCACCATCGTCAAGATGGTTCTCGATCGCCCTGAGAAAGACACGGTGGTGTTCGAGAGGGCCAAGAAAGAGGACAAGCCCGACGAGTACGACAAGTGGCAGATGGCCGAGCCGTTCGCGGCCAAGGCGGTCGACTACCCGGTCAACTCTCTGGCCAACAAGGTCCGCGATCTGAAGTACCGGCAGAAGGATGACGGGATCACCGACGAGACGGCGGGGCTGAACCCGCCCCGGGCCACGATCACCATCACCGCCGCCGACGGGACGGCCCACACGGTCGAGGTCGGCAAGTCCGTCGCGAGCGAGAAGACGTTCGTTCGGATCAAGGACGCGAAATCGGTCTATGTCGTCGACGCCAAGTTCGATGACGACCTCAAGAAGAAGCTCGATGAGTACCGCGACAAGGACTTGGTCGAGCTGACCACGGCCGATGCGAGCGAGATCCAGGTCGTCCACGAAGGCAAGAAGTACAGCATCACCCGGGACGACAAGAAGGATTGGGTGTTCTCCGAACCGTTCGCCGGCTACGGGGACAACAGCAAGATCAAGTCCATCGCCGACAGCCTCAACTGGCTTCGCGCGGACGAGTTCGTAGACGACAAGCCCACGGATCTGAAGGCCTACGGCCTGGACGCGCCGCGGCTCAGCGTCGTGGTGACGACCGCGAAGGAAATCAAGTCGGACGACGAAGAAGAGGACGCTGAAGACGAAGAGTCGGACGACGAGGAAGACGCCGACGAGGAGAAGGAGCCGAAGATCGAGCGGAAGACGTTCGGCGCGGCGTTCGGTGCGTTCGCGGACCTGGAAGAGAAAAAGGTCTACGCGAAGCTGGTTGACCAGCCGTTCGTGGTCACCGTCAACAAGACAGACTTCGAGAAGTTCGTACCCAAGCCCAACGAGTGGCGGGAACTGAAGATCACGCGGGCGGCGGCCCGAACGGCCACCAAGGTCGAGCTCGCGGTCGCCGGCAAGAAGACCGCGCTGACCAAAGAGGGGAACAAGTGGCAGATGTCCGAAGGCGGCGCCGACATTGCCGCCGTGGACGGGCTGCTCAAAGCGGTAGTGGATCTCAAAGCGACCCGGTACCGTGAGATGGGCGGCGGCAGCGAGGCCGAGTTCGGCTTGGATAAGCCGCGCGCGGTGCTCACGCTGACCATTCCCGGACAGACGGACCCCGAGACGATTACCGTGGGCGGTGAGAGCAAGAGCAAGACGATGGCCTACGTGCGCCGCGGGGCGAGCGGGTCCATCGGCGTCGTGCGAGCCGAGACGGTCGAGAAACTGCTGCGGACACCGGTGGCCTACCGGGATCGCAAGATCTTCCGATTCGCTCGCTCCGGCGCCAAACGGATCGAGCTGTCCCGTCGCTCCACCGCGACCGGCGGACGCACCGAGTTGGTCCTGGAAAAGGAAAACGGAGCCAAGTGGTCGCTGACGAGCCCCATCAAGGCAGACACCGAACGCCAGGCGGTCCGCGATATGCTGGCCGACCTGAGCAGCCTGCGGGCCAAAGCCGTCGTCGAGCAAGGAGACGGTTCCGCCTACGGCCTGAAGGACCCGGATGTCCGCGTGAAGGTAACCGTCGAGTCGAAGCCCCCCCGGCCGGCGTCAAAGCCGGCGACGACGCAGCCGTCGACGCAAGTCGCGGCCAGCCAACCGACCACGACGAAGCCCGCGGTGGCGGCAAGCCAACCGGCCGAGCCCCCGAAGCCGGTGCGAAAGGTGTACGATCTCGCGGTCACGAAGAAGGACGACAAGACCTACGCCCGCTACACCGGCTCCGATCTGGTCTACGAGATCGACTCGGCGGTCCATGACCACGTGATCGCGGAAGTGCTCGACCGCACGGTGGCGAAGATCGAGACCTCACAGGTGACCGGCCTGGAGATCGTTCGCGGTGGCCAGACCGACCGCAGCCACAAGTTCGGCAAACAGGACGACAAGTGGGCCTACGTGACCGACCCCGACGTGACCATCGATGAGAGCAAGGTCACGGAGCTGCTGAGCAAGGTCACCGGCCTCCAGGCCGTCCGATTCGCCGATTACGCCGCCGCCGACCTGAAGGTGTATCAGCTCGACAAGCCGGAGTACACGGTGACCGTCACCCGTGACGACGGCGAGCCCGTCTCGATTCTGATCAGCGGCACCGAGGTCAAGACCACGGGCTCGTCGGAGCCGCAGCGCTACGCAACCGTCAAAGGCACGAAACGCGTTCTGCTGCTTAAGAACGAAGACGTCGAGAACTTCGACAAGTCGGTCAGCGACTTCGAGAAGAAGCCGTCGTAGGGCGCGTACCGCACTCCTCGCGGCGACGCGCGCGGGTGCCCCATCCTTCGCGGCAGTATGCGAAGGGTGGGGGACGGATCTCTCCTCTTCCATTCGCAGTCACCGTCGCGTATCCTCCCCCGCAGTTCGAGCGGGCCGGATAATTCGTAGCTTCGGAGATACCAGAATATGTGCGGACGCGTGATGCGCTTCGCCGCATGCGGTGCGGTATTGGCAACAGTAACGGGATGCGTGACGCTCAGCACCGAGATCAACGACACGATCCCGGCAAACCCCAATGCAACGGTCAACGTGGCCGGCACGTGGCGGTGGGGAACGTTCGAGACGATCGACGAGGGCACGATCACTCTGTCTCAGAGCCGAGACACCGTCACGGTCGACGGCGTGGAGTACTTCCTGCCGCCGAACCTCCGCGATCTGACCGGGCAGGCCGATCTTGCCGGCAACGTGCTCGACATCCTGATGGTCGCCAAGAACGGGACGGAGTACCAGGCCGATGTCGTGCTGACGTTCTCGGAGGACGGACAACGTTTCATCGCCGACTTCAGTGACACCAACGGGGACGTTGGCGGCAAGGTCGGGAGCAAGATCGAGTAGCCGCGTCGAACGCTTGGAGCAGTCTGCAGCCGCGAGCGGACTCAGCCGTGACCCGGGCAGCCCACCGGAGCGTCCGTCCACGCGGAGTCCGAGACGGGACCCCGCCCTCTTTGCATCCGAACGCCCTCACCGCTATCCTCGGAGGGTACGGGCCACTCTGACGGCGACGGGGGAGGAAGGCGGTACTGCCCGCCCTCGAGACTGCCGACGCCGACAGTCGCCGATCCTTAACCGAAGCCCTGACCGTACGTCGGTACGCAAGAGCCATGAAGACACTGCGCTTGAGCCCACACTGTCCGATCCGCCCGTGTGTGGTTGCGCTGTTCGCATGCGCAGTCGTCGTCGCTTCGGCGGCCGGTCATGGACCGATCCCTGAGCAGATCGCCGCCATCACGAAGCGGATCGAACAGAACCCGGAGGACGCGACGCTGCTTCTGCGTCGCGGCGAGCTGCACCGCGTGGACCGAGCGTGGAGCGCGGCCCTGGCGGACTACACGCACGCCGCGAACCTCGACCCTGAGCTGTCGGCGGTGCAACTGTGCCTCGGCCGCATGCTGCTGGAGGCGGGCTGGCCGCGGTCGGCGAGGATTTCCCTCGACCGTTTCCTGGCCGAGCAGCCCGACCACGTCAGCGGGCTCGTGACCCGCGCCCGGGCTCTGGCGGAGTTGGGCGACGGCATCGCGGCCGCCCGCGACTACACGCACGCCCTTGCCGCGATCGGCGAGAAGCGCAAGCCGCTACCCGAGTACTACCTCCGACGTGCCCGGGCTTTGGCCGGCGAGGGGCCCGATCACCTCGACGAAGCCTTGCGAGGGCTTGATGAAGGCATCAAGCGACTCGGTCCGCTCGTCACCTTCGAACTGTACGCGATCGAGTTGGAGCTCGCCCGGAAGGACTGCGACGGCGCCCTGGCCCGGCTGGACGCGATCATCACGCAGTCACCCCGCAAGGAGAAGTGGCTCACCCGCCGAGGCGACATCCTCGAACAGGCCGGACGCCACGAAGAGGCGCGGGCCGCCTACACGCACGCCCTCACGTTGCTCCAGTCGGTTTCGGCGCACCGCCGCAGGGCGAGGGCAACACGGGAACTTGAAACCAGGCTGCGAACCCTTGTCGAACCGGAGAAGAAGCCATGACCGACAGGTCGGTAGACCGTTCACTCCTCGAGCGCCTCGGCGGTTGGATGATCCTCGGCCTCCTGTTCGGCGCTTCCGGATGGCGTACCTCACCGTCGCGGGGCGCGGAGACGACATTGGTCGCATCGGGTTCGACATGGAGGTACCTCGACGACGGCTCGGATCAAGGCACCGCCTGGACCGGACCCGCAAGGACCTTTGACGACTCGACGTGGGCATCCGGGCCGGCTCAGCTTGGCTATGGCGACGGAGACGAAGCCACCGTGGTCGGCTACGGACCGGACCCGGACAACAAGTACATCGCGACGTATTTCCGGCACTCGTTCTTCGTGCCGGACTCCAGCGCCTACGCCGGATTGGTGCTGCGAATCAAGCGGGACGACGGCGCGGTCGTCTACCTCAACGGCACGGAGCTGCGCCGCTCGAACATGCCGCCAGGCACGATCACCTACACGACGCCGTCTGCATCAACGATCGGCGGAGCCGCGGAGGACGCCTGGGAGGAGTCGCTTTTCTGGCCCGACGCCTTGAAGGGGTTCACGAACGTCATCGCCGTCGAGATTCACCAGACTTCAGGCACGAGTTCCGACATCAGCTTCGACCTGGAACTGATCGGCAGCGATGTGCCGTTGATCCCGGACATCACGCGCGGACCCTACCTGCAGCAGGGCACGCCGACCGACACGGTGGTACGCTGGCGCACGAACCTCGATGTCGACAGCCGCGTGCAATACGGAACCGATCCGGGAAACCTCACGCAGGAGTTCAGCGACCTGACCGCAACGAGCGAGCACGAAGTCGAGCTGTCAGGGCTGAGCCCGGACACGACGTACTACTACTCGGTCGGCACGACGACCGATGTCCTGGCGGGAGGCGATTCCGATCACTTCTTCCTCACCGCACCGGCTCCGGGAACACACAAGCCCACGCGGGTGTGGGTGCTCGGGGATTCCGGGACGGCGGATGGCAGCGCCCGAGCCGTGCGGGATGCGTACTACGCCTTCACCGACACACGCTACACCGACCTCTGGCTCATGCTGGGCGATAATGCGTACAACGACGGGACCGACCTCGAGCATCAGGCCGCGGTGTTCGACATGTATCCGACGATGCTTCGCAAGTCGGTGCTGTGGCCCACGCTAGGCAACCATGATGGCCATACTGCGGATTCGGCGACACAAACTGGGCCTTACTACGACATCTTCACGCTCCCGACGGCGGCCGAAGCGGGCGGGCTGGCGTCCGGTACCGAAGCCTACTACTCCTTCGACTACAGCAACATTCACTTTATCTGTCTTGACTCGTACGAAACCGATCGCTCGGTCGGTGGAGCGATGATGACGTGGTTGGAGGCCGACCTCGCCGCCACAGACCGAGAATGGGTGATAGCATTCTGGCACCATCCGCCCTACAGCAAAGGCTCACATGACTCGGACACCGAGACCCAACTGATCGAGATGCGCGAGAACGCATTGCCGATCCTCGAGGCCGGCGGCGTGGATCTCGTGCTGGCCGGACACAGCCACTCCTACGAGCGCTCGTACCTGCTTGACGGGCACTACGGCCTGTCCGGAACGCTGACCGCGGACATGAAGCTCGACGACGGTAACGGACGGCCAAGCGGCGACGGTGCCTATCGGAAGCCGACGTTCGGGCTCGGCGCGAATGAAGGCGCCGTCTATGCCGTGGCCGGAAGTTCCGGAAAGACCAGCGGCGGCTCGCTCAACCACCCCGTCATGTACATCTCGATGAACGTTCTCGGTTCGATGGTGCTGGATTTCAACGGCGACCGACTCGATGCGAAGTTCCTCGACAGCGCGGGCACCATTCAGGACGACTTCACCATCATCAAGGGCACACTGCCGGTGCCTGCCCTCTCGCGTTCCGGCCTCGCTGTGCTTACGCTTCTGTGTCTGCTTGCGGCGGGGACGCTCATCGTGCGCCGTTGGCAACACGTGACGATGTGACGCGACGGTGAGACGTGGCTACCGTTCTCGCTCCTCCCAGTCGAGCGAGCGAGTCACGGCTTGTTGCCACCGGGCGTAGAGCTGATCGCTCGCCTGGGCGTCCATCTGCGGTTTGAACATTCTATCGAGGGCCCAGTTACGCTGCACATCGGCGGTATCGTTCCAGTATCCGACCGCGAGACCGGCCAGGTAGGCCACGCCGAGCGCGGTCGTCTCGGCCACAACCGGCCGGTGGATCGGAACGCCCAGCATGTCGGCCTGGAACTGGAGCAGCGCGTCGTTGACCGTCGCCCCTCCATCGACCCTGAGGTCATCAATCCGGAGCCCGGCGTCCTGCTGCATCGCGTCGAGTACGTCGCGGGTCTGGTAGGCCATCGACTCGATCGCTGCCCGGGCAATGTGACCGGCGGTGGTAGCTCGGGTGATACCGACGATCACACCGCGCGCGTAAGGGTCCCACCGTGGAGCGCCGAGACCGACGAAAGCGGGAACGAAGTACACACCGCCGGAATCCGGAACGCTTGCGGCCAGAGGCTCCACGTCCGCTGACTGCTCGATGCATCGCAGACCGTCGCGCAGCCACTGCACGACCGCACCGGCCACGAAGATCGCCCCCTCCAGACAGTAGGTCACCTCACCGCCAAGTCCCCAGCCGATGGTGGTCAACAGCCCGCTGTCAGACCGCACCGGCTCCGACCCGGTGTTGAGCAACAGGAAGCATCCGGTTCCGTACGTGTTCTTGGCGCTGCCGGGCTCGAAGCAGGCCTGACCGAACGTGGCCGCTTGCTGATCGCCGGCGATGCCGGCAATCGGAACCGACGCCCCGAGCACGTCGTCGTCAGTGTGGCCGTAGACCTCGCTTGACGATCGCACGTCCGGCAGCATGGCCCGCGGCACCCCGAGCAGCGCGAGCAGTTCGTCGTCCCAGTCGAGCGTGTGGATGTTGTAGAGCAACGTCCGGCTCGCGTTGCTGTAGTCGGTCGCGTGTACTCGGCCCCCGGTGAGTCGCCACAGCAGGAAGGTGTCGATCGTGCCGAAGAGAACCTCGCCACGCTCCGCCCCCTGACGCAGCCCCGCCACCGTGTCGAGCAGGTGCTTGATCTTGGTACCGGAAAAGTACGGGTCGAGGACCAAACCGGTCTTGGCGCGAAACGTGTCCTCCAACCCGTCGGCCTCGAGGGCATCACAGATGCCGGCGCTGACGCGGCTCTGCCAGACGATGGCGTTGGCCACCGCTCGACCGGTGGCGCGATCCCACAGCACCGTCGTCTCGCGCTGATTCGCAATGCCGATCGCGGCAATGTCGCTCATCGATAGCTTCGCATCGTCCAACGCCTCGTGCGCTACCCGAAGCTGCGTCGACCAGATGGCTTCCGGGTCGTGCTCGACCTCGCCGGGCCGCGGGTAGATCTGCTCGAACTCGCGTTGGGCGGCGCCGGCAATCCGGCCGTCGCGGCCGAAGACAATCGCTCGGCTCGATGTCGTGCCCTGGTCGAGGGCCAGGATGTGGTGGGGCATTCGCTACTCCGTCACCGGGTTCGCGGCGATGGTCGTGTGCGGCCCCGGCGGCGTCAATGGGAACCCAGGCTCCGGACCGAGCACAAACGTCGGGCCGCGCGAGCACGATTTCCCTGACCGTATCGGACCAACGGGAGGCCACACCCGCCCACCTCTGCGCAACCCATTGTCGAACATGAGCTTGTGCACAGCATCGATGGGTCGCCTGCGGTCTTGCAGACCCCATCCCGACCGCCGGCCGGAATTTGCATATGAGCGTGAAACCTTCCGCCGGGTGCCGTGTTCAACTTGGTGTAGACGGGGGCGTGAAGCCGACTGCCAGCGTTGGCGAGGCAAACGCCGCCACTGAGAGAGAGTTCCAAGCGTGCCGACTTATCTGACCTGTCCACACTGCGATCACCCGACGGTGGTGCCACCATCAAAGAACGGCTCCTGCCGCGTGTGCCGTCAGTGCGGACATGGTTATCTCCTGTCCGACGACAGCCGTCGGGCCGTCGCGGTGCCGGCCGGCTCGTTCTCACAGCTTCGGGCATGGCTGCGGACCTGGCGCAGCTTGACCTCCGCAGCGTAGGCCGCCCACACCTTTTCGCTTTCCCATTCGCCATCGAGACTTGCATCAGAGCGTCGCTTGCGCGTGTGTCGCACGCGAATGGCGACAATTAAACCAGGCACGCTCCCTTATGGTCGCGTCTCGGTTGGGTCCGGTGGTGCGCGGTGCGGTTGAAAATCAGCGCCCCCTGCCCTACACAAGTGTCTGGAACCCTAGGTTTTGAGAGGTGGTTATGCGCTGGACGCAGTTTTTCATTCCGACGGTGCGCGAGGTACCGGCCGACGCCGAGGTGCCGTCCCACAAGTTGATGATCCGGGCCGGGCTGATCCGCCAGGTGGCGGCGGGTTCGTACAGCTACCTGCCGCTCGGCTACCGTGCCCTGCGCAAGGTCGAGGCCATCGTTCGCGACGAGATGAACGGGGCCGGGGCAATTGAGCTGCACATGCCGGCGATGCACCCCATCGAACTATGGGACCAGACCGGCCGAACCGCGGCCATGGGCGACACGCTGATCAAGCTACCTGACAAGCAGTTTCGCAAAGGAATCGTGCTCGGCCCGACCCACGAGGAGATCATCACCGAGCACGTGCGGGCATTCGTCAACTCCTACAAGCAGTTGCCGATCAACCTCTACCAGATTCAGACGAAATTCCGCGACGAGCAGCGGCCCAAGAGCGGTGTCCTGCGCACGCGTGAGTTCCTGATGAAGGACGCCTATTCGTTCGACACCGACCTCGACGGGCTCAACGCGTCGTACGACAGGATGTACGAGGCCTATCAGCGGCTCTACGCGCGCTGCGGCCTGCCCTACGTCATCGTCGAGGCCGAGAGCGGGCCCATCGGCGGCGACGCGTCGCATGAGTTCATGGTCGAGACCGACGCCGGTGAGGACTTGCTCGTCCAGTGCGCGGGCTGCGGCTACGCCGCCAACGTCGAACGGGCCGAGTGTGCGGCGATCGCGTCGCCCGCCGACGCGCCGGCCGAAGAGCCCTTGACCGAAGTCCACACGCCGAACGCCCGGACCATCGACGAGGTCTGCGCATTCTTGAAGCGCACGCCCGAGACGATGATCAAGACGTTGATCTACACGGACCCCGACGGCAACACGGTCGTGGGCCTGGTGCGGGGCGACCATGACCTGAACGAGGGCAAGCTGGCCCGAGCCGCCGACGCCGGCACCGTAACGCTTGCCGACGAAGAGACGATCCGCACGTTGACCGGAGCGGAGGTCGGCTTCGCCGGACCGCAGGGACTGGCCGACAAGGGGGTGAAGCTGGTCGTCGACCACGCCGTGGCCGCGATGCGCAACGCCGCCAGCGGTGCGAACAGGACCGACTACCACGTCACCGGCGTGAATCCGGGGCGGGACTTCGCCGCGGACAACCCCGCGGACATCCGGATCGCCGTCGAGGGCGATCCGTGCCCCAAGTGCGGCAAGCCGCTGGCGTTCAAGACGTGCATCGAGGTCGGCCACGTGTTCAAGCTGGGGACGAAGTACTCGGCCGTCCTGGGATGCAACTACCTCGACCCGAACGGCAAGAGCCATCCAATGATCATGGGCTGCTACGGCATCGGGCTGAACCGCATCCTGGCCGCCGCCATCGAGTCGTCGCACGACGACGACGGCATCATCTGGCCGCTGAGCATCGCACCGTTCGAAGTTACGGTGCTCTCGCTGGACCCCAAGGACGACAACGTCCGCGGCGTGGCCGAGAAGATCCACGACGACCTGGCCGCTGCGGGCGTCGACGTGCTGCTTGACGACCGTGAGATGCGCCCGGGCCCGAAGTTCAAGGATGCCGACCTGATCGGCCTGCCCCTGCGCATCACCGTGGGCAAGAAGTCACTCGCCGACGGCGTAGTCGAGTTCAAACGCCGCGCCGGCGGCGAAGTGCAAAAGGTCGCCCCCGATGAAGCGGTCGCGCTGGCGAAGGCCGCAGTGAGCGGAACGTGAGAAGGACAGGAGTTCATGGTTCTACCCGCGAGTTGTGGAACGGATTGGACTAGCCGACACGCAGCCCCGGAGGGGCGAAAGAGACTAGCCCAGGGCGTGAGCCCTGGGTTGTCCGCCGCAAACAAGACTCAGCCCCGGAGGGGCGAAAGATCAATTGCAGAAGGCAGGATCTTTCGCCCCTCCGGGGCTCGCGCACTTCTGTGCTCGGGATCCCATGGCTTGCGCCATGGGCTAAGCTCTTTCGCCTCTCCGAGGCTGGTTGCACGCATTCTTGAACGCGCGCTGTGCGCGATGCTTGTATGCGGCCTCACGATCGCACCCGCCGCCGCTGCGGAACCAAAGACCGCATCCGGAGACCGTGGCGCCGCGCAAGACGCCCCGACGAAGAGGCCGCACATCCGCAAGCTCGGCACGATCGACTGCGACATGGTCGAGACGACGCCAATCGTCTTTGCGGGCAAGCTCTACCGTTTCGAGTACGTCCGCGAGCGCTACAAGCCCAACCGGACCGGCAAGTCCTACTTCCGGTTCATCGACGTTGCGTCCGGCGAAGCCACGCAGTCCTTTGCGGTCGGGTACCACCTCGGCAGCGCATTCGTAGATCGCGGCACGGTGTACGTCTACGGCGTCGAGAAGTGGGGCGGCGAGCGGATTCAGGTCTTCTGGTCCAAGGACCTGAAGAGCTGGTCTTCGAAGGCCGCGCTGACGCTGCCGGGCTGGGGGATCTACAACGACTCGGTCTGCAAGGACCCCAACGGGTACGTGATGGCGTTCGAGATCGGCGAACCGCCCGAGGAGGCCGGTGTGCGGTTCACGACGCGTTTCGCGAAGTCGAAGAACCTGCTCGACTGGAAGCTCACGCCGTCAGCGTGCGTGTTCTCGAAGGAACGCTACACCGCTTGCCCGGCGATCCACTTCCTCGACGGGCAGTACTACATGATCTACCTGGAGGCCCGCCCCGGCCCGACCTACGAGCCGCACATCGTCCGCTCGAGGGACCTCAGGCAATGGGAGCCCAGCCCACTGAACCCGCTGATGCAGTTCTCACCCGAGGACAAGCGGATCGCCAGCAAGAAGTTCACGCCCGCTCAGCGCGAGCACATTACCAAGGCAGTGAACCTCAACAACTCAGACGTCGACCTGTGCGAGTTCCAGGGCAAGGTCGTGCTCTACTACTCGTGGGGCAACCAGAAGGGTATCGAGTTCCTGGCCGAGGCCCGCTACGACGGAACGCTGCCGGCGTTCTTGCGAGGCTTCTTCACCGCACGCTAAGTCAAGCGCATCTGTCCGCATCGGGCGAGCGATCGCCCACGGGGCCACCGCACTCGGGACACACGCCCGACACGTTCCCCCTCAGGTCATAACCACATCCCACGCAGAGGTCGTGGCGGCGCCGGTGGAGGTCGCGAAGCAGCGGTCGTGCCAGCCAACAGGAGACCCCCGCAAGCACCGCCGCGGGGAGCCAGAAAGGAAAGATGATCATGAGAAACAGACCCGTGGGTGAAGTACTCTTCTCCACGCGGAAGAACGAGAGAAGCGATCCCCCTCCGTCCGAGCGGTCATCCGCGAAGTGGTAGATCCCAGGGGGCATAGTCCGAGGCAAATGATGCCAGAATCCAAGAGACACGCCGCCACCCCCACTGCTGATTCCAACCTCGCGGTCATCGACACGCCAAGCGAGCGTGTCGTTCACCCAGTAGCTCCGCACCCACAACCCCATCGTCCCGGCGAGCAGCACCAGCGAGATGACGAGCAGCGTTTTGCGGATCATTGCCTCAACCCGGGTTCTTCGATCGAGGGCTCCTCTGTGATTGTACAGCATTCGGGGCAGGTGCCGGAGGTGTTCTCGGTCGATCGCGACGCGGCCATTCTGGCCATGCCCTTTCAGGACCGGGAAGGCCGTGTCACTTCGGCGATCTCAACCGACCGACTGCGGATGGATTCTCTGTGATCAGCGCAGCCGCCGTCGGCGGCGGGTGGGGAATTTTGAGCCGAGCGTCTTGGGCGGGGCGGCGGTGGCAGCCTCTGCGTCCGAATCGCTGAACACCGATCGCTCGAAACGCGACTGGGCGGGCGGTTGCTCGGGGATGAGTAACTCATCGGGCGGCGGACGCGGGGTGAAGCCGTCCAGCTCGATTCTTGTCAGTTGCCGGTTGACCAGCTTCTCGATTTCGGTGAGCTGCTTGCCCTGCTCGGTCGTCACCAGCGAGATCGCCTTCCCGAAGGCGCCCATCCGGGCGGTCCGTCCGATGCGGTGGACGTAGGCCTCGGGATCGTCCGGCATGTCGTAGTTGATGATGTGGCTGATGGCCTGGACGTCGATCCCGCGGGCCGCCAGGTCCGTCGCCACGAGCACCGGGATCTTATGTCGCCGGAACCGGTCCATCACCCGCTCGCGACGCTCCTGCACGAGGTCGCCGTGGATCTCCTTGGCCTCGACGCCCGCGTTGTTGAGCCGCTTGGCCAGCTTGCGGGTCCCGAACTTCGTGTTGCAGAACACGATGGCCAGCTTCGGACTCTCGACCTTCAGCAGCGCCCGCAGCGCCCGGAACTTGTCCCAGGGCTCGGCCGTCACGTAGGACTGATCCACCTGCTCGACCGTGATCTCGTCGCGTGAGACGTCGATCTCCGCCGGATCGGTCATGAATTGCATGGCCAGGCGGCGGATCTCGTCATCGATGGTGGCGGAGACGAAAACCGTCTGGTGCTTGGTCCTGATCTGTTGCAGGATGTGGCGGATGTCATCCCGGAAGCCGATGTCGAGCATCCGGTCGACCTCGTCGAGCACGGCAAAGCGGATGGCGTCGAACTGAAGGGCCCTTCGCCGCAGCAGGTCGAGCACACGCCCCGGCGTCCCGACGACGAAGTGCGGTTTCTTGCCGAGAAGGTGGAGCTGGTGCTTGATGCGTTGTCCGCCGTACACCGGCATGCAATGGAGCTCGATGGACTCGCTCAAGCGACGGATCTCGCCCGCGACCTGGACCGCCAGTTCGCGGGTCGGCACGAGGGCGATAGCCTGCAAGCGCCCCGCCGGGTCAATCTGCTGCAGAATGGGCAGGCCGAACGCCGCGGTCTTGCCCGTCCCCGTACGGGCCTGCCCCAGTGCATCTCGCCCCTCGAGCACCACCGGGATCAGCTCGCGCTGGATATCCGTAGGCTCGCTGAAGTTGACGTGCCGGAGCGCCTTGAGTAAGGGAACCTCGAGGCCTAAGTCGGCGAAGGCCGATGGGAGTGGCGGGTGTTTGTGCATCAGGGACGGTTTATGTACTCACGCAAATCCAGTAAGCTCTGCAGTCTACTGGGGCGGGCTCCTGCGGTCAAGTACAGCCCTTGAAGGGGCCCGTCCGGGGCTTACGGCCTCACCATCAGGCCGCGCGCAGGGCGGCGGCGGAACACGCAGGCAGGGACGCGCATGCATCGAGATGTCGTTGCGGAGATCAACACCGACGCCCTGACGGGCAATATCTCGACGATTCGGGCCGTCTGCGGGCCGCGAGTGGCCATTTGTGCGGTGCTCAAGTCGAACGCCTACGGGCACGAGGCGAGCATTGTGGGCCCGCTGCTCGAGCACGCCGGCGTGAATACGGTCGCCGTGGCCACGATTTCCGAGGCCATCGCCCTGCGTGACGTGGGCTTCACCGGCCGAGTGCTCTGTTTCGGCCCCCTTTTCTCCGCTCGCACCGAGGGCGAACGGGCGGAACGCATCGCCGCCGCCGTCGCCTACGACCTGACTCCTACGCTCGTCGACGGCAACGGGGCCCGCGATCTGGACACCGCGGCCCGGAAGATGGGGCGGACCATTCAGGCTCACATCAACGTGGATACCGGCATAAGCCGCCTGGGCATCGGCGTCCGAAGCGCCCTTTCACTCGCCCACGAAGTGGCGAGCCTGCCGAACGTCGAGCTGAACGGAATCTACACCCACCTGGCGAATGCCGACGGCGACGACCTGAGCCACGCACGGGCCCAACTGGCGGAGTTCGCCACGCTCGAGGGTCAACTCCGCGGCGCGGGCATTCGCGTGCCGGTGCGCCACGCCGCGAACTCGGCCGCCCTGCTGCGGCTGCCTGAGGCCCACTGGGATATGGTACGACCCGGCCTGGTGCTTTA
>CAYMME010000058.1:22381-25002 GCA_964391465.1 uncultured Planctomycetales bacterium
GGTGCCGGCCTCAAGCGTACCGCGTCCGCCCGGACTTCGGCCGGTGCTCAGGCTTCGCTCGCACGTGGTGCTGGTCAAACGCGTACCCGAAAACACACCCGTAGGATACGGCGGGACGTTCGTGACCCGGCGTGAGAGCATCCTCGGCGTCGTGCCCATCGGCTACAACGACGGCTACGTGCGCGGACTCTCAAACAGAGCGGTCATGGGCCTGGCTCGCGGCGACGCGCCGGTCGTCGGAACGATCTCGATGGACCAGTGCGTGCTCGATCTGACGAATCTGCCGGAAGTGAAGGTCGGCGACTCGGTGACGATCATCGACTCTCGTCCCGAACGACCCAACTCGCTCGAATCGCTAGCCGCCATCGCCGGCACGATCCCCTACGAGTTGGCCTGCCTGCTCGGGAACCGCATCCGCCGCGTCCCGACGGGTCGGGGGCGTGAGATCGTCGAGGCCCCGCTTGTCACCACACTGCGCCCGCCGGGTGAGCTGCTCCAAGACGCCGCCGTCTCGCGCCGGACACGCTTGCGAGTGTCCCGAAGTAGCCGGACGCGGCCGACGGCGGAGGCGGAAGGAACGACCGACTAGGTGGCGGCTACTGGAGCCCCGGCAACGCCAAACGCAGCCTCGCCGGCGGGGTCTGTACAGTCTCGCCAATCGCGGGCGGCACAAACGGCTCGTAGCGGCCAGCCTTCCATTGGATCCAGACGAGCGACGGATCATCGAGCGGCACGGCGAAGCGGAAGCTTGCTTCGGTCGGTCGACCGTTCGAGTTGACCTCCGTCACTTCAACGCGCATGCCCGGCAGCTCAACCTGCTGCCCGACGTGCATCGGGTGCGCGTCGTCCCGCACCAGTCGATCGAAGTACTGGAGCATGTGGCCGATGTACACGTGTCCCGCACCGATGGACTCGCCGTCCGTTGAGGCACCGGGCGGGCACAGGAACCCGCCCTCGGGCCGGACAACGAGCGTCCGCGCGTTCGGCCGGCGAAACTCGACGGCGTGGATGCCGGAGGCCAAGGCCCAGGTGTGTGCCGGCAAGGGCAAACCACGAGCAGCCCGCATGACGGACGTATAGCACCCCGCAATAAGAGCACTCGGCGCGTTGACGATCACGACGTCCTGTCGGGCAATCGCGGGGTCGTCGGGCAAGGCGCTCGCGGGCGGGTCGACGAGGCCGGAGAGAAGCACCGGGCTGTAGGCGCGGAACGGAAGGGCCAGCGGCGCAATGACCCCATGCGCAATCACCAGCAACACGGCGACGGCGGTGCCGGCAAGGCGCATGTGTACGTGTGGCCAATGCCGAATCACACCGTCTCGGACGGCGGCCAGGAAGAGCCCGATCAATCCCGTGGCACCGACGCCGACGAAGAACAGGAGCCGGTCCATCGAGATGGTTGCGCAGCTTGGCAGGAGGGACAGGATCATGCCGGCTCCCCAGAACCCGGCGACGCGGTTCCGGCGGAGCACGGTCCCGACAACTGCGGCGAGCAGCGCGAGGAACAGGACCGCTGCGACCCAGAGGACACGGCGAGCCGGAACAGAAGCCATGAGCGCCATCTCGGATGACACCGGGCTCCACTGCCCCAACAAGAGGTACGGTGCGCGTTCGACGACGGCGAGCAGATACCGCACCGGGTCTCGCATAGGATCGACGTAGAACTCGGATCCGGCCGCCCCGTGGCCGAGGTGTCGGTACGCCAGCGCCCAACCGAACGCGACGACCACATACGGCAGCAGAGAGACCAGCCGGTCGCGCCATGCAGCGCGGTCGACAAACAGCGCGTACGCCAGCAGGTATCCGCCCGCGCCGACGGCCATCTCTCCCGAGAGCAATCCGAGAAGCAGCGCGACGGGACCGAGGACGATGCCCGCTCGCCAGCCGTCTCGCCGCCAATGGTCGTGGGCGATCAGGGCAATGAGCCCGAAGCACGTGGCGAGCAGCGCGTTGCGGTTGGCGATCCAGCCGGCGGGCATGCCGTGGGCCTCGTCGATAGCGTAGAGCAGGGCCGCCAGCCCGGCCGCCCAACCGACGCCCATGATCCGGCGGTAGAACACGGCGGCGGCTCCGACGAGCGCGGCGAACCAAACCAGGTTGTGGACATGCATGACAACCGCGTGTCCCGGCCACAGAAGGTAGTCGAGCCAGTGCGTCAGAACCGTCAGCGGCCGGAAGAACGTGAGCCTCAATTCCGGCAGCGTCCACCACGGAAAGATTCCCGTGTCCATGAGCATCTGCGTGCGGACGGGATCGCCGGTTACGAACGCGAACTGCTGCGCCGGCGAAGCAGGCACTAGCGACGAGCCGAGAAACGTGAGCCGATGGATGTAGTCGTCGCTCGCGAAGCCCACCATCAGACTGGACGACGACAGCACGACAGCCAGAACCGCGAGGATGAGCGGCAGGCGCGGGTGCAGCAGCAGCCGCTGGAGTGGCCGAGGCGCGGCTCCGGCAGGCTGCGACGCGTCCAGGTTTCGTCCATCCATGTGCCTGCCTCAGGTAAGTGAGCGAGCGTCTCACCCTCTCGACCACCGCGCACCGCGATACAGTCCGGTTCATCGTTCCCCTCCAAAGCGTACGCCCGAAAGCACCCCGTTGCGACCCCGAAGGGTGCCGGG
>CAYMME010000059.1:0-24756 GCA_964391465.1 uncultured Planctomycetales bacterium
GTGGACGAACCGCTCATTCTGACAAACACCACCGGCGATCAAGATTCTCACCGCGCGGCCGGATACTGTCAATCCGCCCACGCCGCGCCGCCCGGTCGCGACGCGCTACCGGGAATTCGTGCGTGGGGGCAGACTATTTGCCTCGGCGGCCGGGCAGTTCGTCGGTTCTCCGTTCCATCGCGATCTGCTACGATAGCACCCGCGCTATGGGCCGGACAGCGAGGCATGATCAGACAATCGCTCGAGGTGTGGTACAAGGATGGGCTTCGCTTCACCTGCACGCAGTGCGGCAACTGCTGCTCGGGAGCGCCGGGTTACGTGTGGGTCACGAAGCAGGACGTCGAGAACATCGCCCGGTTCCTGGGGCATGCGGACGGGCGGCTGCCGAGCAAGTACGTGCGACGCGTGGGGCTGCGGCGCTCGCTGACCGAGAAGCCCGGCGGCGACTGCATCTTCCTGGCGCGGACTCGGGACGCGGCGACATGTGCGATCTACCCGGTGCGGCCGACGCAGTGCCGCACCTGGCCGTTCTGGAACGAGAACCTCAGAAGCCCCGAGACGTGGAACGAAGAGGCCAAAGAGTGCCCCGGAATGAACCAGGGCGACCACCACGACCTCGAATCCATCGACGCCCGCCGCCGCCGGCGGTCCTCCTGATCTCCCCACAAGGGCACACCAGACCTTCGGTCCTCCTCGAATACTCGCCCAGGAGCCCGCAGTCCGATAATCAGCCTATCCGAGTGACGACAGCCTCACCTCGTGGTCGCGTCACCGATTTCTGCGGCACCCCGCTTACGTGCGACGGCGGACTCCCGGGGCCCCGACGGGAATCGCCGGATCATGGTGTGTGGTGCGCAGTGAGCGGGGCGCATTGACGCGGAGGCGCTTTCCATTGATAATCAAGGGCTCTACTCGTACAGGAGCGTAGTGTAGGAGCGTAACCGTGAAGGCACCGTGGATTACCTATCGGCCCGAGTTGAAGGTTCTTGACTGCACCATTCGCGACGGCGGTCTCATCAACGACCACATGTTCGAAGACGGCCTCGTCAAGGCCGTCTACGACGCATGCCTCGAGGCCGGCATCGACTACATGGAACTCGGCTACAAGAACTCGAAGGAGCTCTTCGGCAAGGACCAGTTCGGGGCCTGGAAGCACTGCGACGAGGATGACATGCGTCGCATCGTCGGCGACAACGATACGCCGATGAAGCTCACGGCCATGGCCGACGCCGAGAAGTGCGACTACCACACCGACATCCTGCCCAAGGAGCAGAGCGTCCTCGACATCATCCGGGTCGCGACGTACGTCCACCAGATCCCGGTGGCCGTCGACATGATCAAGGACGCCCACGACAAGGGGTATGAGACTGCGTGCAACGTCATGGCCATCTCCATCGTGCAGGAGGCCGAGATCGATCAGGCCCTGGAGGTTCTTGCCGAGACGCCCGCGAGCACCATCGTCGTCGTGGACAGCTTCGGGGCGCTCTATGCGGAACAGATCGAAGGGCTCGTCAAGAAGTACCTCAAGGCCGTCGAGGGTACGGGCAAGCACGTGGGCATCCACGCCCACAACAACCAGCAACTCGCCTTCGCCAACACCATCGAGGCGATCATTCACGGTGCCAACCGCGCCGACGCGACGTTGGCCGGCATCGGACGCGGGGCCGGCAACTGTCCCTTGGAACTGCTCCTCGGCTTTCTGCGGAATCCGAAGTTCAATATCCGACCGATTCTGAAGGTGCTCCAGGAGAGATTCGTGCCCTTGGCCGAGTCGCTCGACTGGGGTGCCCTCGTGCCCTACAACATCACCGGCGCGCTCAACCAGCACCCCCGGGCCGCCATCAAGCTCCGTAGCGGACCGGACAAGGACAACTACGTCGACTTCTACGACAAGCTCGTGAGCGACATCTGAAGCGAGAGTCAGTGGGTCGCCGGTGGATGAGGCGGACCTCGGTGTGCGCCCTCGGCTACGACCGCAGCCCGTTGAGTTCCCGTGGGCGCGTGGCGGTTGCCGACCGTAGGCCGGTCGTCATTTCCTCACGGGTCGACGGGCAAGGATGACGATCGTCCCGCCCGCAAGCACGATCAGGCACGTGGCCGCCAGGCCTCGCGCCGAGATTGCCGGAATCACCTCGTATCCCCCCCCCGGCTGCAGGACGATTCCCGCCGGGCGCTCCAGGTCGGTGACGACCGTTTCCACGGCCGAGCCATCCAGCTTGGCCCGCTGGATTCTGCCCGTCAGTTCCGCAGAGAGAATCCGTTCAGTCCAATAGACCTTGCCCTCGACCAGATCCAATGCGATCCCCGCGGGCAGTGCGTCGAGTTCGATGAGGCCTTCTTCTCCCGTGCCGTCCAGATTCGCACGTCGAATCGCGTTGACAGTTCCCGGGGGAGGAACGAGGCCCGGTTGATCGCACCAGTACATCTTGCCGTGCGCAGCGTCCAAAGCAATCCCGCCCGGCGCTCTCTCCACGAGCAATTCCGCGGCCGACCCGTCCAGGTTGGCCCGTCGGATCTGGCCGGTTTGCGATCCGGCGCCAATACATCTGTAGTTAGACCAGTATAGTTTTCCTCGTGGGATATCGAGCGCGATTGCGCCGGCGTGGAAGCCGTCTTGCTCCGTGACAAGGTTCTTCCTATGCCTGCCGTCGAGGTTGGCCCGCCGAATCACGCCGGCCCCGCAAGGAAACTCTCCAGTTTCCGTCCAGTACATCATGTCTTGGGCCGGGTCCAGGGCGATTCCGGCGGCGGCGGTGACGGTGGCGACAAGGTCTTCCACATGGCTGCCGTCGAGCTGCGCCCGGCGAATCATATGCACGATCGAATCGGTCCAATAGACTCTCTTGGCATCGAAATCAACGGCCAGCCCCGTCGGTCTCACCACGGGGCTTGTCACGATGGGCTCGGCGCCCGAGCCGTCAAGATGAGCGTGTTCGATCGTGCCGGTGCCTTCGTTGATCCAGAACATCAGCCCGCGGGCAAGATCCAATGCGATTCCCTGGGGACGCAGAAGCCCCCATGTCACCAAGGTTTCGATGCCAGTGCCGTCCAGGTTCGCCCGCTGGATCCTGTCGGTTGCCGAATCCGTCCAGTACATCTTGCCTTCGGCGACATCGAGGGCGATGCCGTACGGAGCGTCCAACCCGGCAGCGACAACGTCCTCCACCTGCGTTCCGTCGAGTCTCGCGCGGCGGATCCGGTTCGTGCGCGGATCGGTCCAGTACAACCTGTCACCGGAGATGTCGAGGGCGATACCGTATGGGTAGCCCACACCGCTTGTCACCAGGTCTTCGACGTACGTTCCGTCCAGATTCGCCCGCTGGATCTTCTCGAACCCGGCATCAACCCAGTAGACCTTGCCCCCTGTAAGATCCAGGGCAATGCCGTGGGGTCGATCCGCGGTTCCGGTCAGCACCTCTTCCACGCTCGACCCGTCGAGAGCCGCACGCTGAATCCTGTGCGCGTCACGATCACACCAGTACAGTTTGCCAACAGCAGCATCGACAGCGATTCCGAACGGGGCATCCAGCCCGGCACTGACGACGTCCTCAACGTCGGAGCCGTCCAGGTTGGCTCGGTGGACACTTCCTGCCGTGGGATCAAGGGAGTGCCATTCCGTCCAGTACATCTTGCCGGAGGCGAAGTGAAGGGTCACGTCGGTAACGGTCCCGCCTGTTTCGGCCAGATCCTCCACACTGGAGCCATCCAGATTCGATCGATGAATCGCGCGCGAGCTGGTCCAATACATCATCCCGGCGGACGGGTCGAGGGCGATGCCATAAAGCATGCCTGTTGAAGTAACAAGGTCTTCCACATCGGATCCATCGAGGTTCGCTCGTTGGATTCTGTCGCGACCGCTGTCCGTCCAGTACATCTTGCCGGAACCGAGATTCAAGGCGATCGCGAAAGGCGAGCCGAGCCCGGCGGTCACGAGGTCTTCCACATTCGAACCGTCAAGGTCGGCTCGTTGAATCGCACCGCGACTGTTGTCCGTCCAGTAGATCTTGCCGGCGGAGACATCGAGGGCAATCCCCGCGGGGGTGCTGAAGCCGCTCATGACGAGCTCCTCGACGTTCGACCCGTCGAGGTCAGCGCGTTGGATCGCGCGGACTGTCGAATCAGTCCAGTACAGCTTGCCGATCGTCGAATCTAGCGCAACCTTGCTCGGTGCCGCCAGGAGCCATCTGACGACATCCTCGATGGCTGTGCCGTCCAGGTTTGCCCGTCGGATCGTGCGCCCGCCCCTTTCGCTCCAATACAGCTTACCCCCAGCGGCGTCGAGCGCGATCCCATATGGAATCTCCAGGCCGGTGGCCACGATGTTCTCGACGTCGGTGCCGTCGAGATTGGCCCGCCGGATCTGGTCCTTGCCCGCGTCGGCCCAGTACATCTTACCGCTCGCGGAATCGACCGCGATGTGCCGAGGGGCGACGAGGATCGCGGTGAGGACGTCCTCGATCTCCGTGCCGTCAGGAGTGGCACGCTGGATCCTGCTTCGGTCGGGATCGGCCCAGTAGATCTTGTCAGCACCCGTTGCCGGGCGGGCTATTCCGACGAGCAGACCGACGGCTACGAGCGATGTGGTGGCGCAGGCTCTCGACCGGGTCACGTTACTTAGCTTTCCCGTGATGTTCCAGGCCGCCATGGATTGCACCTCCGAGGGAGGCGGGGCGCCGAAGCAGGTCGCCGGTTCCTCTAGCCAGAATTCGCCGCGCCTGCCGATGAGGGTCCAGTGGCCTGCAACGCCATCCTTACGAGCGGTTTGCTCGACCTGTTCCGGCACGGCGGGCGAACGCTGTACCTTAGCACGCGATCTTGGGACTAGTCAATACGAATGACAGGGATCTTATCCTGCTGCACGGCCGCCCGGCGTTTCCCGTGGCTTGCTGATGTCTCCACGCTTGCGGTATAGGCTCCGCTTCAGGACGAGACCGGCTCGGCAAGGCCAGCACAAGGATGCCACAATGCGATGGAAACGGCGCGTCTACGAGATTCTCGAAGTGGCGGCCCCGGGGGACCGAACGAGCCGCCGGTGTGACCTGTTCATTCTGTGGCTGATCGCGCTGAACACCGTGGCCCTGGTGGCCGAGACGGTTGACAGCGTTCACCAAGCCCTGCCCCACTTCTTCGGATGGTTCGAGATCGTCTCCGTTCTGATCTTTACGGTGGAATACGCCCTGCGCGTGTGGTCGTGCACGGCCTCGACGGAGTACGCTGCTCCGATGCGGGGGCGACTGCGCTTTGCGGCCACGCCATTCGCGATCATCGACTTCCTGGCCGTGCTTCCCTTCTACCTACCCTTCGTCTTCGTTGGCGTGGACCTGCGGATGATGCGGGCCGTTCGTCTGTTCCGGCTGTTTCGCCTCGCCAAGCTGGTACGTTACTCGACGGCCCTGCGGACATTCGGCCGGGTCTTCACGAACAAGAAGGAGGAACTGGTGACGACGTTGTTCGTCCTGCTGCTCCTTCTGCTGCTGGCCTCGTCACTCGTGTACTACGCGGAGCACGAGGCCCAGGCGGACGAATTCTCCAGCATTCCGGCCACGATGTGGTGGGGCATCACCACGCTCACTACGGTGGGATACGGTGATCTCTCTCCCATCACGCCCGTCGGCAAGCTTCTCGGGGCGGTGATTGCGGTGCTCGGGATCGGCATGTTCGCTCTCCCCACCGGCATTCTCGGGGCCGCGTTCCTCGAGGAGCTCGAAGCGAGCAAGGAACCCCTTCGACGGTGCCCCCACTGCGGCGAGGAGATCGGCGGCGGTTGAACGCCGGCTGTGGAATCGCTCGATCGGAGGCGATGCTGACCCGGTCGGTCACGGTCAGGATCATCAGTGACCAGAACCGAGATGCGACCGTGAGGGAGCGTGACCACAAGGCGCGTTGTCTACCAGCGCACACGTCAAACCGGCAATCCGCCCTCGGAGCAGCACGCTTCCTTACGGGCGCGTCTCGGCTGCGGATTCGACTGCGAGTTGCTTATCGTCCCAACGCGGGTATGGCTGCGAACTCGACGTGCTTGCCGACGGCCTCACGCTCGGTGTCCGGTCCGAACCGTTTGTCGAGCAGGGGCTCGAGCCGGTGCGGCCAGTCGTTGATGATCCCGTCGGCGCCGATGGCGATGAGTTGTTCGACCAGGCCGCCGGGCTTGAAGTCATTGACCGTCCACACATTGACGCTCACACCGTACTCGTGGCAGTTGTCGAGGTCGGCCTTCTCGAGATTCTCAGCCACCGCCTGCCTGTCGTACGCCTCGCTACGGTCACCCAACACGCCCGAGGACGGATGGTAGGCATCCCCCTTGAGCACATGCGTGATGTACGCCCCCGGTCGGCCCACACGTCGTCCACTCAGGGGTGCGGCCGCAATCTCTGGCGCCAACTCCTTGACCCGCACGATGCACTCGTGATCGAACGACGAGATCAACACGGAAGCGGCCATGTCCAGCTCGCGGATCAGCTCCACCGTTCGCTTCTCAATCCCTTCGTAGTAGCTGGGCGAGTTCTTGATCTCGACGTTGACCGAGAAGCCGCGATCCTTCGTGAGTTGCAGAGCCTCGCGCAGCGTCGGGAGCTTCACGTGCCCCTCGGCGTACCACTTCCGGTCGGAGTCGGGGATGTCCTTGCGGTCGCCCGTGCGTCGAGCAAACCATGCCCCGGCCTCCAGCGTCCGCAGCTCTGCCAGGTCGAAATCCCGAACCAGGTACCCGCTCTTCTTGCGCGGGTCGTCGGGGAAGCGCTCGCCCACGTTCGTCGTGCGTCGCAACGACTCGTCGTGAATGACGACCGGCACCCGGTCACGCGACAGATGCACGTCCAGTTCCCACATGTCGGCCCCGGCCTCGAACGCCCGCTGCGCGGCTTCCAGTGTGTTCTCGGGGGCAATCGACGACGCCCCACGGTGGGCGATATTCAGGGGTCTCTGACGCATGATCTGTCCACGGAGATAGGGGCTGTTGGGTTGCACGCACGATACTCCGGCGAGGTTCGCGGTGACGGCACACAGCAACGTGGCAAGGCTTCGGTTTGTTCGTTTGCTCATGGCCGCTATGATACCAAGCGACTCGACCGCGAACGAGGGTCGTGGTTGGGCAACCACCCCGATTCGCAAGGAGAGCTGACACGATGGGTACGCAATACGGAATGGGCGTCGTTGGGACGGGCATGATCGGCAACTTCCACGCGGACGCGATCAAGTCGCTGGAGAACGGCAAGCTCGTAGCCGCCTGCGACGTGGTCGAAGACCGCGTGAAGGCCTTCGCCGAGAAGCATGGCTGCAAGGCCTACACGAGCGTCGACGCACTGCTGGCCGACGACGCGGTTGATGTGATCACCATCGGCACGCCCTCGGGGCTGCACCTCGAACCGGCGGTGGCGGCGGCCAAGGTGGGCAAGCACGCCATCGTCGAGAAGCCAATCGAGATCACCTTGGACCGCGTCGATCAGATCCTCGATGCTCACGACAAGGCCGGCACCACCGTGGGCGGCGTGTTCAACAGCCGCTTCGCCAAGGTGTCGCAACTGTTCAAGGAGGCGGTCGACGCCGGGCGGTTCGGGCGGCTGACGTTCGGCATGGCCTACGGGCCGTGGTGGCGCGACCAAGCCTACTACGACAGCGGTGGATGGAGGGGCACGTGGAAGCTCGACGGTGGGGGGGCCATGATGAATCAGGGCATCCACACGATCGACCTGCTCCAGTACCTGATGGGGCCGGTGAAGAGCGTCAGTGCCCACGCGTCCACGTTGGCTCATACCAACGTTGAAGTTGAGGACACGGCCGCGGTCGCACTCGAGTTCGCCAACGGAGCGTTGGGCACCATCGCGTGCACGACGTCCATGTGGCCCGGGCACTTCCGCATCATCGAGGTGGCGGGCGAGACGGGCACCGCAGCCGTGTCTGAAACCAACTTCATCTTCTGGCAGTTCAAGGAGGAGACGGAACAAGACAATAGGGTCCGCGAGGAGTTTCTGAAGTTCCCGACCGTGTCGGTCGGCGCGTCGGATCCGTCGGCGGGCTTGACGTCCGAGCTGCATCGTGCAAACTTCGCGGAGTTCCTGGCGGCATTGGACGAGAAGCGGGCTCCGGCCATCTCCGGGGCCGAGGCGCGGAAGGCCGTCGAGATCATCCTGGCCGCGTACAAGAGCGCCAAGGAGGGTAAGACGGTGTCGCTGCCGCTCTAGGCGGGCGGCGGGGAACGGGGAACAGGGATCGGGGTAGACGCGAGACCGTGTTTCGTGGGAGGTGAATTACTGTGACTCGATTGATGATGGCGTTTGCGGCGGCGATGTTGCTTGCCGGTTCTGTCGGCGTGCAGCGCACGTCAAAGAAAATGGGCGGGATGCCCCTGCTGTTCCAGGATGGTTTTGACTCGGGGGATACGAGCCGTTGGGAGCCGACGGACAAGACGGCATGGCGACTCGCGACCGACGGCGACGCGAAGGTCCTGCACCTGACGAAGAACTCGGCCTATAAGGCCAAGGTGCGTTCGCCCAACAGCGTCGCGTGGCTCAAAGGCGTGACGGTGAGCGACTTCGTCCTCGATGCCTGGGTCAAGTCGCTGGGCAAGCCCAAGGACGGTCACCGCGACCTGTGCTTCTTCTGGGGTCGGCAGGATGCCGAGCACTTCTACTACGTGCACTTGGGCCTGAAGGCCGACCCGCATTCCAACTCGATCTTCCTCGTCAACGGCGAGCCCCGCGTCTCCATCGCCAAGACCCGCACCGACGGCACGCCGTGGGACACCGACTATCATCACGTACGGATCGTGCGCGACACGAAGAAGGGGTCGATCGAGATCTACTTCGACGACATGATCGAGCCCGCGATGACCGCGGTCGACAAGACGTTCGCCGCGGGCCGCGTGGGCATCGGGTCGTTCGACAACACGGGCTATTTCGACGAGGTGACCCTCTGGGGCCGGAAGACAGAACAGTAGCTTGAAGTGCGAGACTGCGCCCGGCGCATCCGAGCCCCGAGCGCTAGCGAGCGGGTCCATCGCACCAGAATCGCGTGGGCCACAACAAGCACCCTGATCAGAAAGGAACAGACCGGTGATATCCCGACACGCGAATTGGCTGACCGTATCGATGGCGTTGCTGTTGTTGCCGGCGTGCGAACAGAAGGGCGAGAAGAGCCCGGCCCCCGCAACGCCTGAAGCGAAGACCGAGACTCCGAAACCCGAGGCCCAGGAGAAGCCCAAGCCGGCGGCGACGACGCAACCGGCAGGCGCCCCCATGAAGGAAGAAACCGAAACGGCCAAGCCCAAGGCCGAAGCCAAGCCGGCCGCCGCCGGCAAGAACCCGCGCGTCGTCATGTCTACGACGAAAGGTGACATCACCCTGGAGTTGGACCAGGCCAAGGCTCCCATCTCGGTCGAGAACTTCCTGCAGTACGTGGATGACGGGTACTACAATGGCACGATCTTTCACCGTGTCATAGCCAACTTCATGATCCAGGGCGGCGGGTTTGGAAAGGACAAGAAGCAGAAGGAGGCCCGGGGGGGGATCAAGAATGAATGGCAGAACGGGCTCAAGAATGTCCGGGGAACGATTTCGATGGCCCGCGTCGGCGGCAATCCCAACTCGGGCACTTGTCAGTTCTTCATCAATGTGGTGAACAACGCGTCCTTGGACCGGCCACAGAGAGATGGCGCCGGCTACGCAGTGTTCGGCAAAGTCGTGGCGGGCATGGACGTCGTCGATGCGATCAAGAGTGTTCCCACGAAGGTGGACACGCTCGAGTCGCTCAGGTCGACTCCGGCGGGGAAGGTGCATCAGGCAGGGCCGGCCAAGAACGTGCCGGCAGAGACCGTGGTGATCGAGTCGGTCAAACGGGCGGACTAACGCGGGCCTGGCATCGCCTGGAAGTACTCGGCGAAGAAGTGGTCGGGGTCTGCTGCGACTGTGATGCGGTGTGGCCCGTTCGCTTCGGCGCGGAATTGGACGGCCCCGATCGTTTCGTAGCACTTCAGTACGACAGATAGGACGCCAGCCTCGAAGCGACAGACGTTCGGGGCGAAGATGCACGCCGCGGCCAGCGGGTCGTGGAACGTGATGTGGTCGCGGTCTCGGAACCACACTTCGGCCATGTCCGCCACGCAGTCGAGTACGCCGCCGCGGAAGCGCCGACGGCAGTCTCGGCGCGTCAGGCGACAGCGGGTCGTGACGTTCAATCCGACGCACACGTGCCCGGCCGCTTGCGCCCGGAAGACGATGTCGGCAGCGTGCGGATCGAGCCGGGTGTTGGTCTCCAGCGGCTCGAGGCCGCTGTCGGGATCGGCAAACACCCCACCCATCATCACGAACTGACGCAGCAGCCGGGGGATCTCCGGGTCGGCTTCGAAGAGCAGAGCCACGTTCGTCAGCGGACCGATCGCCAGAAGTGTGACCTCACCGGGACGAGCCCGGATCGTTCGGCGAAGGAACTCGACGGCCGTGTTGGTCGGAAACGCTGTACGGTGCGGCCAGCGCGACAGCACACACGCATGCGGCACGGTGGTCTGCTGCGGGGGGAGCAGTAGGGGGGTATCCGCCCCGGCGTGCACCGGCACGTCGTGTCGGCCGGCCGCTTGGCAGACTGCGTCGACGAGCATGGCGCGGCACTTGGGCTCGCCGGTGACCGTCGTCACGCCTAGCAATTCGCAACGCGGCTGGCAGAGCAGATACGCCAGCGCCAGCGCGTCATCGACGTTGGTTCCGATGTCGGTGTCGAGCAACAGCGGCACGCGATCAGGCATGTCGTGAGTGTAGCACGATGCCGGACGCACATGGCGGTGCGTGGTCCGCGGCTGCGAACCCGGCTTGGCCATGGCACTCGCCGCTACGGGGCGGAGAGGCTCGGTTGCCCGGCGCCGCGCGGGCCGGCGTGAATCTCGACGAGCGCGGACCGGTTGACGATCCGAGGAATCTGAAAGATGACGTTCCCATCGGCGTCGCGAGCTTGGGATTCCAACTGCTTGCCGTTGAGGTACACCCAGATCTGTCGATCCGCCGTGCCCGCGAGCTTGAAGCACGGGTAGAATCGCAGCCGCTTCGAGCCGTCCAGCGTGAAGCGCCCCACGTTGTCGTCAAGCTGCAATACGTAGCAGCCGGTGGCCTCATCGAAGCCGTCGTTGTTGGCGTCGCCCGGGTCGGTCTCGACCGCCTGCCCGACCGCGGGCTGGATTCGAGCCGGACGACAGTAGTCGATGGCGACCGGCTCGACGTTGGCGACTTGGTGCAGGTCCGCCGGCCACAGTACCGTCAGCCCGCAGAAGGTCGCCACGGGGTACTCCGGCTCGGCCCCCATCACGAGTGTGCATAACCGTGGATCGCCCGAGGCGTCAACGCTTCGGAGTAGCGGTCCTTGCTGTGCATCGTGCATAACGTAGACGAGGTCGGTTCGATCTGGCTTGTCCCGGCCGTGGATCAGGTAGCTGACCCCGCTGATTTCGTCGACCGCGTCGGATGCAGCCGGCGGGTGGCGTATGGCGCGAAACTCTTGCCGACCGTCGGTGGTGAACAGGAGCCCCACGTTCTCGGCCCGCCAGTCCGCGGAGGCTGTTGTGCACTGCAACTGCGTGACGATGCGCCCCTGCGGGTAAACCGTGTAAGTCGCAGTGTGGTTCGGCGTGTCTTCCCCGGGCTCCTGACCGGGTGTGAGATAGAACCGCTCCCCGCGGACGACCACACGCACACGGCCGGCCTCGAGCACCGCCTGCCTCGCGAGGGCGAGTTCGCCCAGCGGCCGCCATTGGTTCTCATCATCGGGGTCCACGGCGAGCGGGCTTTCAGCGGACCGCACCAGCAGCGGGAGCGGTCCGAGCGAGCCCAGGCCGACCAAGTTGACCAGACGCTCTGAATCGCGACTGGCGTCGAACCATTGCACGATGCGGCCGCGGGCGAAGACGATCTCGAACCGACCCACCGATCCGACGCGCAAACGCCGGCCCTCTGTCCGCACGTACAGCGAGCCCGGTGCCGCGTCCGGTGACCCGAACAGGTCACGGCGGTTGTCGGCCAGTACCAGATCGTCAAAGAACAACTCGACCGGTTCGCTCAAGTTGGAACACGAGAAACGAACGGACCGGACGTCGGTCAGGTCGACGCGCTCGCCTATGTCAGCCAAGTCAAACCGCAGCAGGTTCCAGCCTTCGCTGAGAGGCAGGCCCGCTCGCTCGAACATCGATACGTGGTCGGTGCCGCTACGGACATCGA
Organism: uncultured Planctomycetales bacterium; assembly: GCA_964391465.1. Classification (GTDB taxonomy): domain Bacteria; phylum Planctomycetota; class Phycisphaerae; order UBA1845; family CAYMME01; genus CAYMME01. The sequence continues at coordinate 12,195 of CAYMME010000059.1, forward strand.
GGCGGAGCACGATGCCATCGCGAGGTGCGTGGACGGTCGCCAGGAACAGGTGATACCCACTCCAATCGCGGACCAGGGACCAATCGTTCGCAGTCTCGCTGTCGCACAGCAACACGTCGGACGACGTGTTGAAGACGGCCGACAACGAGCCCGCGCCGGTCTCCTGCCGGGACCGCTGGGCCGTGATCCTCGGGTTGTCGAAGCTGGTTGTGCCCTCGATGCGGAAGATCTGGGCGTGTTCGACGGTTTCAAAATCGGCGAGCGTGATGAACCGACCAGAGGCCGCGTCCTCGTACGCCTGCTGAATGCGATCCGAAACCGGGGGCAGCGGTCGATCGCTTACGGGGCGAGCCGTGAACTCGGCGCATCCGGCGATGGTGACACAGACTCCCGACAGCACGTGGTAGCCGGTCGAGCAGCGTATGCCGGAACGCATTGCGGATCACTCCATCCACTCGGTGTGGAAGACCCCCTCACGGTCCACCCGTCGATACGTGTGGGCGCCGAAGTAGTCGCGCTGCGCCTGAAGCAAATTGGCGCTGAGCCGCGCGCTACGGTACGAATCGAAGTAGGCCAGCGCCGAGCTGAACGCGGGTGCGGGGACGCCGAGTTCAGCCGCGGTGGCCACGACCCGCCGCCAGTTCGACTGCCCGGACTCGACGATCTCCTTGAAGTAGGGGTCGAGCAGCAGGTTCTGCAGCCCTGCGTCGCGCTCGTACGCTTCCTTGATACGGTTGAGGAAGTGGGCTCGGATGATGCAGCCGCCGCGCCAGATCATGGAGATCTCACCGAACTTCAGATCCCAGTTGTACTCGGCCGCCGCGGCCTTCATCAACGCGAAACCCTGAGCATACGAACAGATCTTGGCCGCGTAGAGAGCGTCGTGGATCGCCTTGACGAACTCGTCCCGGTTGCCGCTGAACTTGCCCTCGGGCCCTTTGAGCACCTTCGATGCGGCCACCCGCTCGTCCTTGATGGCCGAGATGCACCGGGCGAAGACCGCCTCCGCGATGGTCGGGGCGGGTACACCGAGCTGCAGGGCGTTCTGGCTGGTCCACGCCCCCGTACCCTTCTGACCGGCCGTGTCGAGAATCACGTCGACCATCGGCGTACCGGTCTCGGGGTCTTTCTTGGCGAAGATGTCTCGCGTGATCTCGATCAGATAGCTGTTCAGGTCGCCGGCGTTCCAGTCCGTGAACACGTTGTGCAGCTCGTCCGTCGACAGGCCGAGCACGTTGGCCATCAGCGAGTAGGCCTCGCAGATGAGCTGCATGTCGCCGTACTCGATGCCGTTGTGGACCATCTTCACGTAGTGACCGGCCCCGTCGGCACCGATGTGCGTGCAGCAGGCGTCGCCGTCGACCTTGGCCGAGATGGCGGTGAACATCGGTGCGACCAGCTCGTAGGCTTCAGGCTGCCCGCCGGGCATGATCGACGGGCCCCACAGGGCCCCGTATTCGCCGCCGGAGACGCCCGTGCCGATGTAGAGCAGGCCCTTGTCGATGAGGGTCTTGTTGCGGCGGATGGTGTCCGTGAACAGGCTGTTGCCGCCGTCGATGAGCAAGTCACCCTTGTCGAGTAGGGGCACGAGCTTGTCGATGAACGCATCGACGGCTGCCCCGGCCTTGACCAGCAGCATGATGCGCCGCGGCCGCTCGATGGCTGCCACGAACTCTTCAATCGAGCGCGTTCCGACAATCTGCTTTCCCTTGGCCCGCCCGTTCATGAAGTCGTCGACCTTGCTCGTCGTGCGGTTGAACACGACGATGGGAAAGCCGCTCCGTTCGATGTTCAGGACGAGGTTCTCGCCCATGACTGCCAGGCCGATCAGGCCCACGTTGGGTTTGGACATCTTCTTAGGCAATCCTTGATGTTGGTTCGCGCTTCGAACTTCTGTTCACTAGTGCAGAATGACGAATGTCTAATGACGAATGACGAAAGAAGCCCGAATGACGAAGCGCGAATCATGCGTCGCCAGTCACCTTACAAGGTGCGATTCCCTTCGTCATTAGGCATTCGACATTCTTTCGTCATTCGTCATTGCCCCGCCCGGAGGGCGGTGCCCCTCTACGCGATTCTCTGCCATGCGGGCGGTTCCTTCAACCGGTGTAGCATCTCGCCCGCCTTCGGCACGAGCAGCACACCCTCGTCTTCGCGGTTGGCGTAGTCGTCCGGGTTGATGCTTGTCGGATCGCGATACGCGAGCGCGATCCGTTCGCACCGGTCCTTCGGAATCTGCGTCGCCAGCGTCACCGTCACCCGCGGCTGCTCGACGCCGTTGTCGCAGTCGCCGATTCCGCGTACGTGCGTCGAGTGGGCGACCACGCCCCACGGGTGGTGTTTGAACTCGTTCCATCGATTGACGAAGTAGTCTCGCACGTGGTAGCCGATCTCGTCGAGGATCTTGCCGTGCGAGTATGAGACCTCGGTGACGTGCGGAGCGTAGATGATCAGCTCCCCGCCGTCGGCGACCACCGGCTCGAGTTTGTACATGCACTTGCCAGCCGTCCAGATGTCGTCATACATCTCCGGGGAGCACGACAGGACGGTGTGGTACGCCCGGTCCTTGTAGACGATGTGGACCTGGTCCGACAGGTCCGCCGCGGCCGACCATGCCGGGATCGGCTCGTCGATGTACATACCGGCCAGTTCCTCGCCCACCACTACGAACGCGATGCACATCTTTTCGGTGGTCACGAAGTCCGCGGCCGTGTTGATGACCTCGCGGATCGGCGTGTCCTTCGTGCCGTTGACCTTGGGGTTCGTGATCAGGGCCCCGAGCCAGTGGCTGGTGTTGATCACGTTGCTGGCCGCGATGCCCGGGAAGAGGTACTTGTTGCCGCCCGAGAAGCCCACGACTTCGTGCGGGAAGACCGGCCCGCAGATGATGAGCCGGTCGTACTCGTAGGCCATCTTGTTCACGATGACGGGCACGTCGATATCGAGCAGTCCGCCCGAGATTTCCTTCAACCGGGAAGCGGGAATCGTGCCCGGCTGTGTGAGCTGCTCGGGGAGGTCCCATCGGTGGTTGAACACGCCGACATGGGCGTACGTGCTCGCCCGCTGCTCGGTCATGACGCCGAGGTGCCGGTTGATGTGGTCCTCCACCATCGGCGGGTGGGTGCCCAGGGCAATCAGGAAGTCGAGCTTGGCCACGCGCGGACCGAGTTCCTCGACCAGAAGCCGAAACAACATCGGCACCGGGGCGGTGCGCGTGTGGTCGGGGATGATCACCAGCACGCGCTCGCCGTCGAGCTTGGCGGCGTCGAACGCGGTGGCCATCAGCCCGCGCACGTCGTCGTCGGCAAGTCGTCGGTCAGGTGAGCCCGTTCCGGCCAACATCTACCGCTCGCTCCAAACGGGCATGTGTTCGTCATTCATCTTTCTGCTCCTTCAGGATGACTTCGATCGTCGCCTTCAGAACCGGTAGGTCTTGTTCAACAATGTCCCAAACCTGGTTGAGGCTGATGCCAAGATAGCTATGGACCACCACGTTCCGGAAGGCAGCGATGCCCCGCCAGTCCACGTCGAGGTGCTTGGCCTTGACCTCATCTGACAACCGCTGGGTGGATTCCGCCAGTGTCTGGAGGTTCCGTAAAACGGCGTCCTGGGTCTTGGTGTCGGCGAGAAAGACACTCTTCCCGCCCGCCGTGTACGCCTCGACACGAGCGATGCATTCCTGCATGTGTGCCAGGTAGAGACTGTCGTCCTTCACAGCGGCACCGCTTCTTGAAGCACCCGTTCGCGAATCCTCTCATGAAGGGCGTCCCGGGTGACCACGTCAACCTCGCATCCCAGTAGGTCCGCCAGATCCGCAATGAGTCCGCCGGGAAAGAACGGCGTGCGGCGAGGTCCGGCCTCAACCAGAAAATCGACGTCGCTGTCCGGTCCTGCTTCTCGCCGTGCCACGGAGCCAAACACACACACGTGGTGCGCCCCATGCCGCGCAGCGATGTGCAGGATTTCCGTCCGCCTGTCGCGTACAAGTCGATTCACGTCCATCTATGCACGCCTCCTGTATCCGTCCCCCACCCGTCGTGCCAAAGCCGTGAAGGATGGGGCACTCTCGCCACCCACCCGGTCACTCGGCGCGAAGGCACGATGGTTCTAGGTCTTGTATCAGTGCCTCGGCGAACGCGACGAGCATCCGCAGGGTCTTCCCAACTGCCTCGGAGAGCTCGCGCACGAACTCCCTGTCAGGCTTGTCGTATTCTAGCCCGTCGATCAAAGCAAGGTTGAAAGCTTCAATCGCTAGCGGGCATCTGAATTCACGAACCCTGCCGGGTTCGCAGAGTTCTACCATGGGACTCCTCTTTCCGGCTTTTCCAGTCTTGTCAAAACACCTTTGCGCAACCTGCTTGTCCCAGTGCCCGAAGCATTTGTCACGTACATAGTGAAGCCTTGAAATGACACGACCTGCCTTGTCAGATCTTGCTTCATCAAAAAACTCAATTAGGTCGTCTCCATATGCGGCAAGCGCATCCGGTCGGATATACTCCTTAGTGATGCCCTTCTTTACCCACCGGATCGCTTCTCCAGCCCATCCAGCCGTCACCACCGCAGCCATTGTCCAGTCAGCGTATTCCGTCGTCTCCTGCGTCTTCAAGCCCTCAAGCCACCTAACCGCAAACTGCAATGCCTCGATTCCCATCGAGAGTCGAAGGAGGTACAGCATACGCCGATTTTCATTTGGGTCGACGCCGTCCCTCAACATGAATTTCAGTCGGGTGGCCACTACTTCTGCGCTTCGAGGCTTCCTCCACGGCGGCGTGTCGGGCAACGACGCCTCGAACTCCTCGATCAGCGCCGTCTCATACGCCCCGGCGAATGTGCCGCTGAGGAACCGCTCCAGTGCCTCGTCGTGGAATCGCTTCCACGACTGCTCCTCCCGGCCGGGGACGATTGGGAAGAACAGCGTGCCGTTGGCCTTACCCGCCTTCCGGTCGCCCGGAGCGTCGCCGATCATCAGCGTCTTTTCCGGAGCGTACTTGTCCTTCCCGGCGAACGCCAGATGTTCCTTCTTGGTGCCCATTTCCTGACCGGCGATTACGCGCACGTACTTGGCGATATCGTGCTCTTCCCACTCGCGCTGGAGTGCCTCACACGGCGTCGCCGAGACCACGATCGCATCCGCCACCGGTTGCAGCTTCTGGAGCGACTCGCGCACGTAGGGGAACGGCGGCACGCCTTCCACCATGTCGGCCACGGTTGCGTTGACGCCCTCGCTCCACGCGAGCCCCAGGGCCAGTTCCGGATCGCCGCCCGCCTCCACCGCCGCCTTCAGGGCCGGATTGCCGAGCTTCGTCTCGACTTCCATCCACTGACGGATCGCCTTGGCCTCGGGGATGGCCACGCCGCGGGCCTGCACTTCCGGGCGTTCGCGGAGCAGGTCGAACACCATCACCAGCGCCGGCCAGCGGTTGATCCCGCGCCACTTCGAGTAGAGGTTCACGAACTCCTCGGCCTCGCGGGCGTACTTGCTCACCGCCTGGAGCTTGAAGTGCTTGATGATGTTCGGCGTGAAGCACTCCTTGTGCTTGATCTCCATCGTGTCGAACGCGCACCCGTCGGAGTCGATGCCGACGAGGAAGTCGTGCGCGGGCCGAAGGTCCTTAAGAGGTTGGGCAGGGTCGGGCATGCGTGAAGCTCTTGGTTGTTAGCTGTTAACTCTTGGCTATCGGCTGTCAGCTATCAGCTCTCAGTTCTCTGGTTGTCCCGATGAATGATGAGCAACGACCGGCGGCCAAGGGGGCGCCCATCCTTCATCCCTCATCTCTCATCCTTCATCCGCCCCTCACACTCCCCCGAACGCCAAGAAGCCGCCGTCAATGGGCACTACCGCCCCGGTGATGAAGGCCGACGCCGGCGACAGCAACCATTGCACTGTGCCGAGCAGGTCCTCGCCGGTGCCGTAGCGGCCGATGGGCGTGTGGTCGATGATGCTCTGGCCGCGCGGCGTCATTTCGCCCGTCTCCTTGTCCGTGAGGAGGTACCGGTTCTGATCGGTGAGCAGGAAGCCCGGAGCGATGCCGTTGACGCGGATCTCCTTCGAGTAGTTGTGGGCCATGTGCACGGCCAGCCACTGCGTGAAGTTGGTCACCGCCGCCTTCGCTGCAGAGTAGGCCGGGATGTTCGTCAACGGACGAAAGGCGTTCATCGACGAGACGTTGAGGATGTTGCCCCTACCGGCGTCGGCCATGACCTTCCCGAACACCTGGGCCGGAATCAGTGTGCCCTTGAAGTTCAGGTTGAATACCCGGTCGAAGGCGTCGCCGGACAGATCGAAGAAGGACTGATCCGGCCGGGTGGTGGCCGTCGGATGGTTCCCGCCGGCTCCGTTGATCACCGCGTCGACCCCGCCGAACGCGTCCACGACCTTCGCACACGCCGCGGTCACGTTGTCCTTGTCGAGTACGTCGCAGCCGAGGCTAATCGCCTTGCCGCCGTCCGCGGTCACCGCCTTCGCCACCTCCGCCGCACGATCCTCGGCCAGATCCAGCACCGCGACCGAGGCCCCGACCGCCCCGAGGTGCCGACACATGTCGCCGCACAGCACCCCCGCGCCGCCGGTCACTGCGACCCGCAGTCCATCAACCGAGAACAGCTCAGATGTCGTTGTACGCGCCATGATGCGAAATCCCTATTCCGCCACTCCGGTCGGCGGTGGGCCGCGTTCCTAACCTTTTCTGACACAACGCTTTATGCCGTATTCGCCACATGCGAGGCGAGGCGGCATTCTCGCGTTACGCACGACAACTGTCAACCCCGCACGGTCGAGCATTGCCCGCGAATTGCCGGCCGCGACGGTGTCGTTCGAGAGCCACCGCTCAGACCACTCATCCTGCCACGCATTCGGAATCGTGGCTACGCAGACGTCGATGCTGCCAAGCTTGTGTGAGGCGAGGACGACCTGCTCTCCCCTGCGGTCCCAGCTCACGTGGGGGTGGATGCCGTGGCCGCAGGTTCGATGGCTTCTGGCCAGCCGGTGAGTGCGGATCCTCTTCCTGTCGAAGACGGCGACGTCCGCGCGCCGGTTGTCGGCGACTACCCGACGGCCCGACTCGTATCCGCTGACGTGCCACCAGTTGCGTGCCGCCGACCCCGATGATGTGGCTCCGGGCCACCAGGTTCCCCGTCCGATGACCCGGATCGCACCAGTGTGGGTGTCGACGGGTTTCACGTCGAAGCCCTCGGTTGGCTACAGGTGAGAGCCGCCGCAAGTGGCCGGACCGGCGAGTCCACGGTAGAATTCCGATTGGCGGTACAATCCTGAGTCGGTACGCTTGCGGGCCGCGTGCAGGAGACGCTCGGTTTGTGAAGCGGTGGGCGGCCGCAGAGAATGCTCAACACATGGCAGATCCACTGCAATTCCTCGGAAACACGCTGGCCAAGCTGGTCGGCGGGACGCGCAACGAGAAGCTGATCCGCCGGTACGAGCGGGTTGCTGCGCAGATCAACGACGTCGAGCCTGAGATGCGCGAGCTGTCGCCGGAGGCCTTGCGGGCCAAGACCGACGAGCTGCGCGAGCGACTGTCGCCGATCGCCAAGCCACTCAACGACTGGTGGGCCGGCCTGTCGCCCAACGACCGGTTCGACCACTTCAACGTGCGGCGGTACCGAAAGCGTCACGAGCAGGTCTACCGGGAGCTCATCGACGAGGGCGTGCTCCCCGAGGCGTTCGCCGTCGTGCGGGAGGCGTCACGGCGAGCCCAGAACCACCGCCACTTCGACTGTCAGCTCGTCGGTGGCCTGTCGCTGTACCTCGCCAAGGTCGCCGAGATGAAGACCGGCGAGGGCAAGACCATCGTCTGTCACTTGCCCGCCTACCTGAAGGTGCTCGAAGGCAAGAAGGTCTTCGTGGTTACCGTCAACGACTACCTGGTCCGGCGCGATGCCGACTTCGCCCGGCCCATCTTCGAGATGCTGGGCGTGACCGTCGGCTACATCCAGTCGCAACTCGACCCCGGTGGGTACGAGGGCATTCGGCAGGAATCGTACGGCTGCGACATTACCTACGGTACGAACAACGAGTGCGGGTTCGACTATCTGCGCGACAACATGAAGACGACCCGACGCGCCCAGGTGCAGGGCAGCCTGGACTATGTGATCATCGACGAGGTCGACTCGATCCTGATCGACGAGGCCCGAACGCCGCTGATCATTTCCGGCCCGTCCGACGACGACGTCTCGCGATACCCGGAAGCCGATGCCTACGCCCGGCATCTGATCGAGCTTCAGGGCCACGCCAACCGCGAGACGCAGCGGCGGATCGCGGCGTGGGGCGACGATCCACCCGAGGAGTGGCGGACCCGCGAGAAGTTCAACGACGCTTTCAAGCGGTTCAAGGCCGACCCCGACCAGCGGATGATCGGGCTGACCGACGACGAGGCCGAGGCCATCGGGCACAAGCAGTACTTCGTCGTGCAGCGCGACCGGAAGCAGGCCGGCCTGACACAGTTCGGGGCTCAAGCAGCCCAGGACCGGGCGGGCAAGGGCAGCTTCTATCACGGCGACAACCTCGAGTGGCCCCACTTGATCGAGAACTCCCTCCGGGCTCGCGTCGTCTACGAGCGCGACAAGGACTACGTCGTCCAGAACGGCGAGGTCGTCATCGTCGACGAGTTCACGGGCCGGCTCATGATCGGGCGGCAATGGTCCGACGGGCTTCACCAGGCTGTCGAGGCCAAGGAGAACGTCCAGATCAAACGCGAGTCGCAGACGCTCGCCACGATCACCATCCAGAACTTCTTCAAGCTCTTCCAGCAGCTTGCGGGCATGACGGGCACGGCGATCACCGAGTCGGAGGAGTTCGAGAAGATCTACCGGCTCGCCGCGATGGCCGTCCCGACGAACCGCCCGGTCAACCGCAACGATCACAACGACAAGATCTACCGCACCGAGGAAGACAAGTACCGGGCGATCGTCGACGAGATCAACCAGGTGCACCGCCGCGGCCGTCCCGCCGATCCATTTCTGCTGGCCGAGCTGCTGGAAGCGCTGCGGCCGATTCAGGAGCAGGCCGGCAAGGACGTATCGAAGATTGACGTTGCGGTTGCCGCCTTCGAGAAGGCGGACGATGCCGATCAGCAGACAATCGAACTGATGCTCGACGCGTACGACGACGCCATGGGCGAATTGGCCGTCGGCCGACCTGTGCTCGTCGGCACTACGTCGGTCGAGAAGTCCGAACGGCTCTCGGCTAACCTCGCGCGCGAGTACGGTATCGAGCATGAGGTGCTCAACGCCAAGAACCACGCCCGCGAGGCCGAAATCGTCGCCAAGGCCGGCCACCGCCACGAGCCGGCCCGGGGCAAGGACAAGACGCCCCGCGGGAACGTCACCATCGCGACCAACATGGCCGGGCGGGGTACCGACATCAAGCTCGAGCCGGGGGTGGTCAATCCGACCTGCATTGGCGACCTCGGGCCCGGCGATGAATCAGCGACCCGCAGGCAGCTCCAGTGGCACGAGCCCGGCGTGACCAGCACCAAGTGTTGCATCAAGTGCCCCGACTACGATCCGGCCACCAACTGCGCTCACTGCTGGAAGCCCAAGGCCGACCCGCGGTTCCCGGCCCTGGGCCGGACCGTGTGCTCGCTCAACGCGCCCTGCGGTTTGCATATCGTCGGCACCGAGCGCCACGAGTCCCGGCGCATCGACAACCAGCTTCGCGGCCGGTCCGGACGGCAGGGCGATCCCGGCTCGAGCCGGTTCTTCCTCTCTCTCGAGGACGACCTGATGAAGCTGTTCATGCCCGATTCCATGATCAAACTCATGGAGTGGATGGGGCTGACCGGCGGGGCGTCGATCGAGCACAAACGCGTGAGCAAGGCCATCGAGGGCGCCCAGAAGAAGGTCGAGGAGCGCAACTTCTCGACGCGCAAGCATCTGCTCGAATGGGACGAGCCGATGGACTACCAGCGTAAGGCCTTCTACTCCGTGCGGCAGCAGATCCTCGAAGGCCGGGGGCTCGCCGAGATCATCTGGCGGATGATCGACCAGACGGGCGACGAGGCCGTCGAGCGCTTCCTCGCTCGCGACTACGGTCCGCAGTGCGTCGTCATGTGGTGTCGGCGCAACCTCGAGCTGGACATCTCTCCCGCCGAGGTCGATGCCGACGACATCGACTACATCACCACGGTCATCCGCGAGCGAGCCACCGCCGAGATCAGCGAGGACATCACCAATTCCATCGGCGAGTATATCGATGCCGAGGTTCCTCCGAGCGAGTGGGACGTGAATGGACTGCTGGGTTGGGCCCAGGGGCGGTTCGGCGCCAAGGCCACCCAAAACCAGCTTCGTCGCATGGACCCGGACGAAATGGAGGAATTCCTGCTCGAGGCGGCCAAGGCGCACTACGAGAGCGTGGACCTCACTCCGATCCAGCCGTATCTCGACCCCGAATACGGCCGGCGTGCCTTTGTTGAGTGGGCGCGGATCAAGTTCGACATCGACTTGACGGTCGAGGATGTGGGCAGCCGCCCGGTCGCGGAGGTGCGCGGGCTTCTGTCCGAGCGCGTCCGGGCCGTCTACCGCCGCCGCGAGATCGAGTTCCCGGTCGACCACATTCTCGGCTGGGCGTTTCGTGAGGGTAGCGACAGCGCGTATGCCGCCGGGCACGTTGTCGGATGGGCCAATCGCAAGTTCGCCCTGGACTGGACGGTCGAGCACGTGCAGGGCAAGTCCGTGGACGATGTCCGCAACGAACTCGTCCAACTCAACGAGGACTACCTGACCAACGGCAAACTCGAGGCGGAGGTGCACACGCGGCTCAGCGAGTTCGCCGGGCAGCCGGACGAGCTCGTCGCGTGGGCCAAGGAGCGTTTCGGCCCGTTCATTGACGAAGAGGCCATTCGGTCCGACAACGGCGACGACAGCCGGCAGGAGTCGCTGCTGCACGCGGGGCGCGAGCTGCTACGGGCCGAACTGACCGGCCTCGAACAAACCGTCCTCCTTCAGATCTTCGATCAGGCCTGGAAGGATCACCTCCGGGACATGGATCACAAGAAGGACGAGGTGATGCAGCGCACCATCACCGACAAGCAGGAGCAGCACCCACAAAGCCGGTTCGCCAAGGAGGGCGGCGAACTGTTCAGCGAGATGCTCAAGACGGTCCGCGAGCGCGTCACGGACATCATCTTCAAGGTCCGTGTGGGCCGCGGACCGGGCGAGGACGGTGGCGGCAAGAAGAGCCCCTTCGAGCAAATGCAGACGCAACACGCAGACGCGATCGGGGCCGGCTTCGCGGCCGCTTCGGCAGATCAGGAGGCGGCCATGCAGGCGCAGGGTGAAGGCCGGGTCGCTGAGACCATCCGCCGCGAACAACCCAAGATTGGACGGAACTCCCCGTGCCCGTGCGGATCGGGCAAGAAGTACAAGCAGTGCTGTGGAAAGAAAGCGTAGTCCGTAGCCTGTAGGTGGGTCGCGACCCACCTGCTCACCGGAGACCCACAATGGCCAGACGCGGCGAAGACATCGAAAACCGCTACCTCGAGCGAAAGGACAAGAAGAAGCTGTACAGCAACCAGCTTCCCACGGAAGACGACCCGCCGCTGCCGCCGCCGGTCGAGACCATCCGTTCCGAGGACAAGAAGCCGCGCCGCAACGACCCGTGCCCCTGCGGGTCGGGTAAGAAATACAAGCAGTGCTGCGCCAAGAAGACGTGACCTCGCAACGTCCATCGTGCTGACGGAGCGATCGTGATGCGCACAAACCTCCTCCGCTTGCTGTTCGCCGTTTCGGTGATGCTCCAAACCCACGTCGCACTCGGTGCGGAGGTCTCTTCGGCCGTGTTCACTGCCGGTGCGGCCGCACGTGACATCACGCCCGAGCCCGGCCTGGCCATGGCCGGCTACAGCGCACGGGAGGGCGTCTCGGCCGGAACCCGCGATCCGCTCCAGGCCAAGGCGATCGTGTTCGGCGACGGCAAGCAACGGGTTGCCCTCGTGCAAATCGACTGGATCGGGCCGCCGGGTACCGAGCTGAGGGACGAGATTGCGCGGGAGGTGAAGACCCGCGCGGGCGTTGACTGCGTGCTGGTGGTCAGTACGCACACGCATTCCGGTCCCGCCACACCGCGCGGACTGTCGGCCGAGAAGCTCAACGCGCTTCCGCACGTGGCAGGCATGAAGAAGGGCGTGATCGAGGCGGTCGTGGACGCAGCCCAAAGGGCTGCTCCGGCCCGGGTTGCTGTCGGTCGGGGAACGTGTCGGATTGCCCACAACCGTCGGGCCGTGCGGCCGGATGGCTCGGTCCACATGCTCTGGGCCAACATGGAGCGCATCCCGACGGCGCCGGTCGATCCGGAAGTTGGCGTCATCCGCATCGAGTCCGCGGACGGCAGCGCGGTGATCGCGACGGTCGTCTGCTTCGCTTGCCACCCCGTCGTGTTCGGCGAGGACCACATGAACTACTCGGCCGGCTATGTCGGCGAGATGGCTCGAAACGTCGAGGCCAGGCAGGGGGGGCTGTGCATCTTCCTGCAAGGTGCCGCGGGCGACTTGAACCCTTAGGCCCTGCGATGAAATAACTGTGCCAAGTCATCTCTTCCGTCTTGGCCGAA
>CAYMME010000060.1:0-24734 GCA_964391465.1 uncultured Planctomycetales bacterium
GGTGGTGTGGGGTGGCTATTTTTCCCCCCCGGGCGCCCGTCAGGAAGCGGCCGCGGTAAGGCGAAGCATTGCCGCTCCCTTACGGTCGCGGTTCGGAAAGAATGCAGTTTGCGTGAGACACTGCACTGGCGCAGCGTCTATGGAAGGACACCGATGACCTCGGAATCAGGCGCGGAGAGCCCGTGATCCTGCGGTTCGAGCTGGAGCAGGCGGAGATCTTCGCGCTGGATTTCGAGTAGGGCGTCGTGACGGGACGCGTCTACCACTCCTCCCCGTCGGCAATCACGCTCTGCATGCGGCGCTCGATCATCTTCTCGGATTGGGTGCTCATACGCTCGACCTGGGTCCGCAGTTCTTTCAACTCGCGCTCCACGCGTCGGATCTGGAGCTTGCGGACGGCAAGGCGGGCTTCGAACAGCTCCTTCAGATGCCGCCGGAGTTCGCCGATCAGCTCCTTCCGAGCTTCCCCTGACGCTTTGCGGACCTCGTCGGCGATCCTCTCGCACACGAACCCCAGATGACGACTCTTCTTCTCGAACTCGAACAGCTCGGGGTCCTCCCTCCTGAGCTCTTCCATCTCCTCGATCCACGGCATCACGTCTCCCATGATCTCGTGGATCTCCTCGGGCTCTTCCCGCCAGAGCTTCCGCAGCGCCTCGGCCTCCGGAGGATTCAGCCGGGCCAGCCGGTCCAGTGCATGGTCGATCTCCCTGCGCTCGTCGTGTTCGTGCTCCCCCGCTTCCTTCTCGTGGATTTCCCTTTCCAGGTGCTCCGCGCGCTCGACGAGCTCTCTGGGAGGTTCCTTGTCCTTCCGCTCGTGTCTTTCGATCTCCCGCTGAATCTCGCGGAGTTCCGCCCGGAGGTGCCCATGCTCTTCTCGGTCGGATTCTCCTTCCTCGAATCGATCCAGCTCTCGCTCGAGCGCCTCCTCCTCCCGGACCAGGTCGCGCGGCGGCTTCTCATCCCCGGCCTCGAATCGTTCGATCCGCTCCCGGATCTGTTCGAGCCTTTCCTCCAGCTCTTCTCGTTCATCGGCGGGCGCAGTGGAGGTGCCCACTGACAGGATGAGCGACATAAGGCCGATGGCCATGGGTAGTCTGCCGGTGTTCATTGTTCGTATGTCTCCTGCGTCGTTGCGTAGGGGCTCGCCGACCTGGGCTCTCCCCAGATTCCTCTGTGTTTCAACCGGTGCATCCTATCTTCGACGCGAGCGATGCCCGAGTCGATGGACTGAAGCTCCGGAAACGGGTCCTCCCACGTTCGGCTCGCCGTGCGATGCGACCCCGCATCTGCTGGACTGTTGGCCCAATACATGCGCCAGGCCACGAAGCTCATGGCGACTGCAGCGGCGAGACCGGCCCCCGCGAACCAAAGGCGCCGGCTTGGCATCGCCTTCGCGGAGGCGAACACGCGTCCCTTCACGCGCGCACACGCTTCGACCGTACCGACCGGCGGCTGATACGCACCGAGGAGCGATTCCTCGGAAAGCCGATCCGGCGGTACCGGACGCTCTCGACCGCGGTCAGGCTCGCTGCTCACAGTGAAGCTCCTTCTGAAGCTCGCTCAGCGCTTTGCGCAGCCGCGTTGCGGCCGTGCCCAACGGACAACCCAGCACCTCGGCGATCTCACGGAACGGGAGGCCTGAGTAGAATCGCAAGAGCACGACCTCGCGGTGATCGGGTGCGAGGTTGCACACGGCCCTCCGCAAGCGTTCCGCCTCTTCGCATCGCTCGGCGAACTCATTTGGACCTTCCGCCGAGTCCGCAACGTCCGTCAGCTCGACTCGCCGCGTCCGCTGCCGCTTCCGCTTCCGCAGTGCATCGAGGGCCCGATTGCGGGCGACGCTGAAGACCCAGGCCCTCACCGGCCCGCGTCGTCCGCCGATGCGCTGCATGACGGTCATCCACACCTCGTGCAGCAGATCCTCCGCCAGCGCCGAATCGCGCGTCATGTCGGCGAGGTAGCCGTACAGGTCCGGGCTGAGGTGGTCATACAGCGTGCGCAGCGCCAGGGGGTCACCCTCGGCTGCGGCATCTGCCAACCTTTCCACCGTCTCGCCCTGCATCACGCCATCCATGGTACCAACGAACGAAGGAGGGTACTTTTTTGCGAAACCTCGCGTCCGATTGCTTTGTTGCCGTCGATGGGCGTGCCGGCGGCCGTGAGCGTCCGGAGCGACAGCGGGAAGGGATATTTGCGGCGGAGAAGGGCAGATTTCCGGCGGGGTTATCTGCGGATGGATGTCGATGGGCGCGTGGGTGCGGTTGGTGCTTACCGTGCGCCGCGGCCTCGCGCCGCCCCCCGGTGCTCGCCGCTCGAATCCCTCCGCTCCAGCCGCTGGGTCGCGGCGCGGGCGACGTCGCGATTCTCGTCTTCGGCCAGCTTCTGCAGCGCTTCCTTCACCTCTTTCGTGTGCAGGTGCCCAAGCCCGATTACGACTCTTTCGCGAACTGCAGGATCCGGGTCATCGACAGCACCAAGCAGCAGCTCGTAGGGGCGTGGATAGTCCGACAATTCCCCCGCTTTGATGAAGTAGTACAGTATGTCGGCGGCGCCGCGGCGCAGTCGGACGTCCGGGTCGCCGAATACGCTTTCGAGGCCGGCGAACCCGTCGCCCTCCGGGTCGATCTCCGCCGCGAGCTTGGCCGCGGTCAGTCGCACCTCCCCGTCGCCATTCTTGCTCAGGTTGGTCAGCGCCGGCACCGCCCGTGCTCCGACCTGGCGGAGCTTCTCCTCGGCGCGTCCGCGGTACTTGCCGCTCTGATCCGCGAGCAGACCGGCAATCACTTCGATCTGCGCATCCGTGGGGTTATTGGCTTCCAGCGCGTCGATCGCTGTTCCCATCGACCAGTGGTTCCATCCCCAGGCCACTGCGCCGAGCAGGAGCAGGGAGGCGACGGCGCCAACAATTACTTTGGTGCTGGTGGGCATAGATCAACGTTCACGGAAGGGGGTGGGTTCACGGACTTGTGGAGCCGCAGCTCTCCGTCAAGTAGTCCCAGTCGTCGACCCACTGGCTGGTGGAACCCCGTTTGCCAAGGTCGATGCAACAAGCCAGCGCGGTCGACGCACTGTGAGCAGAGTGCCACTGCACGTGTCCATCAGCGAACAGCCAGTTGGTGCCGTTGTTGTAGATGCCCGCGCCGCCGTAGTGGCGGCGGAAACCCGAGTACTCCGCGTCCGCAAAACCACCCGAGGCACGAAGATGTACGAAGTGCCAGTCGCGGCCGCCCCTGAAGTCCCGATCCGGCCCGGTCAGGAGCGGAAAGCAGTACGGTTTTGGTATGTTGTCGAGTCTCCGAGGGATTTCCTTCGCCCCCCCGGCCCCAATCGAGTTCTTGATGAACCACTGCCCTTTGATGTTCGAATCTTCGGAGCCGGCGTAAGTGACCGGCTCGATCCACTCCGAGAGCCCTGACGATTTGCTGCCGATGGAGCCTTCCTCCCAGCCCATGTCCGTGGTTGCTTTCGTGCCGATCGGGTCATCCACGACCTCCTCGCCGATCTTCGTTGGCACTCTGTCGTTCGAGATGTAGCGGTAGCGGGGGTTTCGGTCGGCGGGACATCGGAAGAATCCGCCGCGCGAACCGGCCTTGCTTCGCTTGATCTCGACGTAGGGCAGAATCTGGTAGGTCCAGATCCCGCCGGCCCAGCCGAGGTGGGGGTGCCTCACGGTCTTGGCCGCCCACTGCTCGGCCACGTAGAAGCTGAGTTGCGGCAAATGCCCATGACCGTTCTTCTTGTCGTCGGCGTAGTAGAGCATGCCTTTGAAAACGCCGTTGAGGTTCGCGGCGCATTTGACCTGGTAGGCCTGCTCCCGGGCTCGGGACAAGCTGGGAAGCAGGATCGCGATCAACAACGCAATGATGGCTACAACGACCAGCAGTTCGATCAGCGTGAAGGCTGCTCCTCGACAGAGATTCGTCCGTGTTCTCATGAGACAGATGCTCTCTTTGCACATGGCTCACACTCGGCGAGCGGGATCTGAGAGCGCACACGAGGCGCTCTCCATCAGTATACCGGGACAAGGGCGGAGTCCTGACACGAAAAATCCCGCCGACTCGGAACTGTGGGTGGAGCGTCTCGCCAGTGAGGCGCAACTGGTTGTTTCGGAATGAGTTACGCATGCGTTTCGCGACTTGAGGGTCCGCTCATTTGCTCCGCACCTCGTAGCGGATTGCCTCCGGGGCTGCACCGATTGACCAGCCGTGGGGCTTCCGCTTGACGGCAGCCGGACCGAGTTGCTCACCTTTCACGTCGAACGCCTGGACGCGCAGTTGGGCAGCGCCGGCGGTGTGCCGGATGGCATCGCATGCGGCCCCGTTCGTGTGTCGGCCCTCGGGTGCGCCGACCGCAAACTGCTCGACGCCCTCGACGGCAATGACGGTCAGCCCCTTGCCCTCGGCGGTCGGCCGCACTGCCACTGCGCCGGCCGTGCGGACGCCGGCGCAAGTCGTCGGCCGGCCGCGACCGTCTACGTAGACGTAGGTCGGCGACACGACCCGGTCCACGCGATGCCCGTTGTCAATCGCTGATTGTTCGAAGAAGGCATCACCCTGCACTGCGACCCACCCGGATGGCGGGAGCGTGACCGAGTTGCCGTTGACATCGACCGTCCAGGGTTTCTCGCCGTTGCCGTTTACCCAGACGCGGAGATCGTCCGGGTATCGCACGAACAGACGGCTGTCCCGCCACGCACCTTCGACTAGCGCCTTGGAACTGCTGATCAGCCCGCCGTCGGTCCCGTAGCGGATCTCTTCCGGAGCCCGCATCACGTACCGGCTCTGGAGCTGTTGCAGCATGTAGTAGGAGCGACACGTGCGACGAATGCCGTGGCTTTCCTCGACAAGCCAGCCGATGTGACCGTAGGCGATCGTCGCGGCAATGAACTTGTCGATGCTGGCTTCGATTCGCTCCGGCTTGTTCCATCCTTCGCGTTCGTGAAAAAACCGCGCTGTCCACGGCATGCCGATGTCGACTTCGAGGGGATGGATCTTGAGTAGATCGAAGTGCGGCAGGTAGGGGTATTCCCAGAGCTTCAGTCCGCTGTAGGCCAGGGCGTAGTTCCCGGTCGTCAGACCGGCAGAGTGCCACTGATGGTTCCCCTCGGACCAGCAGAAACCGTCGTACACCTTCTGGTCGTGCAGTAGCAGCTCACCGAATGCATAGAACGTCGCCGCGAACGTGCCCGCGCCGGGTACGCGGGCGTCGTAGTCGGTCCGGCTCCAGGGGGAAACGGCGGTGTGCACGTCGGTGTAGGCCGCGTTCGTGCCGAACTTCTCGTGGATTCTGGGGGCCAGCTCGGCGTCGGCCTCGAGGGCAACCAGCGCCTTCGGTGCGTAGCACCGCGCCCAGGCCCGCACCCAGCCGCCGTGCTCGTCGAGCATCACGCGGTCCTCGTCCCACCGTGCGTTGACGGGGGCCATGTCACAGTAGTTCGTGTAGAGGCCCGCATGCCAACCGAGTGACCGCTGGTGCTTGATATAGGCCTTGAGAGCGTCATCGCCGCCGCGGCCCGGAGCGGCCCGGTCTCGAAACGTGAAGCTCTCGCCGCCGTCGCGCCACGTGATCTCGTGGTTGCATTGCGTGAGCATCTCGATGCCGTAGGCGCGGAGCTTCCGTGACCGCTTCATTTCGTTTTCGTAGTTGGCCGGGCCCCACGATTCCTGCCACAGACGCCGACCGGCCTCCCGGCCGTGGGTCGCGGGCGGGTTCGCGATCGTCGCCAGCGTTTCCTCGAACACGGGCGAGACGGTGAAGAAGAACCGCTCATAGAGATCGTTGCGTTTGCCGTCGGTCTTGGGCAGGTACGACACGCCACCATTGAGGAAGACTCCGCCGGCCTTGATCTCGTCTTGCGGGAACGGCTTCGAGGCATTCGACCGGTACCAGTCCATCCAAATCGATGCGAAGCAGGGTTGGGGACCCCGCGCGACGAGCACGCCCAGATGGTGCCCGTGGTAGTTCATGTAGGGCAGCTTGATGATTTCCGGCTCGGCGACTCCGGTGATCCGGCCGTACCGAAGCCGTATCGCCTTGCCCCCGCGGCAGAACACGTCGACCACCAACGACTTCTGCCAGATGCGCAGTTGGCTCTCGACGCCGTTGCTCCACTTCAGGTGGACGACGTCCCCGTCAATCGCCGCGTGAGACAGTTCCGTCGTTTCCGGAGGCGGTTCCAGGTCCACGCCGGCATCGACGAGTCCGGACGCAACCTTGTGTCCGTTGAGGATGACCTCCACCCGACCAAGCTTCACCTGGCCGGGATGAAGTACGTATTCGAGCGTCGCGTCGGCACCGGCGTAGCTGAATCGAAGCGCCCCGTCGTCGTCGCGGGCGACGCGGTTGCGGAAGTCACGCTCGTAGTTCGTCGGCAGGATCGTCTCTTCACGCGTCGGAAAAGGGAGTCGCCCGGGGCCGGCGTTCGCCCCCGGAGATTGCCCCGGGAACGGGTCAACGCCGCGCTTCGGGCGCGGTTTGAATCGCAGCGGCTCGAGCGATTCCGTGTAGCAGACGAGATCCTCGAAGAAGAGCACGCGATCCTCGGTGTTTCCGCACGCCGTGATCTTGAATCCGGCGAGTGCGGAGCCGCCCTTCAGCTTGTCGAGCACCTCGTCGCTGAGCTTGCCGTGGACCAGCCACCACTCTTTCCATTGAACGCGGGCGAGCCGGATCTCGTGTTCGGCGCCGCCAGCATCCGCAACGAGCATGTGAATGTGGACCGTCGGCGTCTTCGGGTCGGGTCGCCAATGCCAGTTGTTGCCGTACACCCAGAGATTGACGCAATCGAAGGCGCGGTCGATCGCCACGGGTGACGGCGGTCTGATGATGACCGTGCTCTTCTCGCCGGTCCCGCGGTAGATGAGCTTGGCCGTCTTCGAGTCCCAGATCCGTTGCTCAACCGATGGGTGCAGCCGGCCCCGCCCGCCGTCGATTCCCTCGACCGTCCAGCCGTCCAGGTTGTCAAAGTCGATCAGCGGCTTGCGGATCGGTTTGCGATCGGCCCAGACCATCTCGTAGGGTCGCGCGCCCGGTTTCTCATCGGCCGGCGCCGGTTCGGCGGACACGATCACCGGCTTGGTCGCGACGGACTGCGTTGCCGTTGGTGAGGTGGGCTGCGCTGCTCGTGAGGTGGCACCCACCAGCACAAACGACAGAAGCATGCCCCCGGCTCGGATCAGCTTCGGGGGAGCGGGACGCGAGATCTCGGCGTCAGCAAGGCAAGGGCTCATGGATTGGCTCTCCGAACTGCTTGTTTGACGTTTGCAGAGGCCAGTGGCGCGAACGTCAGCACCCTCCGTGAGGGTTGTGCGTTTGGTCACGCGATTTCTACCGGGCGTCTGTGCCGAACGCAATCGCGGAGAGGTCGCCCGTGGCGTGCGTGGCACGCCTCGTGACATCCCGGATGGTCGCACAGGCGCAACACGCCGCGGGTCCGAGCCCCGAGCGCAAGCGAGTGAATCCACGGCGGCGCGGCACAGGTGGATGCCGACCGACGCAGACGCCGCCGCGGTGAGCGGATACCATAGCTCGCGGTACAACAGACGGAGAACGCCGATGTGCATACGTTCGATTGACTTGCTGCTCGTGGTTGGAGTGCTGTTGCCTGGAGTGGTCAGGGACGCGGCGGCGGCCGAGCTTGTGCCCTACACGAAACGTTGGGACGTGAAGCTTGAATCGCTACCGCCCGAGGCGATCTTGTCCAAGCTCGATCTCAGCGGGCCCGGCCTCGAGGCGGCCAAGACGGCGGCGGAGCAGGGCAAGCGGACAGAGGTCCTCGCGGCCTTGCTGGCGCACTACCGAGCGAAGTACCCACTCCCGCCTCGGCCCCAGCCCGACCCCAAGAGGCAATTCACGGAAGCGGACGGGGTTGTCAATCACGTCCTGCAGTGGGGGCCGTACGAACCGGCGGACTACGGCGACACGATCGACTGGCAGTGGGATCCGCGGGGTGACATCGAGTGGGTGGCCGCCGTCTATCGGTTCTACTGGGCCACCCCGCTCGTCGAGGCGTTCGCCGCGACGCGGGACGAGAAGTACGCCCGCGCGTTTGTCGAGCTGACGGCGGACTGGATCACCAAGCATCCGCTCGAGCAACGGGACATCACCCACCCCGTCTACAAGAACTGGCGTGGGTTCCCCTGGCTCGACATCCAGACTGGAATTCGGGCGGCCTACATCTGCCGGGCGTTCAAGACGCTCGTGCACGGGAAGGCGTTCACACCGGAGTTTCTGGGAACGTTGCTCGCGAGCCTGTACGACCATCAGGTCAAGACCGAACGCATCCCCATGGGCAAGATCCACAACAAGGCGGTCTTCGAGCAGCGCGGTTTCGTGAACGTCGCGGTGACGTTCCGAGAATTCAAGGACGCGAAGCGCTGGATGGCGCTGGCAGTCGAGCGGGCCGGCGACAACCTGCTGGCCCAGACCACGATCGACGGTGTGCAGCGGGAATGGTCGGCCGGATATCACCGCGGCGTGCTCCGGGACGCCGAAGAGATTGCGGCGCACGCAGGCGTGCTCGGCGTCACGGTTCCCGACGCCTACCGCGACCGCGTGCGTCGGATGCACGACTACATCTTCGCCATCGCCACCCCGGATCTCGGGTTTCCCATGTTCGGTGATTGCAGTAGATCGCCTCAGAAGTCGGACGACCGATCTCGCTGGCCGCTGTATGGTACCCTCGTGCAGGCAAGCAAGAGCATCGGTGACCCGAAGTACGTGGCGCGGGCGCGGCTTGACCGCAGCGCGCTCCCGGAGCAACGCAGCTACGCGTTCGAGGACGCGGGTATGTACGTGATGCGCTCGGGCTGGGGGCCCGAGCAGATCTACCTCGCCCTGCACTGCTCGCCGCCGGCCATCTCGTCGCACGATCAGCCGGACAACGGGACGTTCGAGCTCTACGCCTACGGCCGGTGGTTGATGACGGATACCGGCTACTACACCTACGGGCACGACCCGGAAGCGCGGAAGTGGCATCGACAGACCCGTGCGCACCAGACCCTGACGCTCGACGGTGCGGACACGTCCGTCAAGCCGAAGCAGCACCTGTGGCAACGGTCGCGGGCAGGTGTGGTCTTGGTCGTCGAGAACCAGTCGTACAAGGCATTGCTGCATCGGCGCACGGTCTGGTTCGTGGACAGGAAGTTCTTCGTTTTGCTTGACGAGGCCATCGGGAAGGCCAACGGTACGCTCCGTCTGCACCTCCAACTGGCGGCCGGGGATGCCGTGGTCGATACGGCGAACCGGCGCGCGAAGACGCGATTCGACGACGCCAACGTCCTCGTGTGGTCCGCGCCGACGATCCCGGTTTCGCTGGAGACGGAAGAGGGCTGGTTTGCATGGAAGTACGGCTATCGCAAGCCGCGTACGGCGTTTTCGTTTCGGCACCAACGCACCGCGCCGGCCGCCTTCCTGACGTTGCTTGTTCCATACCGCGGCCTCGACGCGCCGGAGGTGTCGGCCGCGCTGCCCGACGACTACGCCGTCGGCGCCCAGGCCGTGTCCTTGCGCGTCGAATGCCGTGGTCGAGCTTGGCAGGTCGGTCGAGACCTCACCACCGGTAAGGCGTGGTGTCGCCCGGAATGAGCGGCAGGGCGAAGGGGCACGTTGTTCGTTCCCTACCCTTCGCAGATCCCGGCACGCCGGGACGAAGGATGGGGCACCCCGCACCTCGGCGCGAGAAGTGGTCGTGCCGTGGCGCGCGGGTGCGTCTCGAATTCGGTGGCAACCGGGTGCCACGGGCAGCTTGCCTGCCCGTGCTCATCACACCGGGACAACGGGAAACACTGGCGGACAAGCCGCCAGTGGCACCCACCACGTGGGGTGGTGCCACGATTCACGAGATGCACCCGTGGCGCGCATGAGGGCGACCGTTCCCTTGACTTTCGACGCTTCCTGCAGGAAAATCGACTGTTCTGTCGTCAGTGAATCGCGCAATATGAGGAAGTTGGATGTTTAACGGTCTTTTTCAGATTCCCCAGCCGGTTAACGAACCGGTTCTCGACTACGCCCCCGGCAGCCCGGAGCGGGCCAACCTGAAGGCGACGCTGGCCGAAATGTGTGGGCAGCGCGTCGACGTACCCATGATCATCGGCGGCCAGGAGGTGCGCAACGGCAAGCTCGCCGATATGCGCTGCCCGCATGATCACGAGCAGATCCTCGGCGCCAGCCACCAGGGCGATGAGTCCTACGTGCACAAGGCGATTGACGCCGCCAACGCCGCCAAGAAGGACTGGGCCGAAATGCCCTGGGACTCGCGGGCCATCGTGTTTCTGAAGGCGGCCGAGTTGCTGGCGGGCAAGTACCGTCAGACCCTCAACGCCGCCACCATGCTGAACACGAGCAAGACGCCGCACCAGGCGGAAATCGACGCGGCCTGCGAGCTGATCGACTTCTGGCGGTTCAACCCCCACTTCATGGAGATCGTCTACGGCGACCAGCCGATGTCGACGCACGGCGTGTTGAACTACATGGCGCATCGTCCGTTGGAGGGATTCGTCCTCGCCCTGACGCCGTTCAACTTCGCCTCGATTGCCGGCAACCTGCCCACGGCCCCGGCCCTGATGGGCAACACCGTGGTGTGGAAGCCCGCGTCGGCCGCGGTGCTTCCCGCGTACTACATCATGAAGATCCTCGAAGAGGCCGGTCTGCCTCCGGGCGTGATCAACATGGTCCCGGGTCCCGGCCCCGTCGTGGCACCGCCTGCGCTCGACCATCTCGACCTCGGCGGCATCCACTTCACGGGCAGCACGAAGGTGTTTTCGACCATCTGGCTGGCGGTCGGGTCGGACATCCGCAAGTACTACTCCTATCCGCGCATCGTCGGCGAGACCGGCGGGAAGGATTTCATCGTCGCCCATGCGAGCGCGGACGTCGACGCTTTGGTTACGGCGTTGGTTCGGGGTGCGTTCGAGTACCAGGGACAGAAGTGTTCGGCCGCGTCGAGGGCCTACATTCCCGACTCGATGTGGCCCGGCGTGCGCGACGGACTGCTCGGCGAGATCGCAAACATCAAGATGGGCGACGTGTGCGACTTCACGAACTTCATGGGCGCCGTCATCGACAAGAGTTCGTTCGACAGCATCAGCGGCTACATCGAGCATGCCCGGACCAGCCCCGACATGGACATTCTCATCGGGGGCGGCTGCGACGACTCGAAGGGGTACTTCATCGAGCCCACGGTCGTCGTGACCAAGGATCCGAAGTCGAAGCTGATGGTCGAGGAAATCTTCGGCCCGGTGCTGACCATTTACGTCTACCCGGAGGGCGAGTACGAGGAGACGCTCGATCTGTGCGACCAGAGTTCGCCGTACGCGTTGACCGGAGCGATCTTCGCTCTCGATCGCGGAGCCATCGTCAAGGCGATGAGCACGCTGCGACACGCGGCCGGAAACTTCTACGTCAACGACAAGCCGACGGGGGCCGTCGTCGGGCAACAGCCGTTCGGCGGCGCCAGGGCGTCGGGCACGAACGACAAGGCCGGGAGTTGGCTGAACCTCGAACGGTGGGTCTCCCCCCGTACGATCAAGGAGACGTTCCTGCCGCCCACGGACTTCCGCTACCCCTACTTGGCGGAAGAGTAGGGCCGGTGCGGCCTACGGCTGCAACTTGTCGATCCTGGCAGGCTTCTCGAAGATGATGATGTGCTGACGGGGCAGGACGTCGATCGTCCTGACCCAGCGGACGGCGTGCGGGGCCATCTCCTTGCGCACCTGCTCTTCGCTCATCTTGTGCAGCCGTTTGATCGGTACCTTCGGATCCTCGAGCCGGAACTCGACAAACACCAGTCGCCCGCCCGGTTTGAGGGCGCGGATCAGCGCCGCGGCCATCTCCCATGGATGCGAGAACTCATGGTAGACATCGACCATGAGGGCCAAGTCGACCGAGTCCGGCGGTAGCTTGGGGTCGGTCGCCGTGCTCAGGACCGGCTCAATGTTCTTCACCCTGCGCTGCTGCATGCGTTCTCGGATGATGGCCAGCATCTCCGGCTGGATGTCGACGGCCAGTACGCGGCCGGTGCGGCCGACGCGTCGGGCCATGCGGAAGCTGAAATGGCCCGTGCCCGCACCGATGTCGGCGACGACTGCGCCGCGCTTCAGTTCGAGTGCATCGACGAGCTTGCGAGGCGCTTCTTCCCGCACACGTTCCGGTCGATCGAGCCAGGCGGCGCCTCGATGTCCCATCACCTGGGCGATCTCGCGCCCCATGTAGAACTTGCCGATGCCGTCCGGATCGTGCTCGCGCCGGAATTCGTAGCGACCGGGTGCCCGTGCCTCCGCCGAATGCACGGGATCGCTCGTCAGCGCCGCCAAGCAGGCGCTCGCGGCCAGAACGCAGACGGAATGGAACCGCCAAATCACCGAAGGTCGCTCGATTCTCTGGAAAGCCTTGCCCGAAAGACATCACGTCCCAGCTCGCCAGCATAGCAGGAACGGCCACCAGGCGCAAGCCGCGTGCATCTGTCGTTTCGTCCGGCCCCGACGTGCGAGACACCCACGCAAAGTCAAGGCCCGAAGGCCCCATGAAAGGAGCCTCCGGGCCTTGGTTGTTCGGCGTCCTTGCCCGGTAGTGCTTCTTCACTCCGTCGGATCGCATGCGCAGGGCGGTTTCGGGGGCAGGCCTTTGCCGAGCCAGCCGCCGCCGTCCGGATGGCTCTCACCGCCCTCGCCCCTCCAGATGAGGCCGAAGAGCGTGGCGTCGACGAGATTGATCTGACCGTTGCCGTCGAGATCGGCTTGCAGCACGGGCCGGCCGGCACGATACAGTTGGCCGAACCGGGTCGCGTCGCCGAGGCTGACTTGCCCGTTCCCGTCGCAGTCATCCGGCAGATGCGCGACCTGGAAACACAAGTCGGTCTGCATGCCGAAAGCGCCGACCACTGACAACTCGACGTTCGTCCACTCCGCAAGCTCGATCGGCCCGCTGAACTGGACGCGGTGCAAGCCGACGTTGTTCAGCGGGGTCAGACTGACGACTTCCGGCGGCGAGCCGCCCGTCGACCTTGTGTGCGCCCCGATGAGCCCTACCTGCTCTGAGACCAGGATGTCCACCGAATCGAGCCCGATGAGCTTGGACCTCGGCGAGATGAAGGCCGTCGGATCGCCCATGGCGCCCACGCCGCCGGCGATGTGGATCAGAATCGGTGTGACGACCTCCAGGCCGTCCAAGCCGAAGTCCGCGAGGTCCTCGAGCGGGCTGAACGGTGCCATCAACTCGCGGTTCTGCCGCACGACTCGGCCGGTGTCGCTGAGCAGGTCGCCGTCGCCGACGTGCCCCAGTCGGGCGTCGTGGAAACTCGCCTCCGTCGAGAACCAGACCTCACCATGCGGCCAGACGAACACGGCGTCGAGGCCGAAGTCTTCCGGTATGGGCTCCGGGCCGATCGGTTCGAACTTGGCCATCAACTCGGCGTTGGTTCTCACTACCCTTCCGTTCTCGGCCAGCAGGTCGCCATGACCGATGTAAACGCCCAGGTTCTCGGAGAAGAACCCTTCTTCAACTGAGAACAGGAGGATTCCGTCCGGTCCGCGCGTGACGGCGTCGAGGCCGTAGTCGGGGATCGGCGGCATCGGCGAGAAGGGCGCGATCAGATCGAAGTAGGTGCGGACGATCCGGCCCGCATTGCTCAACAGATGGCCGTGATGAAGCCGTCCGAGCGTCTCGCTGTGCACGTCGTCCTCGGCGGAGAACCAGACCTCCGGACGCGGGCAGCACGTTGACGACAGCGGCGCCGGAATCGGGCCGAGTACCGCGTCGAGGCCGATGTCGGGCGGGATGGGCATGATGCCCAGCCGACTCGTGAGCTGGCGGTTGGTTTGCACTACTTGGCCGACGGAGTTGACCAGGTCGCCGTCCGAGACGTGTGCGTGTCCGCCCCCAGTCGCGTCGGCCGGCGTGAAACCGTGCTCCGTCGAGAACCACACCTGCGGACACGGCGCCGCCACGAGGTGCAGATGGAACCGTCGCGGCGGATCAGTCGGATTATCGAGCACCTGTGGGAGGTCGATCTCGATCCACGGGAAGGCCGCTTGCGGCGGCACCACGCCGCTGTCGAACACCAAGCCCGTGACGTTGTTGATCCTTGCCTCGATTTCCATACGTTCCAGCGCCGCGCTGTGCTCGTAGATGCCCTCGGCCTCACCTACGTACGCCTGAGAAATCCCATCGCTGCCGAACTCCAGGTCCCGAACGGCGAAGCGTGCGTCGGCTGCATCCAGCGACATCGGATCGAGGTAGAAGCGCCCATGGATCGGAACGACCACGGGATCGTCGGCTCCGGTCGCGTCGAACTCCGTAAGCGTGCTACCCCGCATCAGGCAGTACTTGCCCGCCGGGTGCACCTCGGGGCGACGCGACGACAGCACGAAGGCCATGTCCAGTCGTGGCTCGGACGCGGGACCGTGCACCGGACCCATGCCTGTGCCCACCGGAGCATCCCACTCCGCGTCGAACGCGTACTCCTGCGGCGGCGGCCCCTCGCGCTCGGTGAACAGGACCCACGACACGTCCTCGGAGCTCCACGGATGATCGAAGCCGAAGGTGAAGAACTCGACCGCAAGCGCCGGATCCTCCGTCCACCAGCGAACGCTGCCTGCAGTGAGGCAGCGGCACGGTCCGTCCGACACCCTCCCGTGCGGCGTCTTGTGTTCGCAGTAGTGTGTCATCGGGCGCTCTTCCACCGCGAAACGCCATCCCTCGGGAATGAGCACGTTCATGTATCGGCCGGCGTCGAGATCGGAGGTTCCGACCCTGAACTCCATCATGGGGTAGCTGCCCGAGTCGACCCGGTAGGCGTAGCGTCTCGGCCCGTCCCCGCCGGATTCGGTGCCCTCGCAGAAGATCAGCGGCGCGTCCAACGGCGCCAGCGTCTGGGCCGAGACCGCGCGCTGCGCCGCCAACTCCTCCGCCCCGGGGGTCGGAGGGATCGAGGCGGGCTCGCCCCACTCCACGGGCGACGTCGCCCAGCCCCAGGCCCATTCGCACGCGACCGGGCCGGCCACGATGCTCAGCCAGTAGCGTTGACCGGGCAGCGGGGTGAACGGGCGGGCCAGATCGGCCCGGTATTCGAACTTGTGCTCGTATTCGTAGACCGGACCGGCGGTTTCGGCCGATCCGTCACGCACCTCGCGGACCACCGCGCCGAAGTAGGTCTGCTCGAAGTCGTCGATCTGCTCCCGGTGAAGGATCTCGCCGGGCCCGTGGGCCACACCGGAGGCGGGGTCGGCGGCGTCGGCATGGATGCGGACCCGGAAGTAGGCCGGCCGGGGCTGGTGGGCGGTATCGTCCGGATGCGGGTTGTCGGCTTCCCAGCCCGGGAACGAGCCCCACCAGCGCACCGTCCCGACGTTGGGCGGAATCACGCCCGTCGGCTCGACGGCGAAGTCATCCGCCGCGCCGGAGCCGGCCACCTCTTCGGAGGACCAGATGTCCGGGCCGTCCGCCATGTCGGGCGGCTGCGAGAACCAGGCCAGCGGGTCGGTCCACCGCTCCATCAGCGGGAGAATGAAATCCTCCAACAGCGGCTCGAACGGGCGGCTTCTGATCTCGGTCCGCAGGGCCCAGCCCGGCGCGTCTGGCGAGGAGTGCAGGCAGAACGGGACCGGGTCGTGGTCGCGGAACACACCCTTCGGCAGGACCGGGTTCGGTAGGCCGACCGACACGTGGGCCACCGTTTCTTCAGCGAAGGTGTCGAAGTACTTCCCCGTGCCCATCGGGTACAGGTAGACCCATTCGTCGGGTCGGCGCACTACGTCGTGCTCATAGTGGGCAGTGATGGTGAACTCCGGCGGCACGGGCGAGATGTCCCACTGGATCATGGGCAACTCGGGCCATTCCGGGAGGATGGTGGGATAGGTCTCGTGGCTCCAATCCCACGCCAAGGGCAGGTTGTCCATCCAGACCCCGATGTCGGTCGAGTCGGGCGCGACCGGGTAGAGCATCGTCACCTCGAGATGCTCGCGGTTCACGAACGGGTACCGACCGTCGACGATGGCCCGCAGACCGTCGGGCCCGTCGACGATACGCACGTCGATGAACTCCTCCGGCATCAGCAGGCCCGGAATCGGGATCGGGTTGGCGTGCAGCCCACAGCAGACGACGACCGACAGCGCGCACGCCATCATGGGAACGCGGATTGAGCGCATGACTGGCCTCCTCTCAAGAGACCGCCCCTGGCGGCCCTTCTGCGCATACAGGGTTCTTACGCGATACGACCTCTCCCCACTGCGCACATGTGCTGGTACGCAAACGCCGTGCTTCGCAACCATGTGTGGCCGCGACCCCTGACGAGGCCGGGCCTCTTTGGTACTTATATGAGCGGCGCAAGTGTCGCGGGGGAATCTCGTCTCACTTTTTTCGGAACGGCGCGCTACCGAGTTCTGGTGAGGCGTCTTGGCTGCCGGCCGCGCGGGCTCAGCGCCGGATCAGCACCGAGTAGGAATGCTGCGGGCGGCCCATGTAGATGAGGTCGTTGCGCTGGAGGTGTGCCCGGTACGGCTCGTGCCTCAGGGCCTCGGCCGTGCTCATGGAGCCGGGTGGGGCGACGCCCTCGGGCTCGTGACACCCGATGCACGAACGCACCTCGCCGGGGGCGACGGTCATGAAGGCGGTCTCGTGGACGAGCGTGTTCTCGTCGATGTCGAGCAGCGAGAAGTGCAGCGGCGTGTCGGCCGGGACTTCGACGCGCACTGAACCGTCCGACTCGATGGGGACGATGCCGATGATCCGCGAGCGGAAGCCGCCGTTGGCGTTCATGATCGCACCGAGTTGCTCGGCGGTGGTTACCTGGAGGTAGCGGATGGCCTCGCGGTCGAACTTCAGGTCGGTGTTGAACACGGACTGTACGAAGATCTCGCCCGTTTCGCCGTTGGCGTCGGTTTCGGCGATGGACGGCGGTACGGTCTCCCTGGCCGTGACCGAGCCACGGGCTGACGGTGCGGAGCCTGATGCGACGAGCGGCACGACGTCCACCTCGGCGAATGCGGGGTCGTCGTAGACGAGCGTCTGCGTGCGTGATTCGAGGTCGAACAGGTACAGGCCGTAGGCGTTTGGGACGCGGCTGTAGAACGGGGCGTGTGCGACCAGGATCGTGCGGTTGTCGATGGGGTAGGGCGTCGTGTAGCGCCCGATTGGGTTCAAGTCGTCGTGGTTGTGGATGTAGACCTCTTCACCGCCCGCGAGGTTGACCACCTCCGGGAAGATCGGCAGTTCGCAATCGTGCGGGTGTGCGGCGAGGTCGACGAGCGTGAGCCCCGCGGGCGTCGTGCAGATCAATCGGCCGTCGGGCATCTGCCGGTAGTGCGAGACGGATACGCCGAGGTGGTCGCGGTTGCGGGTGAGCTGCGGGGCCTGGAATCCGTCGCCGTCCGGCATCGCTCGGAGGGGCACGTAGAACGAGCCGCGCCGGGCGCCGTACAGGTGGCGGTCGCCGGTGCCGTCCGGCAGCACCGAGCGGGTGTGCGTCTCGATGCGGGCGATGCCGCCGCCGCTGCCCGGGTAGACGCCGCCGCTGCCGTCCTGGCCGTAGAAGCGGTACGAGCCGTACATGATGCGCCCGTCACGCAGGGCGAGCGGTTCGTGGTCCTGGTTCGGGTTGAACGTGAGCTGTCGCAGGTTGGAACCGTCCGCGTTGACCACGCAGAGCGTGCGGACGCGCTCCTGATGGTAGAACTCGTGCGTACCGTCGCGATCCGACGAGAAGACGACGCTTCCGTCGGGCAGGTAGGCCGGGTCGACGTCGTTGCACGGACCGTCGGTGATCTGGCGCAGCCCGGTGCCGTCGACGTTCATCTCGAAGATGTGGAAACCGTCGGTTTCGATGTTGCGCCGCATGGCGAACAGCAGACGCTTGCCGTCGGGTGAGACCTCCAGCCCCTGCACGGCGCCTTTCTTCAGGTTGGTCAGGTTGCGAAGCGTGCCGTCCGGCTTGGGTGGCGTGAGCGTGTAGATGTTTTCGCCCGACGCGAACCACGGCGTCTTCGGGAAGAAGTACGAGTCGCGGAAGCCGAAGGTCGCGTCGGATCGATGCCGCGTCTTGATGAACGCGATCGCGGGCACGCGCTTCAGGCGGTCGCACAACCCATCCGAGCCCCAAGCGCAATCGCGGGGTCCGGGCGTCATGTAGCGGCCGGCGCCCCCGCCGGCCGTACGGCCTGCGAGGCGCAGGCCGCTACGAGGTTGGGTGGCCGCGGGCGCCGGATGCCGCGGCTCCCGACGTGACGTCGGGACCTGCCCATGGACACTGGCGGGCAAGCCGCCAGTGGCACCCCGAGCGTCTGGACCCCGCGCTTGCGCTTGGGGCTCGGATTTGGGGGTGCCACGTCGCTCAATGTCTTGTAGCGCCCGCCGTGCCGCCTCGCGCACGACCAGCCGATCATCAGCGCGGGCGACGCGTTCCAGGTGCGGCCGCGCCGATTCACCGATCAGGCCCAGCCCGCGAACGGCGCCGTACCGAACGAGATACTGCTCGGAAGCGAGCGCGCGGATCAGCCCCTTCTCTGCCTCTGCCCCGCCGATGTGGCCCAGGGCTTCGACGGCCGCGTACGCCACGCGCAGGTTGCGGTGGTGCGGCTCGGCGAAGAACGTCTTCCGCCCGCCCCGGCGCTTGACCCTGAAGATCGGGCGCGGGCCTTTCTTCGTGCGCTGGACGAGCTCCCAGTAGTCGCCGGGCTTCTCGGCAAGTTGGCTCGCGAGCACGGGTACCGACCGGGCGTCGCCGATCGCCCCGAGGGCAAACGCGGCGTAGTAGCCGGTGACCTGATCCGGCGAGGCGACAAGCGATTCGAGCGTCTCGCGCACGGCGGGCACCGCGTGCCGCGTCAGGGCCCAGGCGAGAAGTCGCTGCGTGTGGCGTTGGCCCAGCCCGCGGCGGATCGCTTCGGTTCCGCCCTCCCGCACTACCGCCAGGGCATGGTCGAAGCTCGGCATCTTCGCGAGTCGCTTCAGCAGCACGTCACCCGGCGCCGTGGCCGTGGGCTTGGGCTGTTTGGGCGCAGGCTTTGGCGCGGGTTGTTGCGCGGCGAGGAAAACAGCACAAACGTAGGGCAGGATCATCTCGTTTCCCCGCTTGCCATCGAGCGATTGGATGTCCTACGCATCGCGAGCGTCCCGGGATTCATGATGTGACCATTGTGGAACGGGTGCCACTGGCGGCTTGCCCGCCAATGCCGAGCAGCGAATGTTTGCTGATGAGCACGGGCAGGCAAGCTGCCCGTGGCACCCGATGGGAGCTGGGCTCTGGCTGCGGCCGTACGAATCTCGATTTCGTGCAGGGCGCGTTGGGCCGACTCGCGGATCCAGCGGACGAGGTCGCCGTTGGCCGCCTTGGTCAGGGCGTCGCGCGACTTCTCGCTGGCGATGACGCCGAGCCCGACCGTGGCCCCGAAGCGGATGTCGCGCGGGGCGGCGGGGTCGACGACGAGTGCTTCCAGCGTCTTGCGTGCCGCGTCGTCGCCGATGTGGCCGAGCGCCATCGCGAGGTATGCCTTCCAGCGCACGAAGCGGCTGGTCTTCGGGCCGTGCTTGCCGGAGTCCTGGGCGACCGGGTCGGCGAACGGGTAACCCTCGCGGAGGATCTTGGCGATGGGCTCGACGGCCTGCGTGGCTCGCAGGCGGCCGAGGGCGGCGGCGACGTAGACGCGGACCACGTACGCGGGGTGGTCGAGTAGCGGGATGAGCCGCTCGGCCAGCGCCGGGTCACGGACCATGTGCGACATCGCGCACAGCGGGATCGACTTGGCGTAGCCGTCGGCGCGGTGGAAGCCGGGTCGCAGCTCGGGTTCCATCTCTTTGGCGACTCTCTGCAAGGCCTCGATCGTCTTGTCGCCGGGCCGGGTGGTCGTCGCCGGCTTGCCGTCGAGCTTGGCCAGGATCAGGTCGACGATCTCGTGGGCCCGGCCGGTGCGGATCA
Source organism: uncultured Planctomycetales bacterium (assembly GCA_964391465.1). Taxonomy (GTDB): domain Bacteria; phylum Planctomycetota; class Phycisphaerae; order UBA1845; family CAYMME01; genus CAYMME01. Next base: position 19,910 of record CAYMME010000060.1, read on the forward strand.
GCAGCCGGGACGCCAGCCGCTGCACGGGCGCAGGCGGGGCGTGCAGGTCGTCGGGCTGCGAGCGGTACGAGACGAGCCCGAACGCCCGCACCAGCATGGGGGCGTGACGAAACGCCCCGGCCGAGCCGAGACGGTCGAGGTTGGCCATCACGTGCAGGTCCGGCCCGCGCAGCGCGTCGAGCAGGATCTTCTCTGCCTCCGGTCCGCCGATGTTGCCCAGCCCCCAGGCCGCGGCCGGTACGTGGCCGCAGAAGCCCTTGAGCAGCGGAAGCGATTTCGCGGTGGCGACCGGCTCGATGGCCTCGATCAGCAGATGCATCTGCTTGCGCGGCAGTTTGTCCTTCCCGGCCAGCTCCAGCAGCGCCGCCTCCGTTCGACCCCCACCCAGCCGTCGCAAGCCACGCAGTGCCGCGAGCCGCCTCTCCGGCTTCGCGAGTTGAGCGATCAGCGCATCCTCGCGCGCGTCCGGCGAAAGACGCCCCCACCACTCGCGCCAATACGCAGCATCGCCGCGCCTGCTGCTGTAGTGTCTCATGCAGACCGTATCTTCTCCGAACCGCGACCGTGAGGGAGCGGCGATGTTTCGCTTTGCCGTGGCTGCTTCCTGACGGGCGCGCTTCGGATCAGATAAGCCTCGACGACTCTGAGACACCACGTCAGCGGGTGGTGTGTGATCGGTCACCGCCGCCAGCGCCAGCGCCGCCTGCGTCCGAACCTCGTGCGAGGAATCGGCCAGCCGGACGATCAGCGGCGGAACCGACCCCCGCCGCCCCAGCCGGGCCAACCCCAGAGCAGCCTCCCGCCGCACACCGGCGTCCGGGTCCTCCAGCGCCCGAATCAGATCGCCCTCGAAGCTGTGATGCCGCAGGTAAGACAACCCCTGCACACCGGCGACACGCAACTCCGGCAGCGCCGACTGAAGTTCGGAGCGAAACCGAGCTGCGTCCTGCGAGAAGATGTCGGGGAGATCAGCGTTCTCGGCGCCAAGCACAGCGGGCGCACAGAGAGAAACGACCCAGCAGGCCGCGCGCAGCACCGAAACGGCTCGTACCATGCTTCTTCCTTGCGTCACGCTGAGTCCACGATACCTGTGGCTGGTGACGGCGGCAAGGAAGGCTGGCGGCCGATCGCCCCGTGAGGGGCGCAGGAACGTAGCCGGAGGTGGAGCGCAGCGGAACCCCCGGATGCGTGCGGTAGGAGTCCCCCCGCCCCGGCGGGGCGGCGGAATGCTCTTGTCACGCAAGTGGCTCATCGTCCGGTGGGGGAGGTTCGGCTCGGATGTGGTCGGTTTGACTCGTCCACTCCTTGCCGAGCGGGGGAGGTGTTGGTGTGGTGCGTGTACCAGGGGCCCCGCTTCGCTCCACCGCCTGGCCACATTCGGTTGCTCCTTTGGAGCACGAAGGGGAACGCTCGCTCAACGCTGAGATTGTGCGTTGAGGATTGGCGCGTGCGACGGATGGCAGGTGGGTCGACGACCCACCCTACAAGCTCGGCCGGCGGGGCGCCGGCCGCTACGGCTGGTGCGTTGGCGCTCACTTCGTTTCGCAGATTACTCGGAAGCCTACGTCGTAGATGGTTTGGTATGGGCGGTAGGGGAGGCGGTGGGCGGAGCGGGTTCGTTTGGGGCGGTCGTACCAGGAGCCTCCTCGGACTGTCCGCTTGTCTCCGTTGTGGAGAACGGTGCTGCCTGGGCTTGGGTTTGCTGCGCCGTCCTTGGTTGGGTTGTAGGGGTACTTGCAGTACTCGGAGCTTGTCCACTCAGCCACGTTGCCGTGCATGTCGTGCAGGCCCCAGGGGTTGGGGCGGTAGCAGCCTATCGTGGCCGACACGCGCGACTTGTCGTCGAAGCGTGTGTCGGCCGGGCGCCAGGGGGCGAGCGCGTTGAACGGGAACGCCCAGCCGTACGAATGGATGGCCTGGTGCGTGGCGTCCGAGACGTTGGCGCAGGCGGAGAAGTCGCTGTCGAGCGTGCCGTACCAGAGCGGCGTTGCGGTGCCGGCCCGGCACGCGTATTCCCATTGGGCTTCGGTCGGAAGTGTGAACGTGCGGCCGGTCCGCTCCGACAGCCGGCGGCAGAAGTCCATGGCCCGATTCCACGAGACGCGCACCACCGGCTGCTGCGGTCGATTCAGTGCGTAACCGCGTTCGCGCTCGTCGAAGTGCAGGTAGTCGCCGTGTTCGAGACGGCTATCGTGGGTCGGGTCGAACAGGGCGAACTGCTCGTTGGTCACCTCATACCGGCCCATCCAGAACGGCTTGGCGATCTCGACCCGCGCGGGCGGCCGTTCGTCCGCGTCACCCTCGGCGTCGCCCATCACGAACGCGCCGGCGGGAATGCGAGCCAGCTCGATCGACACGCCGTCGGCCAGCTCGATCGAGAGCGTTGCTGCATCTCCGTTCCGACACTGGCGGCGGCGGGCCTCGGCCGCATCGAACGGCCAGCCGTCGCAGTCGACGTGTGCCTCGGCAGATGGCGCGAGCGGCTCGGGCATGATCGGCTCGGGTCGTTCGCGCGCCGGTTCGGATGCGGCCTCGGCCTCGGGGTTGTCATCGATGCCGGTGTAGCGTTTCAGCATCTCCCGGCGGCGCTGGGCGACGTACTGCACGCGCTTCTCGCCGCAAACCTCGGTCCAGGTTCCGTGGGCCGGGGTCTGCAGGTCGATCCAAGTGATCAGCCGGTCCCAGGCCTCGGCGTCGAGCCGAACGTTGTAGTGGCCCTCGTTCAAGAGCTGGACAAGCTTCGCGGTGTCGGCGTGGAATTCCCACGGCGGCAACATGTGCAGGTCGCTCTCGATGGTCACCGGGCGGACGAACTTGCGCAGCTCGCAATACGCGGGCGGGAACCGGGCGGCCGCGGCGTAGTACGGGTGCCCGGCTTCCGGGTTGACGAACTCGCGATGGGTCAGGTCGATCATCGCGTGGCCGTCGGTAGAGGCTTGGCCGTCGTGGCATCCGACGCAGTACTCGTCCAACAGCGGCTGGACCTCGCGCACGAAGCTGAAGCCGCGCGGCGGGCCGTACCACGGCTTGATCGGCGAGGCGGGTCGGGTTGCGGCCAGGGCCGTGCGCGGCGGCGGGGCTGTGCCGTGCGACTCGTGGCAGCCGACACACGAGAGCACCTCGCCGGGCATGGCCGTGAACCAACTGCGCATCAGTTGCACCGCCTTACCTTCGGCGTCGAGCGGCTGGACCGAAATCGGCGTGTACGCGGGTACGCGGAACCGAGCCGAGCCGTCCTCGTGCACGGGCACGGTGCCGATGATCCGCTTGACATCCCACGGCCCGTCAAAGCCCACGCGGTCGATGTGCCCGCCCATGCCGTGATAGGCGAAGTGGTAGCCGACAAGGCGCAGGGCCTTGATCTCGCCGCGCGGCACGCCTTTCAGCCCGTCGCCGACGTATACGTCCGACATGAATACCACCGCGTCCTTGCGCGTGGGGTCGACCTTGTCCGGGATGACCGGAGGCGCGGGGCTCTTCCGCACCGGGATCGGCTCGAGCATCGCGTAGCCGGGCTCTTCGTGGAGCAGGACGAGGTTGTCGAACACGTCGACGAGGTAGACGCCCCAGAGCGATTCGGCGTCTGGGCGGCAGGAGACGAGGAAGTACCTGTCGGAGAGCGGATACGGATGCAGGAACCGCGGCCAACTGTCGCGGGTGAGACCGTCGCGCACGACGGCCTCGACCTTTTTGCCGTAGCCGGGGATGCGCTGGACCGCGCCGTCGGCCTCGTACTGCCCGCGGGCCTGATCGAACAGCACGAGCTCACCCATACGCGGGTTGTCGTGGTGTCCGCCCACGACGGTGATGAACTTCGTCGGATGGTTGGGGATCGGCCGGGCGTAGAACATCGCGTTGGGCCAGTACGAGTTGCTGCCGTAGTACGCCGCCTGCTCGGTGCCGTCCGGGTTCATCTGGAACAGGATGCGATAGAAGGCGTGCGGCGTGTCGACGTACTCCCAGCGGAGGTACAGGATGCGCCCGTCGTTGAGCACGGTCGGACACCAGTTGTGCTCCTGGTCGACGGTGAGCTGGCGGATCGCGCCGTCGGTCTCGCGGATGTAGAGGTTGGTTACGTGCGAGCTGCCGCGGACGCAGGGCACGCCGACGAACGGGGCGGTTGACGAGAAGATGATCCGGCCGTCGGGCAGGTAGCAAGCGTCGTAGTTGTCGACGTCCCGTTCGTGGATCAGCGGCAGCTCGCGTCGGTTCGAACCGTCGATGCTCATTTCCCAGACCTGCCAGCGCCCGTTGGTGCCGGGCATCGAGAAGAGTATGCGATCCGCGTCGAAGTGGAGATCGACGTCGCCGACGAAGGCGCCGTCGGCCGGCTTGAAGAGCGTGGTCCGCTTCGCGTCGCCGCGGATCGGAGCAAGGATCGCGAGCTCGTTGTCGTAGCCGGCGGTCTTGAGGCTGGAGTTGCTCTGCCAGTTCGTGGGCAGGCCGAGGTTGTTGGCGCCGCGCTTGATCAGGAGGACTTGGTCGAAGTCCAGGAGCGGATTGGCCAGCAACACTTCACGGCGGAGTGCTTCGAGCTTCCGGGTGATGGCGTCGAGTTGCGGCTTGTTCGCGTGTATTCCCTCGGCGGCGATCAGTTTGCCGTACTGTTGCTCGATGGCGCGAAGGCGCGAGAGGTACGCGGGGCCGTGGGGGTAGCGGTCAGGGAACGCTTCGGTGAGGTCGTCGATGGCGAGCTTGAGCGATCGTGCGGCGCTGCCGAACGGATCGGATTGGAGCGACGCAGTACGCGCGTGCGGCGCGAGCGACTTCGCTGTGAGTGCTCGCGCTCTTTGAGGGGCAAGGCCGCGATTCTGCTCGCGCTCGC
>CAYMME010000061.1:0-24648 GCA_964391465.1 uncultured Planctomycetales bacterium
TGATGAGAGAGGCAGAGGTGGTCAACTGCCGGTTTGACCCGTGTTCTCGAGAGCCGAGAAGCCTTGATGCTGTATGCTCGGGAGGAGCGCATGGGATCCTGGCAGCTACGCCTCGCCATCGTGCTTATCGGGGGGGGGCTGGTAAATCAGGTTGAGGGGTTCACGCTGCTCGGGTTCCCCTCAGACGTATCTGTCGAGGCGGGTTGCTACAAAGCCTGGCAGATGGGGCAGAGCAGCCCGCCGTCGTCTTCATTCTCCTACGCAATTGCATCTGATTTCATGAGCGGGGTGCCGGGCGCCCGCGATGCGGCGGCAAACGCCGTGGCGAGCTGGGACGCCGCCAGTTCCACGCTGAGCTTCGCCAACGCCGGCTACGAGCCAATCGTCAACTCCTTCGACAACTGGGCCGCGGGCGGCTACGCCATGGAGGGGCCCGGCGGCGCCGACGGTGGGATTGGGGCCAACATCGATGTCCTGTCGCGCCCCACCGGGTTCCAATTCGAGTTCATGGGGACCACATACGAGTTCGGGCCCACGACGCTGGCCTTCGCCATGCCTGTCGTGATGAGCGGGAACATCCTGAGCACGGATGTATATCTGAACAGCGACTTCGAGTGGGGGACGGACGGCAGCGGTTTCGACATTGAGACCGTCGTCCTCCACGAGGTCGGCCACGCTCTGGGGCTCGATCACCCCGACCAGGCCGCCGCCAACGGTGCGCAGAACTACAACCCCTACACGCAGCAGCCGGGCGAGCCGTGGAGCGACACGGAGGCGATGCATTCGGCCTACTTCCCCGACGGGCTCAACCGAACACTCGGCGATGACGAGGTCGGTGGGCTGGCCTTTCTCTATCCGGGCCTCAAGGGGGACGCCAACCTCGACCTCGCGTTCACGTTCGCTGACGTCCAACTGGGCATCGACATGTTCTTCGGATTCGCCGATCCGCCGAATCCGGAAGCCCTGCAGAACCTCGACTTCGGCGAAAACGGGGTGCTGAACTTCTCGGATGTGGACCGGCTGATCAGCGGCTTCTTCTACCCGGATCCTCAGCAGCAGAGCGCGGTCGTCGGGACCGGATTCGCGTTGGAGACGCTGGAATCGATGAGCTACGATGTCTCGGGCGTGCCGGAACCCGTCTCTGTTTTTCTCTGGTTCTCGCTGGGTTCTGCTTGCCTTCGTACCAGGAACCGGTTAGCTTGATAGGACGTGCAAGGGGGGGGCGGCCAGAATCCTGTGTTGGGTTCTTCATCGGATATGGCTGCAGCTATGGTGGGTATGGAGGCAATCGAAAATGTCTAACAAATGTGCGGGGGCGTGGGCAGACCGAGTGCTGTTCGGGGTGAGTGTGTCGGTTCTGGCCACATGGTGCGGGGCAGCTCAGGCGGCGGATATCACGGTTTCACTGGTGCCGGTCGCCGCGTCGATCGCCCTGGACGGGCCAGACGATCCGCTTGTGCTCGATGTTCTCATCTCCAATCCGGATCAGGTGGAAATCAGGAGCTGGTTCCTCGACCTGAGCTATGATCCGGCAGTCTTTGATCCGCTTGCCGGGATGGGCACCGTGCCGACGAACGGCTTCGAGATCGGCGACTACATTGCCGGCGTGACGCCACAGTGGAACCCGGCTTATGAGGACGATGGAAGCGCTCCGGACGTGGCCAAGATGGGAGCGCTCAATCTGGGTTCCGGCACGGGTAGCGCCGTTTCCGGCTGGCTTGGCAGTGTCACACTGGATGCGACCGGACTCAGCCCCGGCAGCATCCTGTCCCTGACCGGCGAGTTGCTGGACCCGAACTCGAGTGAGCTGACCGGTGTCCAGTATGTATCCACCTCGATCACGGTTATTCCCGAGCCTGCCACCGTGGCACTGCTGCTCGGTGCGGGGGCCGTGCTGCTGCGGCGTCGACGCTGACAGACCGGGACTCCGATCTCGATGTGACGCGCGCGGATTCCTGTCCAATACAGTTTGCCGGTGCTCGACCACGCGGCCGCGGTGAAATGCGCGCCTATTCGCCGAAGAGTACGTCCTGCATCGTGTACAGCCCCGGTGGCTTGCCGTGAATCCAGGCGGCGGCCCGTAGAGCACCGCGGACGAAGATGTCACGGGTGTGGGCAACGTGCTTGATGGTGACGGTCTCGCCGAGCGACGCGAACTGCACTTCGTGTTCGCCGACGGTGTCGCCGACCCGTAGGGCGTGCACGCCGATCTGCCCCGGCGGTCGGGTTCCCATGTTCCCCTCGCGACCGTAGACGGCGTCCTTCTTCGGATCCAGGCCCGCTCCCTTGCACACCTCTTCCAGTAGCGTCAGGGCCGTCCCCGATGGGGCGTCGGCTTTGTAACGGTGATGGGATTCCACGATCTCGATGTCGTGGCCTTCGCGCATCAGCTCGGCCGCCTGCCGGGCCAACCGCCAGAAGATGTTCACGCCCAGGCTCATGTTCGACCCCTTGAGCACGGCGACGCGTGAGGCCGCTTTCTGGATGCACGCCAACTGGCTCTCGTCGTGGCCGGTCGTGCCGATCACGACGGCCGTTCCGGTCGAGACCGCTCGTTCCGTGGATGCCTGCGTTGCGGCCGGGAGCGAGAAGTCGATTAAAACGTCGCAGTCGCCCGACGGCTCCTCAGTGATCGTCACGCCCTCGACTTTCGTACCGAGCTTCGGATGTCCGGCTACCTCCAGGGCGGCCGTCACTTCGAAGCGGTCATCCTCGCCGGCCAGGGCGATGATCCGCGTGCCCATCCGCCCGGCGGCGCCGATGACTCCCAACCGCACAGGTTCAGTTGCGCTCATGTTGATCCTTCTTCCGCTGACGTGCGGGATGGGAATCCCGCGGGCGGCAGGGACGAGATGGGGATCTCGTCCCGGCGGTCATTCCTTCATCACGGCCGCGTCGTCATGGTGGTCGTCGATCCTGATGGCCTCGCCCGCTGCGTCGATCTCGCCGCCGGCCTCTGCTCCCAGCGCCTTGATGATGGCGGCTAGATCGTCGGCGACCTTGATCGGATGATTCGCGTATTTGCCCGTGGTCGGCCCGGGCGGCGGCGGGGCGACCGCCTTCATGTCGATTCCGGTGTGGTAGCGTACCGTCGCGTCCGGGTCCTTCAACTCGTGCCCGGTCAGAATGCACACCACGGTTTCGTCCTTGGAGATCACCTGTTCATCCATCAGCTGCCGCAATCCGGCCAGGCTCGCCGCACTGGCCGGCTCGCATCCGAAGCCGAACCGGCCGACCATCGCCTTGTGTTCGAGGATCTCCTCGTCGGTCACTTCACGGACCACACCGTTCATGACGTCGAGGGATCGCAGCGCTTTCTTCAGGTTCACCGGCCGGGCGATCTCGATCGCGCTGGCTACCGTGTGCGGGCCGATCCCCTCCGCATCCATCTTTGCATACAGCCGGTCGATGCAGCCCGTGTCGACCCGACCCTCGTTCCAGTGCACGTTGCATTGTTCGTAGAGATGGTAGAGCGTGTTGGCCCCGGACGCGTTGATGATGGCCAGCCGCGGCACGCGGTCGACCAGACCCAGGGCGTGCAGCTCGGTAAACGCCTTGCCGAAGGCCGAGCTGTTACCCAGGTTCCCGCCGGGCACGATGATCCAGTCGGGAATCTCCCAGTCCATCGCCTCGAGCACGCGGAACATGATGGCCTTCTGGCCTTCGAGCCGAAACGGGTTGACCGAGTTCATCAAGTACAGCCCGAGTCGATCCGAGACTTCGCGGACCCGCCGCAGGCAGGCGTCGAAATCGCCCTCGATCTGAAGGGTCAGAGCCCCGTAGTCCAGGGCCTGCGAGAGCTTGCCGAACGCGATCCGCCCCGAGCCGATGAACACGACGCCCTGCATGGGCTCACCGCTGCTAGTGAGCACCTTGGAGGCAAACATGGCCAGCGAGGCCGACGTGTTGCCGGTGCTGGCGCAGGCCACTCGGTTGCGCCCCAGCGAGCGGGCCAGGGTGAACCCGGCCGTCATGCCGTTGTCCTTGAAGCTGCCGGACGGGTTGAGCCCCTCGTATTGCAGGAGCAGCCGATCCGGCTTCATGCCCATCTCGCGGGTCAGCAGCTCAGGACGCTGCAAGACCGTTCGCCCCTCGCCGATCGTGACCACGTCCTCCTCTCGGGCAAACGGCAGCAGCTCTCGAAACCGCCACACGCCGGAGAAGTCGAGCACACCCTCGTGCTCGTGTCCTTTCGTGCCCCAACGCTTCTCGAAGTAGCGCAGGTTGTCGGGGACGGGCACGCGGTCCCAATCGTAACGTACGTCCAACAGTGACGAGCAGGCCGGACAACTGAACAGCACCTCGCGCACGCTGAACGTCCTGGCGCAATCCGGGTTGATGCACTGCTGGAACGCCGCTTCGGGGGTGGTGTTCTCTGCCGTCACGGTTCGTTGCTCCGGCGGGCCTGGGTGCCAAGACACGACGCTCGAAGCAGTATACCGCGGCGCGGACACCTTTGCATTCGCCGAGCCGCCGGGTATTGTACTTCGCGAACCGATGTGACTGACCGGAGTCCACCGTGAGCGACGACTTGACGAACGACAAGAACGACCAGAGTGGCACAGGGAATGAGGCCTCGGCCGAGCGCGAGCGGCCACTGAACTTCGTCCAGTGCATCATTGCGGATGACCTGGAGACGAAGAAATGGGACGGGCGCGTGCATACGCGGTTTCCGCCCGAGCCGAACGGCTACCTGCACATCGGCCACGCCAAGTCGATCTGCCTGAACTTCGGCCTCGCCGCCGAGTACGGCGGCCTGTGCAACCTGCGTTTCGACGACACCAACCCGATCAAGGAGGAGGCGGAGTACGTCGAGTCGATCCAGGAAGACGTGCGCTGGCTCGGCTTCGATTGGGGCGACCGGCTCTACTACGCTTCCGACTACTTCGATCAACTCTACGAGTGGGCGGTCCAGCTCATCAGGGCCGGCAAGGCCTACGTTTGCGATCTGAGCCCCGACGAGATCCGCGAGCACCGCGGCACGCTGACCGCACCGGGGCGCGACAGCCCCGACCGCAACCGTTCGGTTGAAGAGAACCTCGACCTGTTCGAGCGGATGCGGGCGGGCGAGTTCCCCGACGGCTCCCGGACGCTGCGGGCCAAGATCGACATGGCCTCGCCCAACCTGAACATGCGGGACCCAGTGATGTACCGCATCCTCGATGCCCCGCATCACCGCACCGGCGACAAGTGGTGCATCTACCCGATGTACGACTTCACGCACGGCCAGTCCGACTCAATCGAGCGCATCACTCACTCGATCTGCACGCTCGAGTTCGAGAACCACCGCCCGCTTTACGATTGGTATTGCGACGCGCTCGGCATCTACCACCCGCAGCAGATCGAGTTCGCCCGGCTGAACCTCAACTACACCGTGATGAGCAAGCGCAAGCTGCTCGAGCTCGTCCGGGACGGCCACGTCCGCGGCTGGGACGATCCCCGCATGCCCACGATCTCGGGGATGCGCCGCCGCGGTTACTCCCCCGAGTCGATCCGCGATTTCTGCCAGCGCATCGGCGTGGCCAAGTTCGACGGCGTCAGCGAGTTTGCCCTGCTCGAGCACTGCGTCCGGGGCCATTTGAACAAGGTCGCCCCCCGCGTGATGGGTGTGCTGCGTCCGCTGCGCGTGGTGATCGACAACTACCCCGAGGGCGAGTCCGAGGAACTCGAGGCGGTCAACAATCCCGAAGACGCCGATGCGGGCACGCGCAAGGTGCCGTTCTCGCGCGTGCTCTACGTCGAGCGCGATGACTTCATGGAAGACCCGCCGCGCAAGTTCTTCCGGCTCGCGCCGGGGCGCGAGGTCCGGTTGCGCTATGCCTACTTCATTACGTGCACCGACGTGATCAAGGACGAGCAAACCGGCGAGGTCATCGAGCTGCGCTGTACGTACGACCCGGCCACGCGCGGCGGCGACGCACCCGATGGCCGGAAGGTCAAGGCCACGCTCCACTGGGTCTCCGCTGCCCACGCGGTCCCGGCCGAAGTGCGACTCTACGACCACCTGTTCACAAAGGAAGACCCCGACAACGTACCCGAGGGCGAGGACTGGAAGGCCAACCTCGACCCCGGCTCGCTCGAGGCCCTGACGGAATGTCAGATCGAGCCCAGCGTGGCCGCCGCCGCCCCCGGCACCCGCTACCAGTTCGAACGCAACGGCTACTTCTGCGTCGACCCCGACACGTCCGGCGAAGCGCTCGTCTTCAACCGCACCGTCACGCTCAAGGACACCTGGGCCAAGATCCAGAAGGCCCAGAAGAAGTAGTCGCGGCGTGGCCGACCCATCCGAGCCCCAAGCGCAAGCGCGGGGACCAAACCGCGCGAGGCGGCGGACCCAATGACGAATGACGAAGCCCGAATGACGAAAGAATGACGAATGCCCAATGACGAAGCGGGGGCAGTCGAACCGCGCTGCTCCTATCAGCTCGGGACGCGTTGCTGCACGAGTGTGCTACCGTTGGGTCCGGCAGCATCTCGTGTACCTCGTGTACGTCGGGGCGACCCATGTGCGCTCCGACGCGTCTGCAGGGCCGCCGGGCTCGTTCTGGGGGCATGTCTTCTCGCTGCCGGGTGTACGGAGTCCGATTCGTCTCCCCAGCTCACAACAACGTACGGCTTTGCTCGCGAGTGCATCCGCTGGAATCCTGCGGTGTGGGTGAACGGGCAGCCCGCACTTCGGGTTGAGGGAACAGCCTCTGGATTGTGGTCGATCACGCACTTCGTTGTGCAGGGTCACAACGCAGTCCGCGTCGCGGCAGCCCGCGATTCGAGTGATCCCTCCGGATCGGGCTTCCGTGAGGCGTGCGTTCTCAAAGTCATACGAGAGCACCACAGGCGTCGTACAATTGACCTTGAAGTTCTCAACGAAATGACGGAACCGGAAGGATCCGAGAAGGACTCGCTGGTCTTTGAGTTCAACTTCGATGCTACGATCCCGTTCCGCTGGACCTGGGAACGTGCGGATGCGCTGGAGGGGCTGGGCGACGGAGATCGCCGAGCAATGCTCGCACTCTTCGAACGCCTTGACAAAGGGCTACGGTCCGGCGACTCGGATTCCGTCGTGCGGCTCTTCGGCCAATGGGCCACGGTCGATCGCTGGCGTGTTGGATCGCGCGTACACGACGCAGCTCAATCCCAGGAATCCACGAAACAGTGGATTGCCGCCTTGAAGGGCGCCCCGCTCTATTCGGCCTCACCCGAGGAGATCGAGATCATCGCAGGGAGCAGGGTTGCGCTGATGTACGTGCCGGGGACCCGAGAGTACTTGGGCGGCACTCGTCCCAAGGACCTGATCACGACTGACCGTGTCGCCACACTCGCCACCAATCAGCCCGAGGGCACGAAAACCGAGATCGTCCGGGAGAGCGTGATCGAGACGCTGCACTTCGTGCGACTGGCCGGAGAATGGAGGATCCTGCGTTAGCCAGACGCAAAGTCCTTCGTGCGCACCTCGCTTCGCCTTCCACAGCGAGGTGGCTGCCACTGGACGCTGCGGTTGTTCTGGTGTCTCTCGCCTACGACGCTTCGTCGGCCTTCGGCTTTTCTTCCGGCTCGATGCCGGCCATTTCTTGGAGGAGGCGCCAGTTGCGGCGCCGGTCCTCGTTGGCCGCGAGCAGGGTTTCGGATGGATTGCCCTCCGCGTCGAAGTGCTTGGCGAACCGGCCCTCGCTGCGGGCGAACGTGGTGAAGTCGACGCGTTCCTTGGTCTTGGGGTTCGTGTACCAGTTCTTGGTGGGTGTCGGGTTGCCCTTGAGGTCGAGCCGGTCGCGCAGCCGCTCGCCCTTCTCGGGATCGTGAATGAGCAGCGGGAACGCGCGGGAGTCGACGGCGAGCTTGGCCTGGTGTGCGGCCAGGTGGTCGCCGACGCCGTGCTCGGGCTGGCACGTCGTGTAGGCGATGACCACGGCCGGGCCTTTGTACTCGTTGGCCCGCATGATGGCCCGATACAAGTGGTTCACGTGGGCGCCCGTCGTCTGGGCGACGAAGACGTCCGGGTGCGACATGCAGATCTGGGCAAGCTCCTTGCGTCGCTCGCTCTTACCGGGAATGGCCTTGCCGTGCTCGGACAACTTGGCGTTTTGGCCCATGTACGTGCTGGTCGAGGCCTGCCCGCCGGTGTTCGAGTAGACCTGCGTATCGAGCACGAGCACGTTGATGTCCGCGCCGCTCATCAGCATGCGGGACAGCGCCTGAAACCCGATGTCGAGCATGGCACCGTCGCCGCCGATGGCCCAGAGTTTCTTGTCGCTCCACCCTTTCTGGTCCCATCGGGCCCGAACCCCCATGGCGTAGGTGGAGACGTTCTCGAACAATGAGTTGGACCACGGGACCGTGTACGGGTTGTACGGATAGGTCGAGGTGTAGACCGTGTTGCAGCCCGTGGCCGCGAGGAGCCCCAGGTTGTCCTTTCCGTGGACGAAGCAGGTGGCGGCAACCATCATTCGCAGGACGGTAGCCTCGCCACACCCCGCGCAGGAGCCGCCCCCGCCGACGTACTGTAGGCCGCTGTCGGCCAGCATCATGTCGGCGAGCACCTTCTCCATGATGTAGTCCTTCGGCGTGGGGCCGACCTCGCCGAAGTGCTGGAACTTGCGCTGGATGACCGGCAAGTTCTGGTCGGTCTTCTTGATCATCTTGAGGGCGTCGTCGTCGCAGACGCTGACGCACTCGGCGCAGCCCTTGCACTTGGTCGGGTCGATGAAGATGCCGAAGTAGGCCGGCTCCTTCTTGCGCTTCTCGAACCCGTTCCAGTACTTGCGGGTCTTCGCCCAGTCCGCGGCCAGGATCTCGCGCTCGTTGTCCGGCTGCTTCGTCAACTCGGCCTCGATACGGGCCTGCGGGATCGCCTTGCCCAGAATGGCGGTGTCCGGGCACTCGGTCACGCAGTCCATGCAGCCGACGCAGTTCTCGGAGATGAACTCGGGAATCTCGGGGGCGATGAACGAGAAATCGCGCAGGCTCCCCGTACCGGCCGGGATGATCGATCGCGCCGTATCCAGATTGGCGTCCAGCTCGAGATCACCGGTGCCGCGTTCGTAGTGCTCGATGATGCGTTCGTTGAAGTCCGCAACGTCTACGGCTTCGTCCATCGTCCTGGGCAGTTCCGCGGGAGAGATAGCCATCGACAAAGTTCCTTTCACGGTTGACCTGGTCCGGGTCGCAGCGCGGGGCGCCTGACGCGAGCTCGGGTCTGCAAGCGATCAGCCCTCGAGGCCGCTGGGGATGACCGGCAGGGCCTCCAGCTCGGCGTTTTTGGCCTGTATCAGTTCCGACGGGATCTCGAACACTTCCTCGTAACCGCGGCGAATGCACCGCAGGTTGTCCTGCACGACCTGCTCGCCCCGCTTGCCCCAGCGGCTGCGCACGGCCCGTTCGACGCCTTCCATGACTTCCTCGATTGCCATGCCCTTCTGCTCGGCAAACGGTGTCGCCTTGAGGAACACGCCCACGAGCACGACGCCCATCATGCGAATGCGCAGGTCCTCGTTGGTGGCAACCTCGTCGGCGATCTTGAACGTGTCGAGGGCCAGGACGTGGGCGTTCTTCTCCCGTATCCGCCGCCGGGCCCAGGCCGGTACGTCCGTCCACACCTCCTCGGGCGTGGTCTTCGGTGTGTGCAGGAAGATCGTGCCCCCGTAGCTGAGTCCGCGGAGCGGATCGCCCAGGTTCAACGCGTTGACGTCGTTGAGCGGGATGAGCTCCACGTGCTCGAGCTCACAGTGCGTGCGGATGCGCTCACGGGCCAGCGTCAGGTAGTAGGTGGTCGGTAGCCCCTTCTTGCTCGAGCCATACTTCGGATACGCCTGCACGTACAGGCCGAACAGGTCGCCCATCAGATCGGCGATCACCTTGTTCGTGGTCACCGAGCCGAATCCGCCGACCGAATGACCTCGCATGCTGAATGCGCCGTCGGGTCGGACGTCGGGGTCGATCGGCATCTCGATTGCGGTCTCGTGCTTGATGCCGACGGTGGCGAACTCCTTGTGCGGCTCGCTTTCGACCGCGGCCCGCATGTTCTGCACGACGGCCACGAAGTGGCCGGGACGGACGTCGCGGCTCCCCAGCCCGGCCGAGACCGCAAGCATGCGCGGCAGGGCGGTGAGTTCGATGTCTCGGTACTCCTCCATGCCGAGCTGGGCGTCCACGAACGCGGTCTTCAGGTCTCGCATGATCGGGTTCGCCGGTGCGATGGGATCGTCCATGCGCTCGAGTACCGTGAAAGCCTTGACGTGGCGCAGGGCTCGGACCAGCTCCGGTCCCGGGAACGGCCGGTACGCACACAGGCTGACCACGCCGACCTTGAGGTTCATCTCCTCGCGCATGTAGTTGACCGTGGCGTGAGCCGTTTCCATCATGCTGCCGGCCCCGACCAGCGCAAACTCGGCGTCGTCCATCTGATACGAATCGATCAAGTCGTACTGCCGTCCCGTCTTCTCCGAGAACGCCCGCATGGCCTCGATGACGGCCGGCTTCATGTGGACGTAGTAGTGGCGCTGCGCGATCTTGCCCTTCATGTACGAGTCCTGATCCTGGACCACGCCACTCATGACCGGGTGCCCCGGGTCGAAAAGGTTCAGAATGTGTTCCTCGGGTGCGCCCACGAACTGCTTCATGAACTCCTTCTCGAGCAGCCGTACGTTCTCGACGGTGTGCGTGGTCAGGAATCCGTCCTGCACGTTCAGGAACGGGCACTGGCATGCCTCGGCGGCGCGCCGGGCGATCAGGGCGAGGTCGCCGGCTTCTTGCGCGTCGCGGGCGAACAGGATCCCCCATCCGCAATCGGCGACGCTCATCACGTCATCGTGACCGGCATGGACGTTGAGCGAGTGGCTCGTGAGGGCGCGGGCTCCGATGTGAAACACGATCGGCAGCCGCTTGCCGGAGATGGTGAAGAGGACCTCCTTCATCAGGACCAGACCCTGGCCGGAGGTGAAGTTGGTGACACGCCCGCCGGCCAGGGCGAAGCCCTCGCAAGCCGAAGCGGCCGAGTGCTCGGACTCGGGCTCCATGAACGCGAGGTCCTCACCCCAGAGATTCCGGTACCCGTTGGCGACGGCCTGAGAGTAGCCGCTGCCCATAGTGGTCGAGCTCGTGATCGGATAGGCGCAGGAACCCTGCGTGATGTTCGTCTCGACCCAGACCACCGCTCCCGCTCCGTCGATCGTGGTCGGGATCCCCGAATACGCGGATCTCCCGTTGTCTGACGAGGACGCCATAGGCTTTTCTCCAGAACTGAATTGTGATTCCATGCCGTCGCGCGCGGACGTCAGGACGCACACCAGCCTCTGGCAACCAGCAACCTGCACGCGGATCGGCCCGAACCGCAGTCTCAATCGTAAGCATTATATGGCATTGAACCGGTTGGCACAATGGGCTCCTGTCCAGCCCAGGCGACCCGCCGTCGGGCGCTATTGGCCGCGGTGCGCCGCTCGGTACTGGCGTGAGCCCGAGGCGCGTACCTCGCCTCCGACAACAGTATGCCCTCAGCCCGCCGTGCAAGCTCCGTTTCGCCCCGCGTGTTGACAGCGGCATGCGGAGGATCAAGAATCACCGCTTGGTACGATGGTGGGCGGTACCCCGGTTGGAAGGACTCGCCGATGCCGAAGCGCAACCTCGCCTGGGTTGCCGTGATCGCCTTGATTGCGGCGGCCTCCTGGAAGCTGCCCGAGATGGTCGCGCGGGTGGAGACCGTCAACCGGTCGTTCGACCCGTTGATCGCCGCCCGCAACGAGATCTACAAACACTACGTCGAGCCTGCCGACGACGACACCCTCGTGACCGGTGCGATCAAGGGCATGCTGTGGGAACTGGACCCGCACAGCGCCTACATCAGCCCCGAGGATCTCGACGAGTTCCGTAAGCACTCCAAGGGTGAGTTCGGAGGTGTGGGGATCGAGATCGACCCGACCCCCAGCGGGCTCATCGTCATTTCGCCCATCGAAGACACGCCCGCGTACCACGCGGGCATCCTCGCCGGCGATCGCATCCTCGCCATCGACGGCGTGAGCGCAGAGCCGCCGATGGTCGTTACGGAGGCGATGCAGCGGATCATGGGGCAGCCGGGAACCACCGTGAACCTGACCGTGTTTCATCCGTCGCACAGCGTGCCGCGAACCATCCCCGTACGGCGGGCCATGATCAAGATCGCCAGCGTCAAGGGGTGGTACCGTCCCGACGGCGGCGATTGGATGTGCTTCCTGGATGAGGAGGAGCGAATCGCCTACCTCCGGATCACGAGCTTCGTCGGGGCGACCCCTGAAGAGTTGAAGCGCATGATCCAGAGCTTGCAGGAACAGAGGATGCGCGGTCTGGTGCTTGACCTTCGCGACAACGGAGGCGGGCTCTTGGGCAGCGCGATCGAGGTGGCCGACCTGTTCCTGTCGGATGGCACAATCGTGACCACGCGCCGCTACGGCGATCCGTCGAAGGACGGGGACGGAGAGCCCTTGGAGGAGTGGACCGCTACGGCCGAGGGCACACTGTCCTCCTTCCCCATGGTCGTGCTCACCAACCACGTGTCCGCCAGCGCCTCCGAGATCGTGGCCGGGGCTCTGCGCGATCATGACCGGGCGGTCCTCGTGGGCGAGCGAACCTTCGGCAAAGGGTCCGTGCAGAACGTCTACCCGCTGCCGCCGCCGCAGCAAGAGGCTCACATCAAGCTGACCGTGGCCTACTACTACCTGCCCGACGGCGAGTGCATCCATCGGACGAAGAAGAGCGTGGAGGATGGGTCGTGGGGCGTGGGGCCCGATGAAGAGGTGGTCTTGAGCGAGAAGGAACTCATACACATGCGGAATGATCGTGTCCGGGGCGGCGTTGTACGAGCGCCGACCACGGCGCCGGCCGACGATGACTCCGCGGAAGAGCCGTCTGAGCAACCCGCGCCGGCCACGCGTCCCGTTATGCCGCAGCCGGACCGCCAAACGGCCAGGGCGCTCGAGATCCTGCGCGAGAAGCTTGCACCACCCACCACCAAACCAGTGTCGTCCTCCGATCGATGACCACTTGGGCGACGACATGACTACCCTACTGGGCATCGAGACATCGTGCGACGAGACCGCGGCCGCGGTCGTGGTCGACGGCCGAGACGTACGCAGCAGCGTCGTGGCCTCCCAGATCGACCTGCACGCCAAGTACGGCGGCGTCGTACCCGAGATCGCGTCGCGTGCACATATCGAGTGGCTCGACGGCGTCGTGACCGAGGCCATCGAGCGTGCGGAGGTCACCCGGGACGAGATCGACGCGGTCGCAGTGACCCACCAACCCGGTCTCGTAGGTTCGGTGCTGATCGGCCTGACCGCAGCCAAGACCCTGGCGTGGGCATGGGCCAAACCACTGGTGGCCGTCAACCACATCGAAGCGCACGCCTACTCGGCCGCAATGACGGTGGAGCAGCCGGCGTTTCCCGCGGTGGCTCTGGTGGTCAGCGGCGGCCACACTTCCCTGTACCACCTGAGCGACACGGACAACATGGAACTGCTCGGCTTCACCACCGACGATGCGGCCGGCGAAGCCTTCGACAAGGTGGCGACGATCCTCGGGCTGGGATATCCCGGCGGGCCGGCCGTCGACCGGGCCGCCCGTGGCGGAGATCCGCAGGCGGTTGCCTTCCCACGCACCATGCTCGGACGCGGCAACCTCGACTTCTCGTTCTCGGGGATCAAAACGGCCGTGCTCTACCATGTTCACGGGCAAGGCCGCACCAGCGGCGGGCTCGAGAAACTCAGCAAAACGGATATCGCCAACATCGCGGCTAGCTTCCAGGAGGCTGTCGTGGATGTGCTCGTCCGCAAGACGATGATGGCGGTCGAGCGCACCGGCGTGGAAACGGTGCTCGCGGGCGGCGGTGTGGTGGCCAATGTGCGACTCCGGGAGCGTCTGGCCGCGGTCTGCAACGAACGCGACGTGGCCGTGCACCTTGCTCCCATGGCGCTCTGCACCGATAATGCGGCGATGGTTGCCGGTCTCGGGTACCACCGGTTCCGAGGCCGGCCCCCCGCGGGACTCGACCTTGCCGCGACGACGTGAGTAGCCATGGACGAGAAGACGCTTCGAAGCCTCCTGGAATCGGTTCGCGACGGCACGAGCGACATAGACGCCGCACTGGCCCGTCTGCGCAATCTCCCGTTTGAATCTCTGGACTTCGCCCAACTCGACCATCACCGGGCCATCCGCTGCGGGTTCCCGGAGGTCGTCTTCTGCCCCGGCAAGAAGACGTCGCAGATCGTCGAGATCGCCCAGCGGCTGGTCGAACACGGCGGCAACGTCCTGCTGACGCGGGCGAAACGCCGCGTGTACGACGCGGTCAAGAAGAAGCTGCCCAAGGCGGAGTACGTACGTCTGGCCCGAGCCATCGTCATCCGACAGCACCCACCGGACTGGTCGGACGGCTTCGTGGGGATCGTCTCCGCAGGGACGAGCGATCTGGCTGTGGCCGAGGAGGCCCGGGTGACGTGTGAGGTGATGGAGCAGCGCACCAAGACGTTCTACGACGTCGGTGTCGCGGGCCTCCATCGGCTTCTGGTCCACTCCGAGACGCTGCAACAGGCCTCAGTTCTGGTGGTGGTTGCGGGCATGGAGGGCGCGCTGCCCAGCGTGGTGGGCGGACTGGTGTCCGTGCCCGTGATCGCCGTGCCGACAAGTATCGGCTACGGGGCGAGCTTCGGCGGCGTGGCCCCGCTGCTGGGAATGCTCAACACCTGTGCCTCGGGTGTGAGCGTGGTGAACATCGACAACGGCTTCGGTGGCGGATACATCGCGGCCCTGATCAGTCGGCTCGCCGACCGCGGGGCGCCGAACTCGCCGCGAGCGAAGGAGCGGCCTGCCGCCGGCGAACCGAGCTCCGCGCCTGCACCCACCGATGAGTAGGACACCCTCCAGGTGAGCGCTCCGAGTTTCGAATGGGAACCGGTCAAGGTCCTGCCTGACGGACGCCTCAAGCTGCACGTCGTGTATCTCGAGATGCACAGCAAGCCGGAGCAGACGCCGCCGCCGTCGCCGGGCTTTGATGTGCGGTTCATGCGCGCCCTGCGGCCCACCGTGTCGTTCTACCGCTACCTGTATCGCACGGTCGGCGAGCCTTGGTTGTGGACGACTTACAACGCGGTGAGCGATGAAGAGCTCCGCGCGATCATCCAGCACGACGACACCGAGATTCACGTGCTGTATGCCGACGGCGTCCCGGCCGGCTACGCGCACCTGGGTTTTCAGGGCATGCCGGACGCGGAACTGCTGTTCTTCGGTCTCGTCCCCGAGTTCATCGGGAAGGGATTCGGTCCGGTTCTCTTGCACTACGCGGTCGAGGCGGCATGGGCTCGCGAGCCGGCGCGGTTCTGGCTCCACACGTGCAGCGGCGATCATCCCAAAGCGGTTTCGGTGTATCGCCGCGCCGGCTTCGTGCCGTACAAAGACGGGACGAGTATCATAGACGATCCGCGCCCGGCGCAGGTGCCGTCGCGCGGACCGGAGCACGGAAATGCCTGAAGTCATCGGAATCATCCCGGCTCGCTATGCGTCGACGCGGCTGCCCGGAAAGGCGCTCAAACCGATCCTCGGCAAGCCCATGATCCAACGCGTCTGCGAGCGTTGTGCGCAGGCCCGGGGATTGGATTCGGTGTGCGTGGCGACGGACGACGAACGAATCGCCGAGGTCGTGAAGGGGTTCGGCGTGAAGGCGATCATGACCGCGGTGGATCATCCCAGCGGGACCGACCGGTTGGCCGAGGCCGTCCAGTCGCTCGACGCGGACGTGGTCGTCAACATCCAGGGCGATCAGCCGTTCATTGACCCCCTGATGATCGAAGAGGGGGTGCAGCCGTTGCTCGACGATCCGTCGCTCGAGATGTCCACCCTCATGCATCCGATCTCCAAACCGGAGGACCTGCAGGACCCGGGCGTCGTCAAGACGGTGGCGGACCGTAAGGGGGCGGCTCTGTACTTCTCGCGGTCATTGATACCCTATCCGCGCAGCGACGAAGCCCACGCGGTGTACGAGCACGTCGGGCTCTACGTGTATCGACGGGCGTTCCTGCTGAAGCTGGCCTCGCTCCCGCCGACCCCGCTCGAGCAGATCGAGCAGTTGGAGCAGTTGCGCGTGCTCGAACACGGCTACCGCATTCACGTGGTCGAGACGAGGGCAAAGGACAACGAGTTCAGCGGGTTCAGCGTAGACACGGCTGCCGACCTGGCTCGGGCCGAGGAGATGCTTCGGGAACGCGGGCTCGAGTGAGCACCACTGCGATGGCGCGGAAATGGAAGGAAGGACCATGAAATACGAGGTTGACTTGGAGGCGGTGGCCGCACTCGAGCGAGAGATGGACGAGATCACGCGGGAGCGAATCGACACTGCGGTGGACCGCATCGTGGCCGCCAAGGAGCGCGGAGGCAAGGTGGCCGTCGTCACCGGCAGTGGGCCCAACGTGCACGAGGGTGTCACCACGCTGATCGCGGAACTGATGCGGGTTGGCGTGGTGGACGGCGTCACCACGAGTTCGGCGGTTGTGGCCCACGAAATGGGCGGTGTCCTCGATCGGGTCAAGCGCGTCGACGGCAAAGCACTCGGAATGCCCGCCTCGCTGCTGCCGCACGGCGACGTGTTCGAGCTCACGCTCATGGACGACGAGGCGATGGCCGCCCTCGCAGAGGAGATGCCGATCGATCAAGCCCTGATCGACAAGCTCGGGCGGACGTCCGGTGACGAGATCATCAAGGCCGCGGGTAACCTCGGCTACCCCATGGGGCTTCGCATCGAGCGCATCGCGTGGGAGATTCAGACTCTGGCCCGCACGCACGGGATGGCGTTCGAGCAGGTTGCGGGGCTGGGTGCGGACGAACGCACCATGATCGGCGTCGGCGCGCGAAAGAACCTTCCGGTGTTCGTTACGATTCCGCAGTTGGTCGGCGGTGGGACGGTTGGGTTGGCCATCGGCGACAGCATCTCGATCGCCGAGCGTGCCGGCCGGCTGGCCCGGCTGATGGACAGCGCCGATGTCATCATCGAGTCTGCGGTCGCCCTGACCCAGGAAGTGCATGACGGGCCGTTCGAAACCTACACCGGCCACGGTCTGTGGGCCGGCTGGCAGGGGCATCCGACCTACTCGTTGAAGGGCAAGACGCTGGTGCGCATTGACCTCGATCCGGCGCTGGAGACGGTCTGGCAGGCCGAGCGGGACAAGAGCGGCGTGCAGGAGGCGATCGACCGCGGCTTGCCCAAGACCAAGGTCTTCGGCGTGCCGTTCCGCATGGAGATGTCGGGTTTCGCCCGCCTCGAAGGCAGCGTCGCCGTCACCTGTGACATCGGGGCTGCCTGGCCGGTCATTGCGCGGCGCGTGACCGAGCGACTCGGGTTGACGCTGGAGTTCTGCTCGTATCCGCAAAGCACCGACCCGGGCCGGGCGATGCGCGAGTGGATCGTCGACGAAGTCAAGCCGTTGAACCGCCGGCAGATGCTGGAGACGCTAGCGTAGGGTCCACCGTGCGGACCCCAGTCGAAACACTTGAATCGGAGGATCGCTATGAATCTACTCTGCACCGTGCATCTCGTTGCGACACTGATCATGACTGCACAGCCAACCGAGGCAGCGCATCCGGCGCTTGTCTCGCAGCAGTTCGTCTACGAGTCGGCGCCGTTCCCCTCCTGTCACGCCTCGACCATTGAGGAAGCCGGCGACGGCACACTCGTGGCCGCCTGGTTCGGGGGCAAGGACGAGGGCGAACCCGACGTGGGCATCTGGGCTGCGCGGCTCGAAGATGGGCAATGGACGCCGCCGGTTGAGATCGCCGACGCGCCGGACGTGCCCACCTGGAACCCGGTGCTCTTCCAGGCCGCCAACGGCGAACTGCTCCTGTTCTACAAGGCCGGTCGCAGTCCGCGCGAATGGAGCGGCTTGCTGAAGCGATCCAAGGACGCCGGCAAGACCTGGTCCGACGCCGAGTTGCTCCCCGCGGGCATCCTCGG
The DNA here is from genome assembly GCA_964391465.1 of uncultured Planctomycetales bacterium. GTDB lineage: Bacteria > Planctomycetota > Phycisphaerae > UBA1845 > CAYMME01 > CAYMME01. The sequence goes on from CAYMME010000061.1 coordinate 17,957, forward strand.
TCCGGTCAAGAACAAGCCCATCCAGCTTGCCGACGGCCGTATCATTTGCGGCAGCTCCGTCGAAAGCTACGAGGCTTGGGCGTGCTGGGTCGAGATCACGCCCGACAACGGCCGGACCTGGTCCAAGCACGGTCCCATCGACGTGGAGGGTGTGCCCTTCGGCATCATCCAGCCCACGCTGTTCGTCACCGGGCCCAGCAAGATTGCCTTCCTCTGTCGCTCCACCCGTCGCATCGGCAAGGTCTGTCGTAGCGAGTCGAACGACAACGGACTGACCTGGAGCCGGGCCGTCACCATCGACCTGCCCCACCCCGGCTCGGGAATCGATGCGGTTCGACTCAAGGACGGCCGCGTCGTTCTGATCTACAACCACACGCCGCGCCGGCGCACACCGATCAACGTCGGTGTCTCCACCGACGGCGGCCGGAGTTTCAGCAACGTACTTGCACTGGAGACCGAGCGCGGTGAGTACTCCTATCCGGCCGTCATCCAGGCGTCCGATGGGAAGGTGCACGTGACGTACACCTGGAAGCGCAAGAAGATCCGACACGTGGTACTCGACCCCGGCAAGCTCTAGCATGCGGTGAACCATGCCTCCTACGACGGCTCGAATCCGCTCGGTGCCGAAACTGACGCGGAGAAAGCGCGACGGTCACAAGGGTGATTTCGGGCGGGTCCTGATCGTCGGCGGGAGCGTGGGGATGGTTGGGGCACCGGCCTTGGCGGCCAACGCTGCGCTGCGGAGCGGGGCCGGGCTGGTTAGAATCGCCTGTCCACGTCCGGCCCAGCAGACGATCGCCGGCCTGGCTGCCTGTGCGACTTCCGTTCCGCTGCCTGCGGACCAGGCCGGACAGATCTCATCCAAGAGCCTGGAGGCGCTCGGTGCACTCGCGGCCGAGCATGATGTCGTAGCGTTCGGCCCGGGTATCGGACAGAGCGGCGGCTTGCGCAAGCTGTTGCGCACGTTGATCGCCATTGCCGACAAGCCCGTCGTGATCGACGCCGACGGATTGAACAATCTGGCCGGCATGAAGCACTGGTGGTCCAAGCGCGCAGCCGACATCGTGCTCACGCCGCACCCCGGTGAAATGAGACGTCTGCTGCACGGTGCGGGGATGCCCGACGGTGCGCGCGATCGTGCAGCGACGGCGACCGGCTATGCGATTGCGACCGGGACCGTCTGCGTGCTCAAGGGTGCCGGCACGGTCGTCACGGACGGCCGGAAGCGATACGTCAACACGACCGGTAACCCGGGCATGGCCACCGCCGGCAGCGGGGACGTGCTGACCGGGATCATTGCCGGCCTGATCGGTCAGGGCCTGTCGACCTTTGACGCGGCGGTCAAGGGCGTGCACGTCCACGGCCGGGCCGGAGACCTGGCCGCGGCTCGGCTCGGCGAGCTGTCGCTCACCGCAGGTGACCTGCTCGACGATCTCCCCGCTGCATTCCAGCGATAGCCGATCGGGACCGATATTTCGGGCCATCCCATAACCGAACGGTCACACGGATTGGCCCAAACCCAATCAAGCCCCGGCACGAACTGACCGAATGTCAGAGCATGCAGGCGGCGCGCGCCGGTGCGTATGGCAGTCGCCGGGGCACCGGGACGAACGCTGTCGTGGATTGGGAAAGAAGCCGTGCTCAGCCTCTTCATTCAGTTTCTTTGCGCTCACAAGCAGGTGTCGGCCGGCCGCGTGGCGGCGTACGGACAGTGGCAGCCGGGATCGCGAGAGCCGTTCGGCTCGATTGCCCTGCGTCACGGGCTTCTGACCTTGACTCAGGTGGACGAGGTGCTCACCCGGAAAGTGCGGCTCGAACGCTTCGGCGAGACCGCATCGCGACTGGGCTATCTCACCGCGCGCGACGTCGAACACATACTGATGATACAGGCGTTGCAGGACCTGGATGATTTCCTGGCGTGGGCCCTCGTGCACGAGTTGCTCGCGGGCAGCGAACTCGCCGCGACGCTGTGCGCGTTCTGGACCTGGTTGGAGACGCACAAACCCAATCCTTGGGAACGCACGTTTGCGATTTGCGGTGGTGTGCGGGAGTGGGCGGAGGCCGGCGAGGTTGCGAACGCGCCCGCCTAGGGAGTTTGCATCGGCGCCAAGGGCCCGGCTGGGGTTCGCGGTTGCCCGACGCTGAGGCAGCGAACGGAAGAAGCGACAGATGGGGGCACGGCGGTTCATCTCGGCACAGAATCAGAACGGTGCGACCATGTCCGCGCGCGTGCGTGCGGCGGTCGTGTGCGTCGTGCTGGCGCTCGGCCTGGGTCTGCTCGCGGCGAGAGCGACGCAGTTCTACGTGATGGGGATCCTGGACAAGAACTACGAGATGACCGGCGAGGGAGCCGTGTGGCATCTCGCGCGGGTGCTTCCTCCGAACACCAGCCAAGAGCAGTTCTCCGAAACCGTGCTGGGGCTGGCGGAGGCCCATCCCACGATTGCCAAGTGGACGGTCGAGCTGCGTACGGGTGAGGAGGTCACGTGGCCGCCGCCCCGGGCGGATGCGACATCCCCGTCGCAAACGCTCAGATCATCCACCATCACCTCGCTGTTCGGGCGGTGCCTGGCCCTGTTCACGCCGGTGTTTCCGGAGACGGTGGCGGTCCATCGCCACGAGCCGCCGATCGGCGACTTCACGCTGACGATCCGCACGCCGGACTTCCATAGGTTCTCGTCGTACTGGTTTGTCGGCTTGCTCGCATGTGTGGGCGTGGCCATGGTGACCGGATTCGTCTCCGCCGAGCCGCATGTGCGCCTCGTGAGGTCGTTCACCACGGCATTCAAACGTCTCGGACAGGGTGATTGCCAGTTCCGGTTGCCCCTGCGCGCCGGGCGCGAAGTGCGGGACATGACGCGCAGTTTCAACCGAATGGTCTCGAGGCTGGACACCATGCGCCAGCTCCAGGAGCAGCGGAATCGGCAGCTCGAGTTCCTGAATCAGACCAAGTCGGAGTTCCTGTCCATCGTCTCCCACGACCTGCGCACGCCGCTGACTTCGGTCAAGTTCTACACCGAACTCATGCTTGACGGGCAGGATGCGTTGTCGGACGAGCATCGGACGGAGTTCCTGCAGATCATGAACACCGAGGCGGATCGCCTCGCCCGGCTGATCGACGACCTACTTGATCTGCAGCGACTCGACTCCGGTCATGTCAAGTGGTCGATGCAGGAAACGGATTTGCGGAACACGATTCAGGAGACGGTTCGCTCCTTCGAGCTGACGGCGGCGCAACGAGGCGTCAAGTTGACGTTGGATTGCCCGTCCTCGCTGCCGTCGACGATCGTCGACTGCGACCGCATGGGACAGGTGCTGAGCAATCTGCTCTCCAACGCGGTCAAGTTCTCGCCCGCCGGTGAGGAAGTGAAGGTACGGGTGCAGCACTCGTCGCGGGAGTTGCGCGTCGATGTGAAGGATCGAGGGCCGGGCGTGCCGCGTGAACGCTGGTCGACGATCTTCGAGAAGTTTCTGCAGCTCGAGGATCCCAACGTCCGTGAGTCGAGCGGCACGGGGCTGGGGCTGTACATCGTCAAGAAGATCGTCGACGCCCACGGCGGGTCGGTCTGGGTGGAAAGCGAACCCGGACAAGGCGCGTGCTTCTCGGTCACGCTTCCGGCGGGCAAGGCGCTCAAGAAACCGGAAGTCCGGCCCGATGCGGTGCAGATGAAGCCCACGGTGCTGGTCGGTGATCCGGATCCCTTCATTGCCGCCAAGGTGGCGCAGATCGTCCAGACCGCCGGTTTCTCGGCCAATCAGGCCCATTCAGGGCAACAGCTTCTGTCTGCCGCCCAGCGTCTAAGACCCGTTCTGATCATCACCGAGATCACCATGCCGGACCTCGACGGACTGGAGATGATCCGTTTGTTGAAAGTGGACTCAGACACCGCCTCGATTCCGATTGTGGCCCACACCTACGCGTCGGATCCCGGTCAGGTGCTTTCGGCCGGAGCGATTGCCCATCTGGCCAAGCCCGCGACCCGCGATCAGGTGCTTCAGTACGCCCAGGCCTATCAGCGGCACGAGCAGGCGCCTCGGCAGCGACTGACGATCGTGATCGCGCACGAGGGCAAAGAGGCGCGCAGACGTATCGCCCGAAGTGTGACCGAGTTGGGTCACGTGCCGATTGAGGCTGAGGATCCGGATGACGCGGCGCACAGAATATCGAGTGTCCGCCCGGATCTGCTCGTCTATGCCGAGGGCCTTGCCGCCAAGGATGACCTGACCGTCCTGAGGCAACTGATGAAGAAGTCTGACACGACCCATCTGCCCGTCATCCTGCTCGTCGAGAGCATACGACGGCAACATACGAAGTTCGCCGATAATCTCGATGCGATCTATATCTGTCCGCGCGACCTGTCGACGGCGGACCTCAGCGGGATTCTGGCTGAAGTCGAGGAGAGCAGGATCACGGGCGATGGTGATCCGTCAAGCGAGGACTCGGACCATGGCTAACATTGTCGTATGCGATGACGAACCGCACATCGTGCAGGGATTGCGGTACCTGTTCGAGAGTGACGGGCACGATGTGCGTGTCGCACACAACGGCCTCGAGGCGCTTGAGCTCATCGCCGACGAGTGCCCGGATCTGCTCGTGACGGACATCATGATGCCCAAGTTGAGCGGGTTCGAGCTCGTTCGCAGGATTCGCGCGGACGTCGAGACCCGGTCGTTGCCGGTACTCATGCTCACGGCGAAGGGGCAACGCAGCGACGCGGTCTACGCCCGGGAGGTCGGGGCGACGGAGTTTGTCACGAAGCCGTTTAGTCCGATCAAGTTGCGCGAGCTGGTTCGGTGGCTCGTGGGAACGACATGCGAAACGGTGGCATGACGCAATTGCGGCCGACAAAGACGCTGACCCAACTGTGCGGCGAACGGGATCAGGTGCGTACGCTGACCAAGTGTGCCGAGGCGTTGGGGGTGTGGTTTACGATCCGCGACGCGCTTGGCGAGCGGTCGTTCGGGCTCCCCAGTGCATCATCCGGCGGCGGGCAGGTCTGCACACAGTCGATCGAGCTGACGACGGAGTTCGTTGGCGAGTTGAGGGTGGGTAGCGTCAGCCCCGGTGCCGATCTGGGGGCCGCCGCATCGCTCATCACGGACCTGATCGAGTCGGTTCATCGACACCATGAGACCGTCAACTCCATGGCGGCGGAGATCTGCGACAACTACGAAGAGCTGAACCTGGTTTACGATCTGTGCCCGCAGATTGCCGCGAAGCAGACGCGGGCGGCCATCGGCGAGATCCTGGTGGCCCAGACAGCCGAGATCCTGGCCTCGCGGCGCGTGTCTCTCCTGATCTACGACAAGCGGGATAATTCGCTTCGGGTCCTGGCGAGTCGCGGGCTGCCTGAGGAGGTGCGCAACACGGTGATTTCGGCCTCGGGATCCATCTGCGAGGAACTCGTGCTCAACGAGGAGCTGCTGGTCCTGGCCGACACCATCGAGGACCCGCGTCTGAAGACGATGTCGCGCGGGGATTACGACACGACCGCGTTCGCCATTGCCCGCATGCCGCTGCGTGTCCACGGAGAGCTGATCGGGCTTCTGACCGCTACCGAACGTCCAACCAATGATCCGTTCACGGCTCGCGAGGGCAAGCTCATGATGGCGCTCGCGACCATGGGCGCGATCTCTCTGCAGAACGGCCGGCTCACCGAGCAATTGAACGAGATGTTCATGAGCGTCGTGCAGTGCCTCTGCGGCGCCGTCGACGCCAAGGATCCGCACACGCACAACCACTCCGCTCGCGTCGCGGAGCTGGCGGTGCTGACCGGCAAGCAGATCGGCGGATGCCCGCCGGAGTCGCTACGGGACCTGCGGCTGGCTGCCCTCATGCACGACGTCGGCAAGATCGGCGTGCCCGAGAACGTCCTGTGCAAGCCGGACCGACTCACACGCGAGGAGTGGGAGCTCATGAAGAAGCACCCGGAGTTGGGTGCGAAGATTCTCAGTCAGACGAAGGAACTCGAACGCATCGCCCTCGTCGTGCTGTATCACCACGAACGGTACGACGGCAACGGGTATCCGGTCGGGCTGAAGGGCGAAGAGATTCCGCTGCACAGCCGAATCATCTCCGTGGCCGACACCTACGATGCCATCACCACGGACCGTTCGTATCGCGGGAGTCGCTCCCCGGAAGTTGCCATTGCGGAAATCAAACGCGTTTGTGGAACGCAGCTCGATCCGATGGTGGTCGACGCATTCCTTTCCACCCAGCCTCAGAAGTTGACCACCGCCGCCGTCGATTGACGGTGCGGTTCCTCGCTTCCGGTCGCACGTTGGCGCAGGGCGTGGGCGGAGCAGCTCTAGTTGCCGGCTTCGTCCACGGTGATCGCGTGCGTGTTGAAGTTGGCCTCTAGGGTGCCCGTGAAGATACGAATCGCGCCGATCACGCCGAAAATGATGACGGCCATCAGCACGACGTACTCGGCCATGGTGGCGCCATCGTCCTCTTTGAGGAATTTGCGCACGTGACGAAGAAGTGTATGCATGCTGAGTACCTCACACTGCGCAGACCAGCATGTTCGATGACCGGTTCTTCCGGTCCCCATTCCACCGAATCAGACGGCGCTCTCGGGGGCAGCATCTCATCCCGACAACCAACAGTGTCACAGCCGTCAATCCGCTCGCCTTCGATGCGCTGGCCCGGCGAGCGGTCGGCCCATTGATTATAACATGGTCGCGGGAGA
>CAYMME010000062.1:0-24418 GCA_964391465.1 uncultured Planctomycetales bacterium
CTCAGATACACAGCAAAACCGCGAACGTCGCAGCATGAGACAGTTAACGGCGTTGGGTGCCACGGGCGGCTTGTCCGCCCGTGTTCTGCTGCAGAGGCACTGGCAGACAAGCTGCCAGTGGCACCCGACGCGCTAGCTCGGCAAATCGCGTCCCCCACACTTGAAGGGACGGGCGATCCATCTCTCTGGCGGAGGTTGCGATCGGCGCGGGCAACGGAGCGGCTCGGTGTCGCGAAGGTGGACGTGTGCGCCAACGACTCGGCACACCTACTCAGCGATGAACCCGTGCACGAGCCCCATGTAGTAGGCGAGCAGGAAGGGAACGCCTTCTCGCAAACGGGTGCCGTTGCCGTTGTGGGTGAGACGCCACGGGTCGTCCCCCCAATACAACGCGTGCTGTTCGTCAATGCGGAAGACCTCGCCGTTCACGCGGAAGCCCTTGCCGGCACTCCGGCCGGGTTCGCGGGCGTGGTCCGGCAGCGGGAGCATGTCGATGCGATGGGCGTTCGAGATCGGCCAGTCGACGAGATCGAGGGGATACCGCTTCAGGGTGTCGACGCTGACCTCGAGCCAGGGCTTCGGCGGAGACAGATCCAGCGCACCCCAGTGATCCTTGCGCACCTTCCGCAGGCAGCAGGCGGCGTAGACGAAGTTGAAGAAGGGGTTTCGCTCGTACTTCTCGACCTGCCAGTGACGGTAGATGGCCTGCCGGTACATGCTCAGCAGCCTCGGGTCCGATTCGTACCGGATCAGATGGTAGTAGTTCATGAAGGCCATGTTGTCGTCGGCCTGTCCGAAGGAGCCGGGGCCGGATTCTTCCTTCGGCTGCGTCATGCCGTTCATCGCGTAGCCGTGGTTGACCGCGAGCGTCATGTACGCGTCCCGGTACTTTTGATCGCCGGTGACATGGTGGGCCACGGCCAGGTAGGTCAGGATGCTCAGGGAGTTCAGTCCGCGCTCGACCCACCACGCTTCGTTCCGGTTCATGTCCTCGGGGGAGAAGTGGGCCCAACGCGTGGGTTTGCCGTCGTGGTCCACCAGGCTGTAGTTGTGGTCGAGAATGTGGTCGGTGATACGGCGCACGACCTCTCGGAGCCGGGCTTTCTCCACATCGGTCTCGCAGACCTGGTCGTAGTAGATGCCGTAGCCAAAGTAGTGGCCGTCCAACTCGTCGGAGCTCGAGTCGCACTTCCAGTACCACTCGCCGGTCTCGTCGACAGGCCAGCGGGGGTAGATCAGTTTCCAGAGCGCGTCCGCGGCGCGTCGTTTGCGATGGTGGGCGGGATTGTCCTTTGCGTTGGGGTCCGGCCCGTCGGTCGGCCTGACCGCCCGGGCGATGAAGCCTCGCGGCGCGGGATGCTTCCCTCCTTCCGTCACCTTGCTGAGAAACGCGAGGGCCTCGAAGGCCCCAACCGCGTCCTTTCGGAGCTTGGGGTCCTTGGTGGCGGCGTAGCCGAGGCTGGCGGCGCCCAGATACAGCCCCCCGAAGTGGCCGTCGTTGTCGGTGGCGTAGGCGGTCGCGGTACTCTTGTCGCCGGGGGTGGAAAGCCTCGCGGGGCTTACGTAGCCCAAGCGTGTGCGACGGTGGTAGCGGTCGAGCTCAGCTTCATAGAAGGCGGCCTTCTTCGCCAACGTCATGGGCCGGAGCTCGATGCGCGAGACGCCTCCCGGCGTTGCGAACCACGCACCGCCGTCGGTGGCGACCACGATCTCGCGGACATGGTTGTCGACGAGCCATCGCCGGCCTTGGCGAAACTCCCAGACGCCGTCCGCGTAACGAATCGCACCGTTGGTCGTCCCAAGCCAGACACCCTCGGGTCCGGCGGCCATGCACGTGAAATCGTTGTAGGGCAGGCCGTCCGCACCCGTGAACAACCGCCATTGATCGTCGGCGGTGCGAAATCCCACGCCCTGGGGAGAGGCAAACCACAGGCGGTCTGCCTCGTCGTACGTCACGGCCCGCACGTCAACCGGCGCCCAGCGTATTGCGCCCTGTTGGGGAAGCGCCATCTTCCAAGTGGTGCCGTCGCCGATGAAGAGGCCGCCCTTTGCCGCCACGGCTATTTCGCCGTTGCGCTCGGCCACGGCCCGAACGGCGTCCTTCGTGCCGACGAGATCGGCGAGACTCGCGTACCACGGGGCTTCTTTGCAGAGGGGCTGCGTCTTCGCCTGCCATGTCGAATCTTCGGCGGGTGTTTCCCAGCGCCCGTCCACGAATCGGGCCGGCCCTCGAGCGGTCTCCACATGGATTACTCCCTCCCGGCCCCGGGCGATCCGCAGCACGTTGTTGGAGGGCAGGCCTTCCGCCTCTGTGTAGGCGACATGCGCCTGTTGTTCAAAGACGCCGACGCGCATGGGCAGATCGTAGGCCGTCGCTTCACCGTAGCCGCGGACCTGGGAAAGAAGGAACATGGCAACGACGGCAGCACACGTGTGCGTCAGACGAGTTCGAGTAGTCGACGGTGGTCTGGCGTTCGCTTCACTGCTTGGGCTAACGCTGACCATGATGGAACGCAGGCGAACAGGTCTGACACGGTTCATTCTTCGGGCTCCTCGCGCGCGGGGAACATGCTGCGTGCTCGTCAATGATAGCACTTCCCATGTGAGTGCGCCGTTCTCGAATAGGTGTCCCCCACCCTTGAAAGGGTGGGCCACGCGGCTGCTGCAGAGGCACTGGCAGACAAGCTGCCAGTGGCACCCGACGCGCGAGCCCGGCAAATCGCGTCCCCCTCCCTTGAAAGGGCGGGCCACCCATTCCATCCGTGGGCCACGCGTTCCGCCGATTCGTCATTGGTCATTCGGACTTCTTTCGTCATTCGTCACTCGACATTCGTCATTGCGGCTCTGGCCGCCCGTTGGTCATTCCCCAACCGGCTCGCTACCATCTTCCGCATGGCCGTCGTGACCGTGCGCAACCTGAAGAAACTCTACCGGGTGCACCAGAAGCCCCAGGGGCTCGGTGCGTCGGTCAAGGCCCTTTTCCGGCGCAAGTACACGACCGTCCACGCCGTCGACGGCATCAGCTTCGATATCGAGCCGGGCGAGATCGTCGGGTTCCTCGGCCCGAACGGGGCCGGCAAGACCACGACCCTCAAGATGCTCAGCGGCCTGATCTACCCGACCGCGGGCGAGGTGCACGTGCTCGGCTTCGTCCCGCAGGAGCGGCGCAACGAGTACCGCCGGCAGTTCGCCCTGCTGATGGGGCAGAAGAACCAGCTCTGGTGGGATTTGCCCGCGGTCGAATCCTTCCGGCTGCACAAGGAGATCTACGCCATCGAGGACGCGAGCTACAACGCTGTCCTCGACGAGTTGACGGCGCTGCTGGACGTGGGCGGGCTACTCAACCAGCCCGTTCGCGAGCTGAGCCTCGGCGAGCGCATGAAGGTGGAGCTGATCGCCGCCCTGCTGCACTCGCCGAGCATCCTCTTCCTGGACGAGCCGACGATCGGGCTGGACGTGGTGGCCCAGGCCAGCATCCGTCAGTGCCTGCGTGAATACAACCGCAACCGGCAGGTGACCTGCCTGCTGACCAGCCACTACATGCAGGACATCGAGGCACTGTGTCCGCGCGTGATCGTGATCAACAAGGGGCGCCTGATCCACGACGGGCCGCTGTCCGACATCGTGGACCGGTTCGCCAACTACAAGGTGGTCACGCTGCGGTTCCACAACGGGCAGATCCCCGAGCGGTTCGACGGCGTAGCCGAGGTGCTCGAGGTTAAGCCGCCCACGGTCACGCTGCGGCTGCCGCGGGCGTCGATCGCCGACGAGGCCTCGCGCCTCCTCGCGAGCCACGCCATCGACGACATCAGCGTCGAAGACCCGCCCATCGAGGAAGTCATTGCCGAGATGTTCGCTGCGGGAGGGACCGCCCCCCCGGACGACGGTGAGGCGGACGATGCATAAGTACTGGACGGTCTTCACGGTCGCCCTGTCCGAGCGGCTCGTGTACCGGGTCGACTTCTTCATCTCGACGTTCCTGCGCTTCGTGCCCGTCATCACCACCATCCTTCTGTGGCAGGCCATCTACGACGGCTCGGATCGCCAGATCCTGGGCGGGTTGGGCTACACCGAGATGGTGAGCTACTACCTCTTCATCATGGTGACGCGGGCCTTCGGCAGCATGCCCGGGCTCGGCTCCGGCATCGCTCGCGACGTGCGCGAGGGCGACCTTCGCAAGTTCCTCCTCCAGCCGATCGACTACATGACGTACCTGCTCTCGCTTCGGGCGGCCCACAAGATGGTCTACTACGTGATGGCGTTCGCTCCATACGCTCTGGTGTTCTGGGTATGCCGCGCGTACCTGCCGGGCTGGCCCGAGCTCTCCGTGCTGGGCCTGTACCTGCTGAGCCTTGCCCTCGCGTTCCTGCTCGGCTTCGTGACCAACTGCCTGATCGGTTTACTCGCCTTCTGGTTCCTCGAGGTGAGCACGTTCCTGTACCTGTTCATGATCGGGCAGTACTTCCTCTCTGGGCACATGTTCCCGCTGAGTCTGCTCCCGGAGGGCTTCGGCCGGGTCGTGATGTGGCTTCCGTTCGCGTACGAGACGTACTTCCCGACGCTGATCATCCTTCAGAAGCTGCCGACCGACGAAGTGATACGCGTGATCGGAATGCAGTTGGCGTGGATCGTCGTGCTGCTCGGCCTGGCGCGCCTGGCCTGGTCGCGCGGCCTGCGCCGGTACGCGGCGTTCGGAGGGTAACGCGGTGCACGCACACTACGGACGCATCCTGGCGTGCTTCTTTCGGAACAGCCTGATCCGCGAACTCAGCTTCCGCGCCCACTTCCTCATCAACGTGCTCAGCGAGCTGGGCTGGGTCGTGATGATGCTGATCTTCCTCAAGGTGATCTTCCTGCACACCAGCAACGTCCGCGGCTGGACCGAGTACCAGTACCTGTTCCTCCTGGGCACGCACATGATGGTCACGAGCATCTTCGAGACGTTCTTCTTCAACAACTGCTGGCGGGTCAGCGAGCAGGTGCGGACGGGCGGGCTGGACTTCGTGCTCCTGCGCCCGGCGAACACGCAGTTCCTCTTGAGCTTCGACCGCGTGAACTACTCGGCCCTGGCCAACACCATCGTGTCGGTCGCCCTCTGCCTCTACGCCGCCTCCCACGTCGGGGCAACGGTGACGGCGTCGCGCGTGCTGCTGTTTCTCGTGCTCGTGGCCGCGGGCGTCACGATCCTCTACTCCCTGCTGTTCATGTTCGCGATCACGAGCGTGTGGCTGATCCGGCAGACGGGCATCGAGCACTTGTGGTTCTACACGGTCAGCATCGCCCGCTACCCGGCCGAGATCTACCGGAACTTCGCACACGGGTCATTGTGGTTCGTGCTGGTGTTCCTCGTGCCGATCCTGCTCGTGGCGAACCTGCCGGCCAATGTCGTCGTCCGCAGTTTCGAGCCCTACATGGTGGGGTACGCGGTCGCGGTCGCGGTGGTGCTGCTGGTCCTGTCCACGGTAGTGTTCCGGCTGGCCCTGCGCTGGTACCGTTCGGCCAGTAGCTGACGAGAAGCGTCATTGGTCCGGTCGAGCGGCAAACCGAGACGCGCCCGTGAGGAAGCGTGCGCGGCCCGTGAAACAGCTCGCAGATCCGAGGGGCCTCACACGATGAGAGGAATCACGCTCACAAGGCGAGCCGTTCCGAGGTTGGCGGCGACGACGGCGCTGCTGAGCATCACCGTCGGCGCGCCGCTTTGGGCGGCCGAGCCCGGTGCCGTTCCGCACGTCGACGATCGCATCAGGCAGTCGGCAGCCGACGCTGCGCTGAGCATGCAGTTCTCGGGCGGTTCGGCCGAGGCGTGCCGCGCGTGGCAACGTCGGTTCGGCGACAAGTTGCGATCGCTCCTCGCGCCGCACGATCCACCGAAAGAGTGGAAGACGATCGTCGAACGGACGGTCGACGCCGGCGACCATCGTCGCGAAGAGCTCGTGCTGACGGCCGACGGACACCCGCCGCTGCCGGTGTACCTCTTGATCCCGAACGAACGGAGCGACCCGCGCCGACCCGGCGTGCTGGCGATTCACGGGCACGGGCCGTACGGCTACGACCCGGTGGCCGGTCGCGACGACCTGCCCGGCGTGGCCGAGAACATACAGCAGTTGCACTATGACTACGGACGCCAGCTCGTGCGTCGCGGCTACGTCGTGGCCGCTCCGTGCCTGACCCCGTTCGGCCGGCGGCTCGGCGACCGGGAGGCCTACCGCGGCAAGGATCCGTGCGCGGTGACGCACGTGCGGCTGCAACTACTCGGCAAGCTGCTGATCGCCGAGAACCTCCGCGACTGCCTGTGGGCCCTGGAGCTGCTCGCGGGCCACGAGGCCGTCGACCCCGAGCGCCTGGGCTGTGTCGGACTGTCCTACGGCGGGCGGATGACCATGCTCACGAGCGCGCTCTCGCCGCGGGTCCGGGTGGCGGTGATCTCGGGGGCGCTGAACGTCATGCAAGAGCGCATCACGCTCCGCTACAGTTGCGGGGCCCAGGTCATCCCCGGGTTGCTCCGGTACGGGGACATCCCCGAGATCGGCTCGCTGATCGCACCCCGGCCGTGCGTGTGGGAGGTGGGCTCGACGGACAGCCTCCTCGATCCGAAGTGGGTCGAGGTCGCCCACACGCGGATCCACCGTGCCTACGCCGCCTTCGGAGCCGAGGACCGGTTGCAGATCGACCGCTTCGAGGGCGGGCACCGCTGGAACGGCCGACTGGCGTATCCGCTTCTCGACAAGGTCCTCCAGCCTCCGCGATAGCGTTCCCTCTGAAGATCGCCGCACGGGTGCGCAATCTTTGGCACGGCGGGTGCCCCATCCTTGGCACGCCGAAGGCGGGACAAGGGTGGGGGACTGACGCGAATCGTGAGGTATCCGTCCCCCACCGTCGCAGGGTGCCCCACCCAGCAGTTCCGTCGGTCGAGTTTCCCGTCCTCCCAGTGTATACTTCCGGTCTCCAACGAAACCGAAGGCCTGTTCAACGGGAACTGAAGACATGAGCGAGCGAAAAAGAAAAGGGCCGATCCGCTGGCGTCTGTGGGCCGTGGTGGCGGTGATCGTGGCAGTAGTCGGCGCGGGCGGACTGTGGGGCGTCAACGAGCTGTGGCAGCACCAGAAGGGCAAGCAAGCGAAACTGCACCTTGCCGCAGCCCGAGAGGCCACGGCGGAGGACGACTTCGCCGCGGCCGCGATCAACTATCGCGCCTACGTCGAGAAGTTCCCCGAAGATACGCAGGTTCTGGGCGAGTACGGCGAGGTCCTTCTGAAGCTCATGGCCGAGGCCGAGGGCACCGACCTGTCCAGGTTGTGGAGCAAGGCGGCCGATGCGTACGAGCAACTGGCTCGAATCCTGCCCGACGAGGCAAAGCAGAGCAAGGTTGATGCCCTCGAGGAGCTGGCCGCCCTGTACATCTCCGTCGGACGATTCGACGACGTGCTGTACAACGTCGACCGATGGCTCTCGCTGGAGCCCGACTCGGTCAAGGCCCGGGTGCTTCGTGCGGACGCGCTCATCGCGGACGACAAGGCAGGCGACGCGATCAAGGATCTCGAGAAGTACGTGGACAAGTTCCCCGGAGAGGCGGAGTTCTACACCCGCCTGATCCGACTTCGCGTCGGCCCCGAACGCGACCTCGACCGCGCCAAGTATTGGGTCGAGAAAGCCTTGGAGGCCTGTCCCGACTCCTGGTCCGTTCATCTCGCGGCCTACTTCCACGCGAAGGCAATCGAGGAGGAGGCCGATGCCCAGCGCTACCTCGACGAGGCGCTGCGCATGGCCCCGGACGACGTGCGTGTGCTCGTGACGGCGACGCAGCACGCCCTTCTACAATCCGATTTCGCCAAAGCGAAGACCTACCTGGACCGGGCCCGACCCGCAGCGTCCGACTCACGTGGAGATCGTCGGCTGGTCCTGATGGCCGAAGCCCAGTGGGCAAGAGGCCAGCCGGAGAAGGTAGAACAGGTGCGTGTGGCCGAGGCGCTTCGCGCCGAGGCGCGCAACGCTTCGGTCCCGCTGTTGTCGCTCGCGGCAGAGCTGTACGTTCAGGCAGGCGAGTTCGAGAAGGCCGACGCCTGCATCGAGAGGCTCGACACGCTTCCCGCTGCGAAGAAGCGCCTGCCCACGATCCGGGGAGCGCGGCAACTCGCCGCGGGTAATGCGACCGAGGCCGTCGAGTTGCTCGAGGAGGGCTTGGCCAACGAGCCCACGAATGGCACGGCCGCGTTCTTGCTCGGACTGGCCCACCTCCAGACGGGATCGCCGACGGCGGCGCTTGCGGCATTCCGGCAGGCCTCCGTGCTCGGTCCTAAGGCGATCGAGCCGCGCCTGCATGTTGCCCGGCTCGCGGCTTCGTCCGGTGAGTACTCGGAGGCCCGGACCCAGGTCATGGCCATCCTCCGCTTGAATCCGGACCACGCCGAGGCGATGCGTTTGGAGATGCGGTTGGACCTGCAGGACCTTTCCGCAGATACGGCCCGCGACGCGGAGGCGCTCGCGGGACTGCAAGGGCGACTGGCCGCAGCCCTGGAAGCGGACCCGGAGGACCCCGAGTTGATCGGCCTGTCGGCCGCAGCCCACCTGCTGGGTGGGCAAAAGGATCAGGCCGAAGACCTGCGCGAAAGCAAGAGGTCGGTTCCCGCTCTGGCCGAGTCGATGAGTCTCGGATTGGCGGAACTGTACGTGCGGGACGGGAAGACCGACGAGGCACTCGAGCTGCTCCGGGAAACGTGGAAGCAACACCCTGCATCAGCGGCGGTCGGCGGACGGCTCGTCGGCCTTCTCGTGCGCGAGGATCACCTCGACGAAGCGACGAAGAAGGTCGAGGCGGTCGAGGATACCGACTTGAGGGCGCGCCTCTGGCAAACGTTCGGCATGGCGGCAAACCGGGCCGACAAGACCGACGCGGCCGTCAAGGCGTTCGAGCACGCGGCCGCGCTCCTGCCGAAAGACGTGCCCACACGGCAGTGGCTGTTGCGATTCAAGTCCGTCACCGACGACCGCGACCGGGCGGATGAGCTGGTCAAGGAAATCGGCGAAATCGAAGGTGAGGATGGACAGATCGCGAAGGTCGAGCGGGCCCGATTGCTCCTGATGCGCAAAGAGCAGGAGCCCAAGGGCGTGGCCGAGGCGATTCAAATCCTCGAGACTGCCGCCGCGAAGCGGCCGACGTGGTCGTTGCCGACGCTGATGCTCGCCCAGATCCATGACGAGAAGGGCGACACGCTCGCGGCAATCGATCGCTACGCCCAGGCCTTGTCGCAAGACCCGGAGCTGGCCGACGGCCCGCTTGCCGTTCGCTACGCGATCCTGCTCAAACGTGAGCGTCGCTTCGAGGAGGCGGATGCCGTGATGACCAAGGTCAGCGGGCGCCAGCCCGACTCTCCGGCGGTCCTGTTGCAGCTCGCCGAGCAGAAGTCGCGCGAGGGCGACTGGAACGCCGCGGCCGATCTCGCCGCCGAGCTTCTCGAACAGCATCCGGACAGCGCGATGCTCGCGGCGATGACCGCGGACGCCAGGCTCCAAGCCAAAGACCCGCAGGAGGCGGTGCGGATCGCCCGTGAGGCCGCGAAACGCGCGCCCGACGCGGTCGAACCCCTCCAGGTGCTGGTTGCCGCCCTCGTAGCCATGAAGGACACGGACCAGGCCGAGCGCGAGGTGCGCAGCTTCCTTCAATCGCACGAGAAGGACGCGGCGGCGCACATCCTACTCGGTCGCGTGCTCTCGAACTCCGGCCGCATGGCCGAAGCGGACAAGGCTTATGAGCGCGCGGCTTTGCTGGCTTCCGATCAGGCCCCCATTCTCGGAGCGGTCGGCGCCTACTTCGGCTTGCGCGGGGATCGCGAGAGGCAGTTGGAGTACCTGCGCAAGTCGATCGCCCTTCAGGGACTCGATCCCGATGCGTCGCCGGCGGTTGCCGGCGTGTTGCTGGCCAGCACGCAGCCCGCGGATCGCGACGCCGGGGCACAGATGGTCGAGCAGGCGATGGCCGCGGCCGAAGGCGCCGGCGGCGACCCCGACCCCACGTTGCTGGTGTTGTCGGCCAACGTGCTGGCAAGCCGCCCGGAGCCCGATTACGAGGAGGCGATCGCACGACTCAACCAGGCCCTGGCCAAGGCACCGCGGTTGCTCGATGCCTACCGCCTGCTCGGGCGCATCCATGGCGTGCGAGGGCATCTCGACGCCGCGTACGAAGTATGCAGCCGCGGGCTGAAAGAGGCTCGCTCGGAGGATCCGTTGCTGCTCATGCAGCGCGGTCGGGTGGCGATGGCTCAGAGGCAGTGGCGAGCAGCCGAAGCCGACTTCGAGGAGGCCCTCAAGGTCTCGCCGCAGAATCCCATGCCGCAAGGCGCGTTGGCCCTGGCTATCGAGCGCGGCGCCGGGGAGGTGACGGAGCCTGAGCGCCGTTTGAAGCGAGCCGAGGATCTCTTCGTCGCCCGGTGCGAGCAGAATCCGACGCGGTCGGTATTCCTCATCGACCGATTGCAGTTCCTCGATCGGCGGGAACGATACGCCGC
This sequence comes from uncultured Planctomycetales bacterium, assembly GCA_964391465.1. Lineage (GTDB taxonomy): Bacteria > Planctomycetota > Phycisphaerae > UBA1845 > CAYMME01 > CAYMME01. The sequence goes on from CAYMME010000062.1 coordinate 10,503, forward strand.
CGTCAAGGCGCTCACCGAGAAGCTGCATCCCGAGATGGACGATCCCCAGGCCGTTCGATTCGCTGCGGCCTCGATGGTCGTACTCACCAAGAGTGACGCGGCACCGAAGGAGTGGGGACTGCGCGTCCTGGACGGCCTCGCGACCGCCGGGTACCGCCTCAACAACGTGCGGGTGGTCAAGGGAGTCGGCCTGGAGATTCAGGGGCGCATTGACGAAGCCGAGTCCGTGCTGCGGCAGGTCGTCGAGGCCGAACCCGACAACGGCGGGGCGATCAACGCGCTGGCGTGGGTCTACTGCGAGGACAAGAACGACCCGCAGCGCGCCTTCGACCTGCTCGACCCCTACGTCCGGGAGCACCGGAACCAACTCGAGGCGCTGGACACCTACGGCGTCGTTCTGTTCCGACTGGGCAAGACGACCGAGTCCATTGCGGTGTTCGAGGAATGCCTCGAGAAGACCCAACCGGAAACGGTGGTCGAGGTTGCCGCAAAGTTCCACCTCGGCCGCGCGATGCATAAGGACGGCCGAATCGCGGACGGCAAGCGGCTCATGAGCGAAGCGCGGGATGACAAGTCGAGCGAAAAGGCCCTCTCCAAACAGGAACGGAAAGAGGCCGAGGAACTGCTACCATAAGGTATTTCCACCGCGGGGGCGCTCCCGGAGCGCACTGCACGAAAGGAAAGCGGAACGGAAAATGAAACCGATCGTTGGAATCATCGGCGGCACGGGACTGGCGGAGGTGCTTACCGAGGGGCGGCGCGAAACCGTCGACACGCCCTTCGGTCCGCCCAGCGCACCGGTCGTATGCGGACAGTGGCAAGGGGCCGACGTGGCCTTCATCTCCCGGCACGGCGAGGGCCACGTGCACCCGCCCTCGGCCGTACCCTACCGGGCGAACATCTACGCACTGAAGGCGCTCGGCGTCACGCACATCCTGACCAGCGGGGCGACGGGGAGTTTGCGCGAGGAGTTCAAGCCCGGAGAGTTGGTGATCCCCGACCAGGTGATCGACAAGACGTTCCGCCGGCCGTCGTCCTTCTTCGACGAAGGGCTGGCCGCACACGTCGAGTTCGCCGAGCCCTTCTGCGCCACGCTCCGCGGTGAGCTTCTGGCCGCGGCCAAGCAAACGCAACACGTGGTGCACGACCGCGGCACTTACGTGTGCATGGAGGGGCCGCAGTTCTCGACCGTCGCCGAAGCCAACATGCATCGCCTGTGGGGCGGCGACCTGATCGGCATGACGTGCATGCCGGAAGCCAAGCTCGCCCGCGAGGCCGAGATCTGCTGTGCCCTCATCGCCCTGCCGACCGACTACGACTGCTGGCGACCGCACGATCCTTCGGCGAAGAAGGAGGCGCTTCTGGCCGAGATCATGGGGAATCTGAAGTCGGCGTCGGCGGCAGCCGTGACCGTGTTCGAGGCCGCGGTGGCCCGGTTGGCCAAAGGAGACGTCGCGGATTGCGCCTGCCGACACGCGCTCGAACCGGCGATCTGGTCGGACAAGAGCAAGGTCGCCGACGAGAAGGTCAAGCGCCTGTCGCTGCTGGTGGGCAAGTACTTCTGAGGACGTACGTGCGAACCTGGAACGGGCGAACACACGGCGCCGCGGATCCCGACGTACGTCGGGTACGTGCTTGCCGTCGGGTGCCACTGGCAGCTTGCCTGCCAGTGCCTCTACCGCAGAACACTGGCAGGCAAGCTGCCAGTGGCACCCGTCTTCGTGCACGTTGTGATGCTCAATGGCCCCGCCCGGGTTCGTAAGGCGCTGCAATGACACGTCCGACGTATTTCCTGTGGGCGACATTCGTGCTGCTCGGGTCCGGCAGCGCTCGCCTCGCGGGGCAAAATGAGAACCGTCGCGAACCCGAGCCTGAGCGCCCCGCAGACGCCACCACCGCCGGGGTCTACCTTCACGACAGTCTGGAGGCGGCCGACGAACTCGCACGGGCCCGGCGCCTGGCCGACGCCCGGAAATGGTCGCAAGCCGCGGCGATCCTGAACGATGTTGCCGGGCGATTCGCCGCCAATCTCGTGTCGCTCGAACGGGGGCTGTACGTCAATGTCGCCGAGTACGTGAACCGGCGAATCGCCGACTGGCCCGAGGCCGGGCGCGAGGCGTACCGGGCGCTGTGTGAGCCGACCGCGAAGGCGGACGCCGACGCCGCAATCGCCGAGCGCGATGTCCCGCGGCTGATTGAGGTCACCGATCGCTACTTCTGCACGACGCACGCCGTGCGCACCGCCGACACCGCCGCTCAGTTGGCCATCGAGGCCGGGCAGTTGGAACTGGCGGCCGACCTCTACGAGAAGCTCCTTCGCCGGCACCCCGATCGCGATGCGTGGCAAAACGACGTGAAGGCCAAGCTCGCGCTGTGCTACGCATGGGCGGGTCAGGGAGAGCGAGCCGAGCGGCTCGCCGCCGAAATCATGGAGGCGGCAAGTGGCTTCACGGTCTCGTGGGGCGGCAGGACGGCCCCGGTGGGCGAAGCCATTCGGGCCGAGATCCGCGCGCCGGAGCAGCCCGCGACGCGACCCGCCGACGATCCGGGCGACTTCGTCTGGCCGGTGTTCGGCGGCGACCGAACGCGGAGCCGGATCGTCGCCTCGCAAGCCCGGCCCGGGGCACCGTTGTGGCGGGCCGCGGGTACGGGGCCGGCGGCCACACCCGGCAGCGCCTCCTCGGGTACCCTTACCAGGGCGCTGCACAGCGGGCGCTACTTGGCCACGCAGGTGGCCGTGGGTCACGGAATGATCTACTTCCACGACGCCCTCACGGTGCGGGCCGTCTGGACGAGCAACGGCCGTCCGGCTTGGCCGACACATCATGCCCCAGGCCTGACCGAGACCGGCCGCACCTTCACTCGCGACAGCCGACCGCCGCCGATGTACACCACCACGCTCGCCGGAGATCGGCTGTTTGTCTGCCTCGGAGGCGGGCCGCGCGTCGGACGCCGGCAGCGATCCGCGGGCCAGTCGGTCCTCGAGTGCCTTGACGCCCGAACCGGCGAACCCGTGTGGCGCGTCGGCCGGGAACAGCTCGGGAGCGCCTTCGAGAAGACCTACTTCGATGGCGCCCCGCTGCATCACGACGGCAAGCTCTACGTCGTGGCCCGCAGGCGACGTTCGCTCAAGTTCGAGGACTGCTACCTCATTCAACTCGACGCCGACCGTGGAAAGGTCGGCTGGCGAACGCATCTCGCCAGCGGCTCCACCGGCGACTTCGGATCCACGCGGGCCACACGGGCGGAACCGGCCATCGCCGGGCAAGCCATCTTCGTCTGCACGAACCTCGGCGTCGCGGCGTCGGTCTCGTTGCACAACGGGCGGGTGCAATGGGCTCGTCTGTACTCCGACCCTCGAGAGGAAACGGGCCGACTGTTCGAGCCGTCCTACACGCCGGCGAACCAGCCGTGGGAGTACGATCCGGTCATGGTCTGGGGCGACTACGTCGTCTGCAAGCCGCTCGACACCGGTCGGCTGCTCGTGTTCGATCAGACGGACGGCACCATCGTCAAGGACCTCACGCTGGACCGCTTGTACGACCTGGACTACTGCCTCGGCATACAGGGCGATCGACTCTACGGGGTCGGCCGGAAGATGGTCTTCTGCTGGGACCTCGTCGAGGACAAGGAAGTGTGGGCGCGTGCGACGACATCCGCGGCGTACGGACGGGGATGTCTGACCACCACCGGTCTGTTCGTACCCACCGCCGAGAGCCTCTATCACTTCCCGCTTGACGGGTCGGCGTCGGACGAACGCGAGTGGGACGGCAAGACCGAAGGCGGCAACATTCTCGTCACGCCGACGCAGGTGCTTGTAGCCGGTAACAACCACTTGTCGGCGTATGCGAGGAAGGGCGATGCCCTCGCCCGTCTTGACCGGCGGATCAAAGCCGCACCGGACGATCCGGGCCCGCGGCTCGACCTGGCCGAGTTGGCCTTCCGCATCGAGGAGTATGAGGCCGGCCTCACGGCCCTCGACGCGGCGGCCAAGCGCGCGGGCGGATACGCACAGGTTGCCGACGACGACGTTCAGCGCCGGCTGTTTCGCAACTGCCTGCACTTTGCCGAGGTGCTGCTGACGGTCAAGCCGCCGCGGGGCGACGCAGCTCAGGTTCTTTACCGCAAGGCGGGGCAGTGCGCGCCCGACACCGCCGGGCACGTGCTTTTTCGCTGGAAGCTCGCGGAGTTCCACGTCGCGTCGGGCGAGTACGTCGAGGCCGTCGCCCGGTGGCAGCAGATCCTCACCGATCGTTCGCTGCGCGAGGTCGCGGTGACCGGCGAGGACGGCAAGGAGATCACGGCCGGAGAGATGGCCGAGTCCCGCATCGCCGGGCTGATCCGGCAGCACGGCCGCGAGGTCTACGCCCGCTTCGAGGATCAGGCCCGAGCCCTGCTCGCGGCCGGGCGCGACGGCGGACAGATGGACCTGCTGCGACGGGTCGGTGAGGTGTACCCCAACTCGCGCTCCGCCCCGCCCGCGCTGATCGCTCAGGGCGAGTTGGCACGCAAGTCGAGTACGCCGCTCGATGCCGCCCGACTGTTCCGCCGCGCCCTGACGAGGTATCGCGAGGAGATCAACGCGCCCGAGGTCATGCGGACCTTGTCCGACTGCTACCGCCAGGCCGGAAAGCGCGTCACCGCGGCCGCGTGGTTGGCCAAGGCCGCCCGCGAGTTCCCCAAGTACGCGGTCAGGCTCGGCACCGAGCGACTCGACTGGGATCAGTATCGACGGCGCGTGCTTTCGTCGACGCAGTACGCCGAACCGCCAAGACCCAAGATCGTCCTGCCCATCCGGGCGGGCCCCACGCGCGATTTCGAGGAGCCCGTCGCGATCGTCGAGCTCGAGACCCCCGACCGCGTGGCGACGCGGTGGGACTTCGTCATCGTCTACGCGCGTACGCAAATCGAAGCGTACGACCCGACCACGGCCGAGCCGCTGTGGCCCGCGCCGATCGTGTGTCCGATGAAGCCTCGCTTGCTCGGAACGACGACCGACACCGCCATCTTCGCCACCGACTTCCAGGTGTTCGCCGTCGACATCAAGACCGGCCAGGCGCGCTGGCACGTCGGCGCATACCCGCGCGACCTGGGCAACGTCATTCGGGACCCCGAGGTTCACAAGAAGGAATCCTTCGTCGGACTCGGCCTGCTTCCCGACACCGTGATCGTCGCCCGCAATCGCGGCGAGGTGTCGTGCATCGACGTGACCACGGGCAAGCTGCGCTGGCGCGTCGAGCTGGGCGGGCCGCTCATCGGTCCGGTCGTCGGCTCCGAGGAGTTGGTCGTGTGTCGCGGCGCGGAGGGCAAGACGCACCTGTTCTTCATCCTCGATGCCGAGGCCCTGGGCAAGCGGCTGCAAACCCTCCAACTCGAGAGCGACGAGCCCAGTGCCTGGTTCGACCTGTCACCCAACGGAACGCTGGTGGTGGCCACCGCCCAGAGCATTCGCGCGTTCGAGCCGTTCAGCGGCCGGCCGCTCTGGAACGAGCGCCACGGCCGGCCCAACCTGACCGCCTCGCTCGCTCTTGCCCTCGACGGCGTATACATCTGCGAGGACGGCCAGCACCTGAACAAACGCGACCTCTCGGACGGGCGGGTGCTGTGGACCTCGCCGGGTCTCCATCCGGCCAGCGCCAGGCCGATGAGCCTGACGTTCAGCACGGCCCTGCATCGCGGCGATCTCTACGTGCGCTCGGTGCGGGCGGTCACGACGCTCGACCCGCACAGCGGCAATCTGGCCTGGGAGGGCACTACCGAACGCGGCGCCCGACTGGACCACCACTTCATCGCCGACGCGTACGTCGTCGCTGTCGACGCACGCAAGGTCGAGCGGAGGGAAGGACAACGTGCCGGCCGGCAGAAGCAACTGAGCGCGTACTTCTACGACCGCCGCGACCGAAGCGGCATCATCCCCGAAACCCACGGCGTGGCCGACCTCGGCACGTTCGACGACATCAAGAGCGTCATTCTTCGTGACCACGCCCTCATCATCCAGAACCGCCAGAAGCTGCACTTCTTCACCGACAAGACAATCCCCGCGCCCACCACCAAGCCAACCCCCCCCCCCGCCAAACCCCCCCCCCACGCGAACCTCCAGGGAGAGAAAGGCGACGAGGCCGAGCCGACCGACGATTCAGATTAGCATAGGCAGATGCGGGTCCGTGACACCATGTTCCGCCCGGTCGCGTGCGGATATACTGTAGGTAGGAGGCTCCGTCGCCACGCCGTGCCGTGGCCTGAGTCGGACGAGCACGTTCGAGAGGACTTGAGTACATGCGTGGACTCCCGCCCGATCAGAAAGCACTGTTGGAGCGGATCACCGTCGATCCCAGGATCTTCGGCGGCAAACCGATCATCCGAGGTCACCGCTTGGCCGTCGAGCATGTGCTGAGCATGCTGGCCGCAGGAGATCGCCCCGAGACGATCCTCGAAGGGTACCGCTGGATGGAACCCGAGGACGTCCAGGCCTGCTTGCTGTACGCCCAGCGGATCGTCGCCCACGAGCGGGTTGAGCCCCTCCTGATAGAGTCTGAATCGTAAAGGTGCTCCTCGACGCCTGCATGTGGGGCGGGGCCCAAAACGATCTCGCAGCCGCAGACCACGATGTGGTGTGGGTGGGTGATCGCCCGGATTCCCCGAGTGATGAAGAAGTCCTGGCCTGGGCGCATCGCGAGCAACGCGTCCTCGCCACGTTGGACAAGGATTTCGGGGAGTTGGCAATCGTCTACGAGTTGCCCCACGCCGGTATCATTCGAGTGGTCAACTTCCCCGCCCGAAAGCAGGCGGCAGTGTGCCTGCACGTTCTGGAGCAGTACGCCGAGGAGTTGCAGGCGGGTGCGATCATAACGGCGGAGCCTGGGCGGATTCGCGTGCGCACCCGTGGAACAGGAGAAGCCGATTCGTGAGGCCGCACGTGTCGCGGCGCGCTTCGCCACGTCTCTCTCGGCCTCAAGCGCACGGCGGGGTCAGTCATGGGACAGAGTAGAGAACCTAGCGTACTTGACGTCGTGGCCGTTCTGAACGCCCCCACCGACGCGCCGGTCGAAGTCGGAGATGTGGGTACCGTCGTGGAATGTCTCGCGCCGGATGCCGTCGAGGTCGAATTCATCGATCGCAGCGGACGCACCCGATGCGTGACCACGCTGCCGGTTGCCGATGTTCTCGTGCTCAACCGCGATCGCACGCCCGTGGCATGACGCAGGATCACCATTCCTGAGGGTCCACGTTCCCGTCTTCGAGCACGACTGCTGGTGGATGCGGGCCTGCAGCGCGGGGACGCGGAGCCGGATGGCTCAGTGCTCGCCGAGGATGGCCGCCTTGAGCGAGGCCACGGCGCCGGTGGTGTCGGCGAAGCCCCAGGCGTTTCGTCCGACCGTTGCACCGGCCGCGCCGGACCGTACGACATCGCGCACCATCGCCACCGTCTCCGCCAGGTTCTCGCACTTGGGTCCGCCGGCCGTAACGACCGGGACGGGCGTGACGGAGACGATGTCGGCGAACGACGCGACATCGCCGGTGTAGGGCACCTTGATCACGTCGACACCCATCTCGAGGCCGATGCGCACCGCGTAGAAGATGTCGTCGGGCATGCTGCTGACATTACTCTCGCCCTCGGCGCCGACGGGATAGACATGAGAAACCACCGGGAGCCCGCAGCGTTCCGCCTCCCGGACGACGGACCCCAGGTGCTCGATCTGACGCGACTCGGTCTCGCCCTTGACGCAAATGGACACCGCAATGGCATCCGCGCCCATCGCCGCCACCTCCTCGACCCCGGCGTGCACGGCGAAGCACTTGTCGTCGGGACGAACGGCAACCTGCTGGACGATGAACGGGACCTGACCCGCGAAGCGCGGCATGAAGCGCAGGGCGATCCCCTTGTTCATGGTGATGGAATTCGGTCGGCCGGCGACGATCTTCTCGAGCGTGGCCCCCATGCGCTTCAGCCCCTCGGGCATCCCGCCCGCGTAGTTGATTACGTGGTCCACCGCGATGGCCAGAATCCGCCCCGACGGGTGGCTGAAAATGTGCTTCAAACGCGTCTGTTTGCCCAGACTGCTCATGAATCGAAGACCTTCGCTTTCCCGTGCCGTCTCTTCCGAGGGATCGACGCCGTTCCTCGGATCAGAATTCGCGAGGCGCATCTGATCCGACCCGTCCCGATGTACATCGGGATGAGGGATTGCAGGGACTCTCCGCAAATCCGCAAGGGCCAAAGAAGCGGGTGACCCACGGCTGAGGAAGCCGCGGGCCACCCGTTGCTGTATCAATCACGCATGTGTTCTAGCGACGGCCTTTCTTCTTGGCCTTCTTCTTCGCCGCCGGCTTCTTCTTGGCAGCCTTCGCCTTGGCTTTCTTCTTGGGTGCGCTCTTCTTCTTTGCCTTTTTCGCCGAGGCCTTCTTGGCCGGAGCCTTCTTGTTCTTCTTGGTCTTGGCCGCGGTTCGCTTGGCTTTCTTCTTGGCCGGGCCGGCCGCAGCTTCTTCGATGACCGCCTGGGCCGCAGCGAGCCGGGCGATGGGCACGCGGTACGGGCTGCAGCTTACGTAGTCGAGCCCGACGCCGTGGCAGAACTTCACGCTCGTGGCTTCGCCGCCGTGCTCGCCGCAGATGCCGAGCTTGAGCTTCGGTCGCGTCTGGCGGCCGCGCTCGCTGGCCAACCGGACCAGTTGCCCCACGCCGTCCTGGTCGATGGCCTGGAACGGGTCGTCGGAGAAGATCGCCGACTTGTTCTCGTCGACATACTCGGGCAGGAACCGCCCGGCGTCGTCGCGAGACAGGGCCATCGTAGTCTGGGTCAGGTCATTGGTGCCGAAGCTGAAGAACTCGGCCACCTCCGCGACTCGGTCGCCGAGCAGGGCCGCTCGCGGCGTTTCGACCATCGTGCCCACGAGGTAGGGCGCCTTGACCGAGGCCCGCTGGACGATGTCGTCGGCCACCTCGCGCACACGGTCGGTGAGAATCTTCAACTCCTTGGGGTCGATGCTCAGCGGGATCATGATCTCGGGGTGCACCTCGCCGCCGCGGATGCGAATCTCGACGGCGGCCTCCATGATCGCCCGCACCTGCATCTCGAGGATCTCGGGGTAAGTGATGCACAGCCGACACCCGCGATGCCCGAGCATCGGGTTGGACTCGTGCAACTGCTCGCCGCGGCGCTCGATGTCGGCCACGGAGACGCCGGTGGCCTCCGACAGCCTCTGCCGTTGCTCGTCGGTCTGCGGCAGGAACTCGTGGAGCGGCGGATCAACCAGCCGGATCGTGACGGGTCGGCCGGCCATCGCCTCGAAGATGCCGATGAAGTCGCTGCGCTGGAACGGCAGCAGCTTGTCGAGGGCGGCGCGGCGAGTCGACTCGTTGTCGGCAACGATCATTTCTTGCATGGCCAGCCGACGCTCTTCGGTCTCGAAGAACATGTGCTCGGTGCGGCACAGGCCGATGCCCTCGGCCCCCATCCGAACCGCCAGGTCGGAGTCGGCCGGCGTGTCCGCATTCGTCCGCACGCCCAGTCGCCGGCGCTTGTCGCACCAGCTCATCAGCGTCTCGTACTCGGGCGGCAGTGTCGGGTCGACGAGCGGGACCTGCCCGCTATAGACGGTGCCGTCCGTACCGTCGAGGGTCAGGTGGTCGCCCTGCCGGATCGTCACGCCCTTGATGTCCATCTGTTCGGCGTCGGAGTCGATGTTCAGCGTCTCGCAGCCGACAATGCAACACTTGCCCCACCCGCGGGCGACAACGGCCGCGTGCGACGTCTTGCCGCCCGTCGCGGTGAGGATGCCCTTCGCCGCGTGCATGCCGCCGACGTCTTCGGGGCTGGTCTCCTTGCGAACCAGGATCACGTCCGCCCCGTCGTTCGCCATCTCCTCGGCCTTGGCCGCGGTGAACGCCACCTGTCCGCACGCGGCGCCGGGCACGGCATTGATGCCGTCCGTCAACGCGCGGCTGGACAGCTCCTCCTTCGAGAACTGTGGGTCGATGACCGGATAGAACAATCGCTCGATGTCCACGGGCAGCATGCGGGCGATTGCCTCGTCCTTGGTCAGCACGGGCTTGGCCGCAGCCGTCGCGTAACGCTTGGGCAAGTGTTTCTTCTTGACCAGGTGCTTGACCTCGGCCGGCGTCAGCACCGGTCGCGTCGCCTGATCGACGGCGATCTTGAACGCCGCCGCCGGGGACCGCTTGCCCGTGCGGCACTGGAGCATGTAGAGCGTGTCCCGCTCGATCGTGAATTCGAGATCCTGCATTTCCTTGTAGTGGATCTCGAGCATGGCCCGCACCGCACAGAGCTGGTCGTACGCGTCGGGCATGAGCTTCCGGAGCTCGTCGAGATGGATCGGCGTGCGGATGCCGGCCACCACGTCTTCGCCCTGGGCGTTGATGAGCAGGTCGCCGTAGTAGACGTTCTCACCCGTCGACGGGTCGCGCGTGAAGCAGACGCCGGTACCGGAGTCGTCGCCCATGTTGCCGAAGACCATCTGCTGGACGTTGACGCCGGTGCCGTCGATGCTCGTGATCTTCTCGACCTTGCGGTAGGTGACCGCCTTGTCCGCCATCCAGCTTCCGAACACCGCGCTGATCGCGCCGACCAGTTGGTCGAAGGGCTTCTGTGGGAAAGGCTCGCCGGTCTCGCGCTGGTAGATCTCCTTGTAGGTGCTGATCAACTCGCCCAGTTCTTCCTCGTTGACCTCGGTGTCGAGCACCTTCCGGTCCCCGGGCACCTCGAGCCGGACGCGGGTCGTGTTGTTCTTGATGTCGTCGAACGCCTCGTCGAATCTCTCGCGGTCGACGCCCATGGCCGTCGCGCCGTACATCATGATGAGCCGGCGGTAGGCGTCGAGAGCGAAGCGGCGGTTGTTCGCCCTGGCGGCGAGCCCCTCGACCGACTTGTCATTGAGGCCGAGGTTCAGAATGGTCTCCATCATCCCGGGCATGGAGATCGCCGCCCCCGAGCGGACCGACACCAGCAACGGGTCCTTCGGGTCGCCGAACTTCTTGCGGCACGCGCGCTCGAGGCGAGCAAGGTGCTCCTTGACCTGCTTCTCCAAGCCCGACGGCCACTTGTTGCCGTTCTTGAAGTACAGCGAGCAGCACGCGGCGGTGATCGTGAATCCGCCGGGCACGGGCAGCCCGATGTTGGTCATCTCCGCCAGGCCGGCCCCCTTGCCGCCCAGCAGGATCTTCTGATCGCCGCGCCCTTCGGCCTTCCCTTTGGCGAAGAAATATACGTACTTTTGTGCTTTTGCCATGATCGTCGTTCTCCGTCCGCGCCGGCGATACCAACGAGGGATTCGGTTGACCACGCAGGTGGGATCGCCATCCGTGTGAGCAAAATCGAGGGGGCAGACTATAGTTTGCGCGCGGGGGCGTGTCAATCGACCACGCTTCGGATCCCCCGATGCGCGGGTGCGTGGGTGCCCCATCCTTGATCCCGCCGGAGGCGGGGCAAGGGTGGGGGACGGATCAGTGGGGTTCACGGCGGGATTGCGACCGACCTTCTCCTCTTTCTTCCGTCCCCCACCCACCGCAAATCCCGGCGCGCCGGGGCGAAGGGTGGGGCGCCCGGCACCTATCACCCGACACGGGCAGGCAAGCTGCCCGTGGCACCCTGCTGTTGCTGGTGTGATGCGCCTGCCGTGACGCTGGAGGCGCAAAAAGAACGGGTCACGGGGGCGGCAGACCCTCGTGACCCGGTTGGTTTCAAAAGCGAGGCCGACGGGATTCGAACCCGCAACCCTCGGATCGACAGTCCGATACTCTAACCAATTGAGCTACGGCCCCGGTGAATCGGTGGCAACCTCGCTATGTTGTGCTGATATTCATACCCGTCGGCCCGGCTCACGTCAAGCAAGGCCGGTGCATTTTCCCGGGGGCGGGCTGATGCGCGGGTGCCCCATCCTTCGCATATCCCGGCGCGCCGGGACGAAGGACGGGGCACCCAAGCCGGATCCATCCGGCGCGGATCACACGACCGAGACTCCCGCGCGGCATGAATGCCGCGGCTCGGGCGTTCCCGATGTGCCAGACATCTACCAGAACAGATTCTCGCACGAGCAGCATCCGTCAGCGCCCGGCGGCTCGGACGAATTGGGCAACGCGCGTGCGGTCGAGGGGGGCCTCGGTCCGCCCGTGCTCCTTGAGGGCCGTTCCCACAATCACGCCGTCGGCCGCCGCCAGCACGGAGGCCACGCTCTCGGCCGTCACGCCGCTGCCCACCAGGACGGGTCGGTCGGGTACGGCCTGCTTCGTTTCCTCGATGTCGTTGCGTTCGGCGGGGCGGCCCGTGGTCGGTCCGGTCACGATCAGTGCGTCGGCCAATCCACGGTAGGCTGTCTCCTCCGCGGCCATGGACAGGTTCGGGCCGGCAAGCGGCCGGGCGTGTTTCACGTCGATGTCGGCGAAGATAGCCACGTCCGACGACAGCATCGAACGATAGCGCAACGTGTCGGCGGCGCGGCCCTCGAGCATCCCCTGGTCGGTGGCGTACACGCCCGTGTGGACGTTCACCCGTATGAACCGCGCGCCCGTCATCGACGCAATCGCCATGGCGCTGCGGGCGTCGTTCCGCAACACGTTCACGCCGACCGGGCATCCCGCCGCCGAAACGACCGCGCGGGTCACGACTCCCATGGCCACGGCCGTGTGCACCTCGACCCGCTCGCCGTGGAACGGGGCGTCGCCGAAGTTCTCGATCACGACCGCGTCGAAGCCGGCATCGACGAGCAGGCGTGACTCGGCCACCGCGCGTTCAACGATGTGTTCAACCGGAAGAGCAGTTCGCGGGCTGCCGGGCAGGGGCGGCAGATGCACCACGCCGATCAGGGCAGGGGTCGGCAGCCAGTCCACACTTCACTCCAGCGTGCGGTCGGCCAATGCCGAAACACAACAAACGCACGGGCAGGCGAGCTGCCCGTGGCACCCGAAGAACAAGCTGTGGCGCAACACTACTGCTCCTGTCGGAAAACCGCGACCACGTCCTCGACTGGCACCACGTAGAGTTGGTTATCGGCCTCGAAATCCACGGGGATTGCGTGCTTGGGGTTGAAGAGAACCTTGTCGTACTGCTTCAGGGGGAAGTCGTCGTCGTTCGTCACCTGGACCGACACCGCCACCACCCGGCCGGTGATCGTGGGAATCTCGATGTTGTCCGGCAGTTGAATCCCGCCCTTGGTGGCCTTCTTGTCCTGGTCCTTGCGGATCATGACCCGCTTGCCCAGGGGCTCGACTGTCTCCATTGCCTTCGGCTTCTGCCGGGTTTTATCGGACATCCAACTCTCCTCGGAGGTTTGGCCTTCTGGGGTCTGCGGCCGGAGTCCGTTCGCAGCCCGCCCGCCAGATTCTAGCGGCATCATCGGTACTCTGGCAAACGATGCCGCCCGCCCGGCGCCGCCCCCGGGCGGGCCCGTCCGAAAAACAGGTCCAAATACTTGCCCCGCCCCGCCCCGTACTGTATATTTGCATTTGGTGTGACGGCGAACCCGGGGAAAGGGAACGCCCCATCTAGGGTCGTCCATTATCACAAAAATCACTCCACCGCGCGTCGGATCGCCGGTGGTTCATGATCGGTGGGCAGTGATCGTCCCCTTACAGGGGACGTCGCTAGCCCGGGGCAGGTTTGGGAAGGCCGTTTCCAGGGGAAGCGGCCTTCCTGACGTCTACACGAACCGCATCCACTCCGGACACTGCTCCGGCCGTCAGTCGCGCATTGCCGCACGCAGTTGGCATTCTTCGCGAACCCCGACCGTGACGAAGCGATGTTGCCCGCTGCTTCTCGCCCTGCTGACGTGATCATGCACGAAACGTGGGCGGTGAACACCGCACAAGGGCAGCACGCTGCAGCGCCCCCAGCCCTGGAAGGGCGCTAGTGAATAGCCAGGCACGCCTCCAACAATGTTGCCAACTGCCCTGTTTGGGGCCT
>CAYMME010000063.1:0-24274 GCA_964391465.1 uncultured Planctomycetales bacterium
GCAGTCGTCGTCGCACGCGTCCGACTCGCCCTCGTCGTCGCACTCCTCACCCGCGGTGTCGTTGGTGTTCCCGTCGCCGCACTCGACCACCGTGCAGTCGTCGTCGCACGCGTCCGACTCGCCCTCGTCGTCGCAGTCCTCGCCCGCGGTGGCGTTGACCTTGCCGTCTCCGCACGCCGCCACCGTGCAGTCGTCGTTGCACGTGTCCGACTCGCCCTCGTCGTCGCACTCCTCACCCGCGGCCTCATTGGTGTTCCCGTCGCCGCACTCAACCACCGAGCAGTCGTCGTCGCACGTGGCCGACTCTCCACCGTCGTCGCAGTCCTCGCCCGGATCCTGGTTCCCGTCCCCGCAGTAGGGGCCGCGGACGTAGACGCTCATGCCGTATAGAACCTCGCCTCCGTCTCCATTGCTTCCGGGGGCGTAGATGTTGACCCGGCCGATGCTCCCGGACGACGGGACCCGAATCCCGAGGAACTTCCCCGAAAAGGTAGAGTTCACACTGTGCATGCCAAGATAGCTACCGCTCTGGTTCCAGACCCGCACCTGAATCGCGCCGTCGTCTACGGCCCGTGAGTCGAGGAGCGACAGGGTCATAGCCGTGTGGTCGGGGTCCAGGCTAACGACGTCAAGGGTGTCGGTGAAACTGTATGGTGCGATCCCCTTGTTCGAGTAACGCACTACGTACAAGCCGGTGCTGACATGAGACTGGAAACGCACGCCGTCTAGGATCTCATTTAACCCAAATCCCCCGTCCCGGGACACCCCGCATCGAGCGGGTCACACGTACTCTGGTTCTCATTTCCCCCTTCGAAGGACTCGTTCCCCGCGTGCTCCATGCCGGCGGCAGTGATGGCGGTGTTGAAGTCAGCAGAGTTCGTGTAGAAATCGACGGCAGCCGCGCGCGGCGGCATCACGCACAGGCCGGCAACGACGAGAACGACCGTGAATCCGTGCCGTACGAACTGGTTCCCGTTTCGCATCGATCTGATCTCCGTGCTGGAGGTTGGGTTTCCATCCCGCCAAAGCGCACGCCGCGGCGAAGTCGCTCGCCGAACTCACGGCGTGTCGTTGATTTCCCTGATTCGAGCCATCGGGCTTCTACTCCTCGTGCCCGACGCGGAGCGAACGTGCCAGACCGGTGGCGGGTCCGAACCAGGCTGCCTTCGCGGGTGCGGCCCGAAAGGCGACTACCAGACAGGGATCTACGTGAACTGCCCCCCGCCCACGCTGCGATTGCCTGGCTGCCAGCGGTCGGTCACCCATCTTCATTATGTCGATGCACTTCGATCGGGTCAAGCATCAATGGGGGAACGCATGCGTTTCATGCAACTGACAAACAGGAAGAACGCGAGTGGGATACCTAATTTTGGTTACTTGCGGCTACGTGTGAGAGCGGTCAGGATGATTGTCCAGTCTTTGCAGGCGAATCGCGATCCGTCGCGGCTCGGCAAATCGGCAGATCCACGTGACCCGCCCGCCGCGGGTGACCTTCACACGGTTCGACGGATAAGCGTTTTGCGATTCGGACCCAAGGGCGCGCGGCAAGCCTATTGCTTCAGCAGCCAGACCTCGCTCAATCTAGACGCGCGACGCCAGTTGATGCCCGGCTCGTGCGGCACGTCGAACGTCAGGACGATGCTGCCGTCTTGATAGCAGTGCTGCGGGATGGGGAACTCCTTGATCTCCCCGATTCCTTTCCCGTCAAGCGTCGGCTGCACGCGCTTGCCGTTCACGCGCAGCAGACACTGCCCGAACCCGGTCGTCCGAACCACGTACGAGGCCTGCGGGTCGATCGTGTCGTAGCGCAACCCGATGGGCCAGTCCATCTTGGCCACCCATGACGGGCGATGCCGCGTCCTGCCGTTGTCCCACCACATGAAGTCGGGGTTCGGATTGCGCACCATCTTCGGGTCGGTGTTGATCCACTCGCCGCGCATGACGTGGTCCGACTTGGCCACGTTTCCGATGTCGTCGTAGTAGCTGCCCGGTCCCGGATTCTCCCAGGTGTACAGCGTGCGCAGCCGGGCCTGTTTCTTCTCCGGGCTGCTCATGGCCCGGACCTTCTCGAGTTCGTCCTCCAGCCACCAACGGTTGTTCAGCGGATGGTCCACGAAGTCGAGCACGGCGCTGCGTTGGGCGTTGTTGGCCTGATACTTTTCGACACTGCTCTGATAGCCGATCGACCGAAACAGGGCGTCGCAGAGTTCGACGATCCGTGCCCGCAGTTCCGGTCGACAGCGCTTTGTGTCGGCCCGTTTCAGGATGGCCAGTGCTTTGGCGATGGCGGCTTCCGGTGCGCCGGTCTCGGCTTCCGCAAGGGCGGCGTTGGCCTCGTCTTCGAGGCGCGTCTCGTAGATCAGGCGGTGCCGCGTGTACGCGTCGTAGTACGCTCGCATCAAATGAAGCTGCCAGCGCCAGTTGCCGGCCAAGTGAGGTGCCTTGGCTTCCAGGGACTGCCACAGCGCCAGCGTGGCGTCCACGCCGCCGTTCGTGGCCAGCGGGCCGTGCCAGTTGCGCTCGAGGGCATAAAGGCCGTCCGCGGCGAGTTCGGCCACCTCCGGGCCGAAGAACACGCGGCAATAGTCGATCAACGCGTCACGCACATCGCAGTCCGGGTCCCAGCCCAGCGCGCTCCACACGGTCTTGTTCGTGTCGTCGTGGATCCCGTCCGAGTAGGTGATGAAGCCGTCGGTGTAGCCGGCCCAGGCCCGGAAGATGTAGCGATAGTAGACCGGCTCCGGATTCGTGCCCTCGCGACCCAGGGTGAACGCGAAGGCGGGGTCGATCCAGGCCGTCGGGTACTGCGAACGCACCGTGTGCGTGATGTCGGGGTAGTCGCGCAGCATGTACCGCTTGTCGAGCCGGGACCGCAGCTCGGGAAGAGGCGGGCTCGACGGTCCGCCAACGGCGCCGCCGAACCACGTCGGCTGGTGCTCCGAGAGCCACTTGAAGAAGTAGTCCGTTTCTTCGTCGTCAAACCCTTGAAGCGACATCCACACCTTCGCGTTGGGATGGTGCTTGGCCAGACGCCTGGACACATCCCCGAGAAACGGCATGACGAGTTTGGGATGGTTGTTCCCGGGGTCTCCGCCGGGGAAGAAGACCGCATCGAGCCGCACGCACTCCGTGTAGAACGCTTCGTGCTCGTCGAGCAGGGCGGTTCGCTTCGCCTCGTCCTTCAGGTCAAACGTGGCCGGCGTCCAGACCCAGTACCCCATGCCGTACTTGTCGCAGATGGCGCTGAGCGCGCGATTCATCTGCTGCCGGGTCAGTTTCATGTGCGGGCTTTCCCGGTCCTGAAACGGGATGTTCTCAATGCAGTTCACGCCGAAAAAAGCCAGCTCACGGATGTACTGCTCGTACTGACCGTCATCCCAGGCGTCATATGAGTTCGCCGTCGTGCGGTACCCGAGTTGATGCCCGCGGATCGGCAGGGCGGGTGCGGTCACCACATCGAGAGGGTCCGGCAACGTGATCCGGCCCTTGGCCCAAGACAGATTGCGCAGCAGTCGGCCCACGCCAAACAGGGCGCCGCGCGGGTCGGCGCCTACGACCCAAACGACCGGTTCGCCTCCGGGATTGTCCTCCGTGACGATGACGTAGCCTTCGGCCGTGTCCGTTCGCGCGCCCTTGGGGATCGGTCTACCCTGCAAGGCGGCATCGCTGCCGGACGTAACGGCGATCACCGGGCCGTTCGCACGCCACGCCGGGACCAGAGGCCAGCGGATGCCCGTGCGCTTCTCGACTTCTTCAACCAACACGGTGGCCGCGGTCTGCTCGACCACAGGCGCCTCCCGGCCCCGGGCGACGACAACCGCTTCCCTGAGGTCGAGTTCTTCCGCGAAGACCGCAGAACCCGTCAGTCCGACGAGAAAGAGGATCCCAGCAGCCGACGCAGAGGTTGGCCGCGTGTATTGTGTCAGGAATGCCATGTGAACGCCTTTCCTCAACTGTGGTTCCCCATACGAAGCATTGATCCGGCCGTAGCGGAAGTACGACGCGGCATGTTAGTGGTTGCGGCCGGCGTTGACCAAGTACGCCGGACCGAATGCGTGGAACGGGCCCGCGATGCGGGAGGGCATTCGTGGCTTGAGCATGGCGGCGCCCAATTGCCTTCGGCAGTTCGGACTTGGCCATGGCACCCTTGGTCTACGCGTCGTGGCTGCCCCTGCGGCTTGCCTCGGTGGGTCGCTCAGCTTAGCCTGGGAAGGACGCGACCGGTGACGGCCCCTGGCCGAGGAGGTACATCATGCCACGTGCAGGAAACAATTCGAGAGTCACTCGGCGGAGCTGGCTTCAGACAACGGCGGGGTCGACGGCCGGATTGGCCGTGGCCGCTTCGGCGGGTTCGGCCCACCGGGTGCTTGGCGCCAACGAGCGGATCAATCTGGGCTTTATCGGAGTCGGCGGCCGGGGTAATGCGCACCTGGGCAACGCGCTGACCTTCAAGGATGTCGCCGTGACTGCGGTGTGCGAGGTGGACCAGGCTCGCCTGAACAAGGCTGCTCTGAGGGTGGGCGACTCGTGCCGGAAGCACACCGACCTCCGCAAGCTCCTCGACCAGAAGGACATCGATGCCGTGGTGATCGCCACGCCCGACCACTGGCACTGTCCGGCCGCGATGTTGGCGATGAAAGCGGGCAAAGACCTCTACGTCGAGAAGCCCCTCGGCCAGAACATCCACGAAGCGCGAATCGTGGCCGACGCCGCCCGCAAGCAGAACCGCGTCGCCATGATCGGCACGCAGCAGCGCAGCGGCAACCACTGGGCCGGCGCCGTCAAGCGCATCAAAGCCGGTGAGCTCGGCAAGGTTTCACTCATCAACGTGTGGAACTGCTGGTCCATCGGGCAGATGGCCGGCAACATCGGCAAGCCCGACGACTGCGACCCGCCGGCCGGTGTCGACTACGACCTGTGGCTCGGGCCGGCACCCAAACGAAAGTTCAACCCGAACCGGTTTCACTTCAACTTCTACTTCTTCTGGGACTACTCGAGCGGCATGGTCAACGCTTGGGGCGTGCACCTGTTCGACATTGTCCTGTGGGCCATGGGCAACAGCATCCGTTCCGTCACGACCGAGGGCGGCAAGTTCGTCCATGATGACAACCGGGACACGCCTGACACCACGCAGTCCGTCTTCAAGTGCGACGGGTACACGATGGCCTACTCGATGCGGCACGGCAACAATTGGCCGCCCCACGGGAACATGGACCACGGCATCGAGTTCTTCGGCACCGAGGCCACGCTCCAAATCAATCGAGCCGGCTACGAGATCTACCAAGGCAAGGACCGCAAGACGCGCAAGCCGTCCATTGCCGAGAAGGGTGAGGGCAACAACACCAAGATCCACTTGCGCAACTGGCTCGACTGCGTGCGGTCGGGTCGGCAGACGGAGAACGACCTCGAGATCGGCCACGTGAGTTCGATACCCGGGCACCTGGCCAACATCTCCTACCGCGTCGGCCGGAAGCTCCGCTGGGACGCCGAGAAGGAAGCGATCATCGGCGACGAGGAAGCATCGAAGCACCTTTCCCGCAAGCACCGAGCCCCCTGGACGGTGTGATCGCGTTTCGTGCGGCCGGACGGACCATGCGGCATTGCCCGCCGCCAGGTGCTATAATGCCGGTCGGATGAACGTCCTGCTGGCCGGTATGAAACACTGTGGCAAGAGCACGGCAGGGGCGGCTCTGGCCGCGCGGTGGTCGTGTCCTTTCTACGATATCGATCAACTGATCGAGGCGGAGCATGAGCGCGCCGTGGGTCAGTGGCTTTCCGTGCGCGACATATACGGCATGTACGGGGAGGACTACTTCACCCGGCTCGAGACGGAAGTCGTCCACACCCTCGCTCGCGAGATTGCGGGTTCGGACCAGAGCCACGTCGCGGCCCTCGGTGGTCCGACGCCGATGAATCCCCAGCTTCAGGAGGCGTTGCACGACCTCGGGGTCGTCGTGTATCTCCGGATGTGCATCGGGGCACTGTTCGAACGGGTGGAGCGGAGCGGCCTGCCCGCGTTCCTGGAGCCGGACGACCCGGCCGGACATTTCGCCCGCTTGTGTCTCGACCGCGAGCCGCATTATCTTCGCCTGTCCGATCTGGTGGTGAACGCGGACGGGCTGGACGTGGAGGCTGTCGTCGAACTGCTCGTCCGCCGCATCGAGGAGCACACGCATGGCCGGTAGCAGCTTCGGAGAAGTGTTCCGCATCACGACGTTCGGCGAGTCGCACGGCCCGGCGGTCGGCGTCGTCGTTGACGGCGTGACCTCGAACGTCGAGCTGGACTTGGCCGATATCCAGCGACAAATGGACCGGCGCCGGCCGGGCCAGTCGTCGGTGACCACCCAGCGCAAGGAGCCCGACGCCGTCGAGATCCTGTCCGGGATGTACGAGGGGAAGACCACCGGCGCCCCGATGCTCATGATCATCTACAGCCGAGACGCGAAGTCGAAGAACTACGATGCGATCAAAGACCTCTTCCGGCCGGGACACGCGGACTACACGTACCTGAAGAAATACGGTATCCGCGACCACCGCGGGGGCGGACGCTCCTCGGCTCGGGAGACGGCGGCCCGGGTCGCGGCCGGGGCCGTCGCCCGGCAGTTGCTCGCTCGCCGGGGGGTGTCGATCGTGGCCTACGCCACCCGCGCCGGCGGCGTGGCCTGCGAGACCGTGGACCTCGACGAGATCGAGCGCAACCCCATGCGAGCGTGCGACCCCGTGGCGGCCGCCAAGATGGTCGCGGCCGTCGAGGACGCCCGGGCCCGCGGCGACAGTCTCGGCGGGATCGTCGAGTGCCGGATCACCGGAGTCCCGGCGGGACTCGGCGAGCCGGTGTACGACCGGATCGACGCCGATCTGGCCAAAGCCATGCTCTCGATCAACGCCACGAAGGGCGTCGAGTTCGGGGCCGGCTTCGCCGCCGCCGACATGACCGGCAGCGAGCACAACGACGAGCTGGACGAGAACGGATTCCTGAGCAACCACGCCGGCGGCGTTCTCGGCGGCATCTCCAACGGCGCGGACATCGTCCTGCGCGTGGTCATGAAGCCGACCTCATCGATCAGCACACCGCAGCGAACGATCAATACGGATGGCGAGCCGACGACCATCTCGACGAAAGGCCGCCACGACCCGTGCCTCGTCCCCCGCGCCGTCCCCGTAGTCGAAGCCATGGCCGCCCTCGTCCTGGAAGACCACTTCAAGCGCCAGGCCGCCCTCCGCGACTGACCCGCGCAGCCCACATCCGAGCCCCGAACGCCACCGAGCGGGTCCAGACAGGTGCGGTCTGGATGAGTGATGAAGGATGAACGATGAGGGATGGCCGCCGAGCCATCGCGGCAGCCTCTTCACACCCTTCCAATGTTCTTACCTTCTTACCTTCTTACCTTACTCGCATGGTCACCCGTTCACCTGCCGTGCCTTGGCTGCTGCCGCGCGCGCCGACTACCTCGTCACGCGCGACGAAGATCTCCTGGTTCTGCATTCATACGCTTCAATTGAGATAGCCGGGTGCCCCATCCTTCGCGGCCGTTTGCGAAGGGTGGGGGACGGGCAATCCACTGACGACTATGCCCCACCGGGCTTGCGAGTCGGTGCAGACCGGATAATCTCCGCAGATATGCTCCGTAGCGCACAACGCCGTGTCGGCAGACTCTGCGCCGTCGTTGCGGTTGTCTGCGCAGCCCTGTTCCCGATCCTGAACCGATTCACGGCCCACGCCGGCGAAACCGTGATCGTCCTCATGGTTCCGGCGCTGGGCGCGCTGCTGTGGTTCGGGTGGCCCCGTGTGCGACGCATTCGCGCGTGGCAGGTTGCGGTCTATGTTGCCGCGATCGTCGGGCTCATGGCTGGGGCCGAGGCGTTCGTCGCGCATGTGGCGGCCGGGCGTGTGCTCTGGCCGGAGGTTCTCTGGGCCACGTATTTCGTGCTCGGCTGGCGTCTCGCGTGGGCGGTGTGGGTCCGCACCGCCGGCCGGCTGGGCGAGCGGTTCCGTCGTTGGGGACGGCTGACTCGACGAGCCGCAGGGGGCTTGCGTCGAATCGGGGGTCGCAAGCGGCGCCGGTGGGCAGCGGTGTTGCCAATGGTAGGACCGTTGCGGTTCTGCCTGACGCTGTTCTTATTCGTCCCGCTCGCGTTCGGCTCGTTGATCCATCGGTTCAAGATCGGCAACGCGGAGGATCTCGGCCCCTACGCCGGCATGCCGATCGAGCACGTGAGCTTCCCGACGACCGACGGGCTGCAGATCTCCGGCTGGTTCTTTCCCGATGACGCAAGCGACGCGACGGTGGTGATCTGTCACGGGCTCGGAGCTAACAAGGGCAACGTCATCGCCTTTGTCAGCCTGTTCCGGGACAAGGGCTACAGCAGCCTGATCTTCGACTTTCGGGGGCACGGGGAGAGCGACGGGCACACGTCAACCTTCGGCCTGCACGAGACGGCTGACGTGACGGCTGCGGTGGACTGGTTGAAGATCGAACGGCCTGCTCGTGCCCGGCACGTCTTCGGTCTCGGTTCGTCCATGGGTGCCATGGCTCTCGTGCGCGCGGCCGCCACTGACGAGCGGATCGAGGCCCTCGTCCTGGACAGCGCCTACGTCTCGGCCCGGTCCCTCGCACGACACCACACCGGCCGCATTCCCGTCGTCGGCCCGGTAGTCGCGGACCTCCTCATCGGGGCGATGTCACTCCACGCCGGCGGATCACTCTGGGATCTCGATTCCAGGCCGGCACTGTCCGAAATGGCTGGACGACCAGTGCTGTTCATTCACGGAAGGGGCGACTTCGTGATCCCGCCTGCCAACATGGCGACCTTGTACGACCACGCGAGCCAGCCAAAGTCCCGATGGCTCGGGCCCGGCCTGCACAGCAACGTCCTGGCCGTCGATTTCCCCGGCTACCAGAGGCGTGTGGTGGCGTTCTTCGATCAGAATCGGGTACATTAGCGGTCCCCGTACGCCGCCGGTATCGTTCGGCGAGACGGGGGAGACGAGCCGACGCAGATTGTCTATACTGGTAGGCTGCGCGAACCCCTAGAAGGAGTGATGACGGATGCTGGGCTGCGACTTGGGAACGATGTTTCAGGTGACCGTGGCGGGCGGGTCCTACCAGGACGGCCTGAGTGTCAACTTGCAGGGCGTGCCACCCGGAATGATGATTACCGAGGAGCAGATCTACGAGGATCTGCTCATCCGCAAGCCGGGCCAGGGCGAGTTGACCTCACCCCGGCGCGAGCCGGACATCCCCATCATCTACAGTGGGATCAACGCCGCCGATACCATGCCGGGCTTCACGAACGCGGGCTGCACCAACGGCACGCCGTTCGTCATCCTGCTGCCGAACCTCGACCGGCATTTCGAGCACATCGAGCAGTACCAGGAGACGAACCGCACGCCGCGGCCCGGTCACGCTTCGTATGCGTCGTATCGGAAGTATGACCACTGGGATGACGCGATCGGGGCGGGGATCTTCAGCGGGCGATACACCTCGACGATCGTGGCCGCGGGAGTCGTGGCCAAGGCCATCCTCGCCACCAAGGGCATCCAGGTGACCGCCTACGTCAAGGAGGCTGCGGGCGTAGTGGCGCCGGATGTGCCCCTCGAGGAGATCCGCGAGAAGTCGGTCGCCTACCACCGCATCCGCAAGGAGCACGATCCGATCTGGCAGTTCGTCTACAAGTCGGGCCGGATCAAGCCGGGCATGCGCTTCCTCGAGAAGCTGCCGACCCTCGTCGAGGTCGAGAACATGATCGGCAAGTTCAAGCCTGTGCCCATGGACACCGAGAAGCTGCGGGCCGAGCACGGCGTGCACCCGAGTCTGTTCTGTCCGAACCTCGAAGCCGCCGACGAGATGTTCGCCAAGATCGTCGAGATCAAGAAGGCCGGCGACTCGAGCGGTGGTGTCGTCGAGGTCGTGGCCACCGGCGTTCCCGCGGGATTGGGCGAGCCTGTCTTCCGGAAGCTCGACGGTGAGTTGGGCCGCATGATGAGCATCGGGGCGGTCAAGGCCGTCGAGATCGGGGCCGGGGCGAGGGTCAAGGACATGACCGGCTTCGAAAACAACGACCAACTCTACGGCGACGACCAGAAGCACGTCCACTTCCGTAGCAACAACGCCGGCGGGATCACGGGCGGACTGACCACCGGCCAGACGCTCTTGGCCCGACTCGTGGTCAAGCCCACGCCGACCATCAGCAAGGATCAGGAAACGGTCGACAAAGTCACCGGCGAGAGCACCGTTCTCCAGGCCGTGACCCGGCGCGACCCGACGCTCGTAGCCCGTATCTGGCCGGTCGGCGAAGCCTTCATGGCCATGATCCTGCTCGACCACCTGATGATGCACACCGGCTACCAGGCCATGTGGCGGAAGTAGGGGCTGCTATACCCAGTTCAGCCAGACACACGCAATCCAAGAGGCCGCCCGCAATGGGCGGCCTCTTCGCTGCGCCGGATCCGAGCCACAAGCGCAAACGCGGGGGGCAATGGGCCCATGTGGCCGGTTCAGCTCAGTCGCCTCGGAATTCGGATGGGGTTTCGCCGATTCGATGGGGACCCGACCATCAGCGGCAGTGCAGGTCGGCAGCAGTTCTCGTCAGAACGGCGTACCGCACTCCGGGCACCTTCGCTCCAGGAGCCCCTTGAGCCGGTAGCCGCATTTGCGGCAGACTTGAAGGTCGCCCACGCTCCAACCGAACGTGCCCTCGGCGTCCTTGGCGTGACGGGACCCGACCTCGGCCGTGATCCGACCCTCCTTGACGAGTCGCAGGATCTGATCGTCCAGCGTGATCATCCCATCCCGCCGTCCGGTCTGGATTGCCGATTCGAGCTTCTCGATCTTCCCCGACCGAATCGCGGTGCCCACCGCGTGATTGTTGTACATCACCTCCAGGGCGAGGATGCGTCTTTCACCGGGGACCGCGGAGGGCAGAAGGTGCTGGCTGATCACGTACCGGAGCGACAGCGAGAGCTGCGTTCGGACGTCGTCCTGAGAGTCACGCGGAAACAGGTCCACGAATCGTGTCACCGCGCCCTTGGCGTCGCGCGTGTGGAGGGTGGAGAAGACGAGATGGCCGGTTTCGGCCGCCGCCAAGGCCATCTCGGCGGTGGGGCGGTCGCGGATCTCGCCTACCAGGATCACGTCCGGGTCCTGCCGCAGGGCGAACCGCAGGCCGCTGTCGAACGTGGGCACGTCGGCGCCGACCTCGCGCTGCGAGACCACGCTTCGTTCGTTCTTCGGGAAGACATACTCCACCGGCTCTTCGATGGTGACGATCCGGTATCCGCCCTCGTCGTTCAGGATGTTCACGAGAGCAGCCATGGAACTGGTCTTGCCCGAGCCGGTGATGCCGGTGAACAGGACGAGTCCGTTGGTCCGGTGGACGATCCGGTCCGCCAGGTCGGTGGGGAAGCCTAGCCACTCGAGCGTGGGGATCTCGACAGGTACGCGTCGGAAGCACGCACCGCATTGACCCTGGTGGATGAACAGATTGACCCGGAATCGCTCGCTGCCGCCGGTGTGATCGATCTCGGCCGAGAAGTCGCAGTCGCTCGGCCGCTCAGGCATCTCGCGTATCGAGACGGGAAGAATGGCGTCGATCATGGCCGCGGTTTGCTCCGCGGTCAGCGGCGTGTCGCCGACGGGTTCGAGTCCGCCGTGGACGCGGTAGACGGGGCGGTATCCCACGACCAGATGTAGGTCGGCCGCACCTCGTTCGACCATGCCTGTGAGGAGGGTATGGAGACGTCGGGCGTCGGCGGTGTCAGAAGCGAGCGTCACGATCGCTAGAGTGTAGCCGACGCCATGGCGTAGCCCAAGCCGCTACCCCTGCCGTCGCCGGCATCCCGAGCAACCCAGAAGCCCGAGGGCCAGGGACAGAACGGACATCTCGACCGCACCGACGGGACCGCAGAAACCCGTGCCCACCGGAGGCGTCGTCACCGGCGGATCGGAGCTTCCCCCCGAGCCACCAGGTGACGATGTACCCGGGTCCTGAGTTCCGGGATCCGTTGTGCCCGGGTCAGTCGTACCGGGGTCTGTGGTGCCGGGATCCGTCGTACCGGGGTCTGTGGTGCCGGGATCCGTCGTGCCCGGGTCAGTGGTGCCGGGATCCGTCGTGCCCGGGTCAGTCGTACCGGGGTCTGTGGTGCCAGGATCAGTCGTGCCGCCACCTCCACCCCCGCCACCGCCGGATGCCGGGCCGGCAATCCGAAGGGCGTCATTGCCGTTCTGAACGGAGTCGTAGCGCGTTCCGTCCACGCTGACGGAGAAGGTATCGCCCGCGAGATCGAGCGCCGCATCATCACCTGTGGACCCGGAAAGCACGGTCACCTGGAAGGACACCAGAATCGTCGGTCCGGTAATCTGGACGCTCTCATCGAGGAACTTCGACCAGCCGAAAAACTTGTCGAACGCCCCCAACTCGAGCGCCGTCAGGCCGGACCCCTGGAACGCTGCGCCCAGATCGGCCAGCGCCTGTCCCGGTTCGATACCCGCCGGCGCCGGCCTCGGGTCAAACTGGAAGTCGTCAATGCCGGCGGTCCCGCTGGCGAAGACGTACACGTGGTTGGTGCCCGTCTGGAGCGTGCTCTGGCCAACTCCGCCATTGGCGTCGGTGGTGATCCACACGTCGATTGGAGCCTGGGCCAGCACTGAGGCAGGGAGCCACAGGGCGAGAAATGCCGCGACAGCCATGCGTTGCTTCATGACAGGATTGCTCCTTTTCTTACTGGATGAGCGTCCGGCATGCCTCCGATCCACATTGTACACGGTCGGCGGTGTCGGTCCACCCTAGTTTTCGGCGATCGTGCTACAATGATGCGGCTGAACCGGTTATGGGGCACCACCGTTGGGTGGTTCTGATCGAGGCGGGCCCCGGATCGGAACGTCTCGCACGAGCCGGTGTTCATAGGATAGCGGAATTCGCTCCGGGCCCTGCCGGGGCATCGTCGGAAGGGCCCGGGAGTCGTGGGCGGGCCCAGCCGTTCGGCGGGAGGTCGTCATGAGACGGGTCGGTCGAATCTTACTGTCCGCGGGGATCCTGGCGGGGCTTTGGGCCTCGCCCCGAGAGGCGGTTGCCCAAGTCGAGTTGATCGACTCGGATCCGGTTGCGGAGGCGGCTGGGGAGCTGCGCGAGCTGCGACGGGACCTGTTCGAGCTTCGGCGAGCGAACGAGCCCATTCCGCCCGAACTGACCGAGCGCGAGCAAGAACTCCGTGAGATCATCTCCGGAGCTGGCCGTCGCAGCAGCAGGGAGGACCCCGAACGGCGCGAGGAATACGAAGCGCTGCGCGACGACATTCGAGACATGCGGGCCGCAGGTCTGGAAGTGCCGCCCGAGCTGACCGAACGCGAGCGGGAACTGCGCGATGAGCTCTACGGGCGGCGCCGCGGTTCCGACCGTCGGCGGGGCTCCAGCCGCAGCGTGGATCCCGAAATCCGTGCGGAGTACGAGGAGACACGCCGCGACATCCGGGAGCTTCGCAACGCCGGCAGGGAAGTCCCTCCCGAGTTGGAGGCCTACGAGCGGGAACTGCGCGACGAGATCTACGGACGTCGCGGGCGGAGCGACCGCGACGTGGATCCCGATCTCATCGAAGAGCGTGATGCCCTGAAGCGGGACATGGACGACTTGCGCAGGGCCCGCCAACCGGTGCCTCCCGACCTGCAGCAACGTTATGCCGAGGTGCAGCGTCTGGTCTCGGAGCAGCAGGGGGGGCGACGACAGTCCAATCGTCGGAGCACCGGAAACCGCCGCGAACGCGAGCTCGAAAGCTTGATTCGGCGCATCGAGGCCCTCGAGGCCCGGGGTGATCCCGTTCCCGAGTCGCTTCTGGAACGAGCGGAGATGCTGGAGATCGAGCTTGACGGAGCCGAGCCGGCCCCGGATCAGCGGGAGCCTCGTAAGTCGCGCGCCAGCGTCGAACGCGACCTGGACAACCTCGTTCGCCAGATCGAGACCCTTCAGAGCCAAGGTCGGGCCGTGCCTGAGTCTCTCTTCCGCAAGGCCGAAGCGCTGGACGACCAGTTGACCCGCGGCGATCTCGAGGAGCCATCGCCGGACCAGCCTGGGAATCCGGCGGCCGCACCGGAGGACCGGAAGTCCGATCGGCGACCGCCCTCTTCCGGGGGGCGCGACCGTGCCGCATCCGGCCGTAGCGATCGGGAGCTTGCTCAGGTGGAGCGGATGATCGAGCAGCTCGAGTCGACGGGGAGACCGGTGCCCGAGCATCTGCTGAAGCGCCGTGACGGTCTGATGGGGCCGCCCGAGCCGGGATCGGAGGTTGTGGAGGCTTCGGAGCCCGCGTCGCCCCCCGCGGCGGGGCCGCCTGAGCCCGCCTCGCCACAGTCACCCCACGACGCGGCTCGCGCTCGTGCTATGGCCCGGGCCCAGAAGGTGCGCGATCAGATCGCCAGGGGGGTGGGGCAGGGGCCCCCCGTCGACAACAAGACCGACGAGCAGTCGGCGGAAATGGAACGCCGACTCACCGAGGCGATCGGCCAGTCACCTCCGCCTCCGGCCGATGCTGCGTCACCCAAGGCGGCCCCGCCGAAGGCTGCGCCGCGAAAGGCCGAGCCACCGAAGGCTGCGCCACCCACGGTCGCGCCGCCAAAGGCTGCGTCGCCGAAAGCCGCGCCTCCACAGACTCCCACCGCGGACGAAGAGCATCGCCGGGCGGTCGAGAAGCTCGAGAAGATGCACAGAGTGATGCGACAGTTCGAGTCCATTGACGAGCCGGTGCCGCATCGCTTGCGACTTGCTGCCGAGCGTCTGGAACAGCGTCTGGCCAGGAGTTCGGGCGAGGAGTCCACGACCTCGGAGGCCGAGTCGAATGGCCCCGATGCGGAAGCCGAGTCGGCTCGCCGCAGGCGGGATCGTGAGCAGGTCGTGAGGCTCGAGGCGAAATTGCAGGGCGTTGAAGAGTCCATCGCCGAGCTCCGCAAGGCCAAGAAGGGTGTCCCGGCCAAGCTCACGGCGACGGCGACCACGCTTCGTCGTCAACTGGAGGCGGCGAAGCGGCGAGTCGAGAAGAACCGCCCGACTGTGGGAAAGAAGCCGCACTCCGACAAGGATGCTGTTCCGTTCGAGAAGTGGGGGGCGTACGTCGAGGACCTTGCGGCTCGCTACGACTTTGACGACGTGCAACGCGCGGCGGCGACGAAGATCGTCGGCGGGTATCAGGACCGTGTTAAAGCGGGCCGACAGTCCGGTGCAGGTGTTCAGGCCGGCGGGGCGCCCAGCCCCGAGGAGCAGAAGCTCGCCCAAAGCCTCTTCGCCGAGCTCAGACGCCGCGTGGAGTACCTGATCAAGCCGAGTCAACGCGCCGCGGCCGAAGCCGCTGCCAAGGCAGTGACCTCGGCTCCCGCGAAGAAGCCGTCGTTCGGGAACAGCAAGAAGCAAGCCGATCGCAAGTGACGGTGTCAGTCGTCCGCGGCGCTAGTGGGCCGTTGCCGCGGGCGTCGTGAGGCCGTCCAACACGGTGGCGGTTGTGAATGCCGTCCCGGTGTTCGCGTCTTGGATCAGGCGTTCCTTGTGGGCCAACTCCAGGTCGTGCTCCACCATCAGGTGCACGAGTTCCCTGAATCCGACGCGGGGCCGCCAGCCGAGAACGCGGGCCGCCTTGGAGGCGTCGCCCAGTAGCACGTCCACTTCGGCCGGTCGTAGGTAGCGCGGATCGATCTCCACGTGGTCGTGCCAGTCCAGGTCAAGGTGCCGGAACGTCTCGGCCACGAACTCCTCGACCGAGTGCGTCTCGCCCGTCGCCACGACGTAGTCGCCGGGCTCATCCTGCTGGAGCATGAGCCACATCGCTTCGACGTAGTCCCCCGCGAAGCCCCAGTCACGCTTGGCTTGGAGGTTTCCGAGGTGAAGCTTCTTCTGCAGGTCGAGCTTGATGCGCGCGGCCGCACGCGTGATCTTGCGAGTGACGAAGGTCTCGCCGCGGCGCGGTGATTCGTGATTGAACAGGATGCCGTTGCAGGCAAACAACCCGTAGGCTTCACGGTAGTTGAGCGTTTGCCAGTAGGCGTACACCTTGGCGCATCCGTACGGCGACCGCGGATGAAACGGCGTGGTCTCGGTCTGCGGCAGCTCGAACGCTTCTCCGAACATCTCGCTCGATGAGGCTTGGTAGAACCGCGGGGCCGGCTTCATTCGGCGGACGGCCTCCAGTACGTTCAGCGTCCCCAGCGCATTGACCTGGCCCGTGTAGAGCGGTTGATCGAAGCTCACGCGTACGTGGCTCTGGGCACCAAGGTTGTAGACCTCATCCGGCTGGACATCGTTGAGGACGCTGTCGACATTCGACGCGTCGGTCAGATCCCCGTAGATGAGTTGAATTCGCGGAGTCGTTTCGTGAGGGTCACTGTACAGATGATTGATCCGGGCCGTGGGAAACGAGGATGACCGGCGGATGATGCCGTAGACTTCATAGCCTTTCCCAAGCAGAAACTCGGCCAGGTATGATCCGTCTTGCCCTGTGATTCCGGTAATGAGTGCTTTCTTGGGCATGCAGCTCTCGCTCCCGTTCAGGCCGTTGCGCGCTACACGTGCGTTGATTGTCCGGATGCCCCCTCGAGCATCCTGCCTCGCCCAGGATGTATCGACGTGCCAGGGGCCGGAATGAAGTCAGGTCCGATGATTGCCACGATCCGCGATGCCCGAGTAGCAATCGCGATCCGAAGGTCGACAGGGGATCGGTCGGGACGGCATTGCTACACGGACTGCGCTATCGGACCCATTCGTATCCTCGGGTCCAGCGGGGACGATCAGGCGTTGCGGTTGCGGCGGACGTGCCGGCACGGTACACCAGCACTGGATGCCGCGTCGGGGTCGAGGCGCAGTGCGCCGCCCGGGCAATGGAGCAAGATCGAGTGGCTGAACCAATTGCGATCACAGGAGCGGGCTGGGTGACGCCGGATGGAACCGGCGCGCCTTCGGAGGTGCTCACCCGTTGCGCCGCGCTGGACGACGGTCGGCTCGCTTCGTGTGCGTTTGCCACGGCGGAGCCGGACGAGGCATCCCGGAAGGAACTCGGTCCGCACGGCGGGTTCGGGCACCGTCTGGCCGGCCTGGCCGTTAGCGCAGGCAGGTTGGCGTGCCGTCAGGCCGGGCTCGCGGACGAGATGGCCCGGAACCGACTGGGTTGCGTGCTGGGTACGATGTTCTCCGGCCAGACGGCGATGATCGGCTTCGGCCGCCAGCTCAAGGAGAGCGGCTCGCGTTTCGTGACGCCCTTGCAGTTCCCCGAGACGGTCGGGAACTACGCGGCTTCAACGGTCGCGCGCCTTCTCGACCTGCAAGGGGCCAACCTGACCGTCTGTGCGGGGGCGAACTCAGGCTTGGCGGCGTTGTTGGAGGCCTGTGCCTTGCTCGAGAGCGGCGCGGTCGACCACGTCATCGCAGGCGGCGCCGACGTACTGGCCGAGGAGCTGATCGATGGTTTGAACCGTGCGGGCCCGACTCCCGCGCCGTCGCTGGCCGGCTCTGCGTATGCGGAAGGTGCGTGCTCCTTCGTCCTCGAGCGAGAGCCGCACGCCCGGCAGCGGAATGCCACGATCCTTGCCCTCATCGAACCGCTCTGTGGTGAGCAGCACGGCCGCTTCGATGTGGTTGCCGTCGACCTGAGCAACCGGCAGGACCGCCGGTCGTCGTGCGGGCGTCAACTCGACCGGCTCATCGAGACTGATGCCGTCACCACGTTCACGGCGCCGACTCTGATTTGGGGGAACACCTTCGCGTGGGGCAGTGCGGCACAGGTCGCGACGGTCATCGCGAGCCTGTCGGGATCACCCATCCCCGTCATCTCTTTCGATGATCCGGACGGTACGTTGCCTACGTGGTCAGTTGCGGAGCATGCTTCGACCGGCTTGGCTGTGGGCGGGCAGAACGATCCGCCGGAGTTGCTCGCCGCGATCACGCGTCCGGGCAGCGCGTGAGCACGACGGCGGCGTCGTGGCCGGTGAACCCCGTGGCCGTCTTGAGAACCGTCCGGGTGTCCCGTACAACAGGATTGTCGCCGCTTGAAGTTCGCACCGGGTCGCCTACGACCTGCCCCTCGCTCAGCATCACCGCCGTCAGGGCTGCGTCGAGGATAGCGCTGGCGCCCAGAAGATGACCGACGTGCCCCTTGAATGCGTAGACGGGCGGAAACTCGGCACGCCCCTCCAGCACTTGTTTGAGGCAGTCAAGTTCGTACTCGTCCGACACACGGGTGGCCGCTCCGTGTGGGACGACGGCGTCGATGTCGCTCGGCCCGATTCCCGCTGCAACCTGCGCCGCCCGGGCGACGCCCACGAGTCTGCGATCGCGCACGTTCGGTAGTGTTTGATGCCAGCTCTGCTGGGCGAATGCGGCCGGGTGGATTCGGCAGTAGACATGAGCGCCACGTCGCAACGCCGCCGCTTCCGACTCGAGGACGATCGCCGCGGCACCTTCGCCGACGACAAAACCCGTAGGTTCATCGCTGAAGGGTCGGACCGGGGGCCGGGTCGCGTAGAAGCCGTGTCGTTCGAAGAACGCCGGGCGCACTCCGGTTTCGAAGTGCTCGCCGCCGGTCACGATCATGGCATCGGCGCGCCCTGATCGGATCATGCCTGCAGCCACGTCCAGGGCATGAATGCCCGACGAGCACGCATTGTTGACGCATGTGGTGAACCCGTGGAGTTTGAAGACCTTGCCGAACGCGTGCGTGTACACGAAGCTCTGCGTGCGATAGAAGCCCTCACCCAACGCCGCCACCATTGCGGCCAGGGCTTCGTCATCGGGCGGTCCGTCTCCGGCTGGCGCAGCCATGCTCGCGAAGAGCGTGGTGACGACGCGCTCCATGCCCGGCGCCTCGAACGTGA
Organism: uncultured Planctomycetales bacterium; assembly: GCA_964391465.1. Lineage (GTDB taxonomy): Bacteria > Planctomycetota > Phycisphaerae > UBA1845 > CAYMME01 > CAYMME01. Next base: position 18,843 of record CAYMME010000063.1, read on the forward strand.
GCACGCTGCCTACGCGGTTGTCAGCTTCGTCGTACGCCAAGTCTGAGTCGTGCAACGCTTCGGCAGACGCGGCGATCGTGAACCGCAAGTCGACGTGATCCGACAGTCCGACATCACGAAGGACCGACGCGGTGCGCTCGGGCAACTGATCCTCAGTCACTGGATACGCTCCCGCGAGCAGGTACGGTCGAGTGCGCGTCGGTAGCACCGCCAGCTCGCGCGGCGCAACTGCATTCGTCCCGCCGCGGATCGACGCAACCGTCGTGGGCAGCGTGGGCCCGTGCGCCGTGATTGCGCCGAGCCCCGTCACCACCACAGCATCCGTTGTGCTCATGTGCGAACTTGCTCGCGATTCGGGATACGACCGCGGGAGAGCGGAACGTGCCCGTGAAGTCGACGGATTCTACTCGTTGCCGCCGGTTGTGGGAACGCGCCGGCGCAGACGCTCGGGCGGGCGTCTGATCCCTCCTGTCGTGCCATCCTCACGCGTGTCCCAAGATGACACAACTGTTGTAGCCACCGAAGCCGAACGAGAGATTGGCGACGGACTCCAATTCCGTCGCCCGTGGCTCGCGGACCGGTTGAGCGGAGCCGTCGACGGTCGGCGTCTCGAAGTTCCAGTTCGGGATGAGGTGCTGCTCGCGTAAGGCCAGGATGCACGCGGCGGCCTCCAGTGCTCCGGCCGCCCCCATGGTGTGGCCGGTCAATGCTTTGATCGAGCTGAACGGCGTTCCGGCCGGGAAGCAGTGGTCAATGGCCTTCCATTCAACTCCGTCGTTGCGCGGTGTGCCCGTTCCGTGGGCCGAGACATACTGAATCGTCTCCGCCGGCATCGCGGCGTCGGTCATGGCGGCCTCGACGGCATCGATCATGCCACGGGCGTCCGGGTGAGGCGCGGTCGGATTGTATGCATCGCAGCTCAGTCCGCCTCCTCGCACGATCGCATGCCGTTGCCTGCCGATTGCGTCGTTCGCACGCTCCAGCAGGAACATGCATCCACCCTCGCCCACGAGCAGTCCGTCGCGCTTCTTGTCGAAGGGGCGGCAGTGTTCCTTGGCCATCACGCGGTTGCGCATGAAGCCCACGAATGCAAAGCGGCTGAACGCGTCAGCGCCGCCCGCGAGCACGACGTCGGCATGGTCGAAACGCAGCAGGTTCAGCGCCTTGACCAGCGCCATGTTTCCGGCCGCGCATGCCCCATGCAAATCGAGACAGCGAGGCCGGGCGGGGGCGACTTCCGTTGCGACCGCGCGACTGAGCCGGCCGGGAGCGTTGCGCACGACGTTTGCGAAGGCGCCCTCGGGGACCGGCTGGTCCGTGAGATCGTCGTAGACGGTCTCAATGCACTCCGATTCGCCCATGGTGCTGCCGACTGTGACGGCCACGCGCTTGTCGCGGAGGGCGTCACCGTTCAACCCTGCATCCGCAAGCGCGGCCCGAGCGGCTAGAACCGCCAGATCCGTGCAGCGACCACCTCCGACCAGCGCTCTGTCGATCGGGCGATCCGACTCGGGAAGCGATGTGATCTCACATCCGGTGTGCCGGGCGAGAGACGAAGAATCGAACGAGCGTACCGGCGCCGCCGCGGACTTGCCGTTCATGAGCGCGTCCCAGAAGGCGTCGGGGCCGTGGCCGATCGGCGAAACGACCCCCATGCCCGTGATGATCACATCCGGTTGAGTCAAGGCCCGCAGGTTCTCTCAGAGTTCGCGTGGAGATGCGCCATCAACGGGTCACGCGGCCGACTGCTGAGCGGCCGCGACGTGAGCATCGATCATCGCCAGGATGTCCCGTACCGTCCCAACCTGCTCCATCACATCCTCCGGAAGCTCCGTCTGGAGGACCGCCTCGACGGTGCACACCAAGTGCACGGCATCGCTGGAGTCGAGGCCCACTTCCGGCAGCGGCTTGTCCTGGTCGATCTGCTCCGGCTGGCTTTGTACCGCTTCGGCGATCCAGTCCAGCACTTCCTTCTTGGCTTTGTCCGCGTCAATCATGGCTTTCGTTCCTCCCCGTCCGGGGTTGCTGGCACATGTCATACGACGAAGCGGTTCATGGGCTCGCCGCTAGGGCTTCGACCCGACTCCGGGGGCTCTGATGGCCCGGGCGTCGTGGGCTCGATCCCACAGTCGAAGCTGTTCCATCTGTTCTGTCAACTCCTCCCGCCACGTGCGGTAGGGGTCGTCAAGGTTGCGTGATCGCACGTCGGCCTCGACGGCATCGCACAACCCAATCGCATCGAGCATGGTGCTGACCACAGGTGTCGGCAGCACCTGTACGCACTGCTCGAAATAGGATCGGTCCGCCAATTGCCGCGCCTTGAAACCGAACGTGATTCCCAGATGCACGTGTTTGCGCCACTCGGCCGGGACGGCAACGGCCAGATCCAGGGCCCGGTCCGGTTCGTGCACGTGAGCGAAGCTCGCGGCCAGTCCCGTTCCCGCGATCACGTCCGTATCGTGCTCGGCGCCTACGCTCGACACCGTCTCGAACAGCCCGCGCCGGTCTTGCATGTAGCAGAACCACAGCGACCGGCCGAAGCCCTGGTAGGCGGCGTTCCGGTAGTAGCCGGGCAGGCTGCACAAGTGGTCGATGGCGGAGCGGTCGCCCAGAAAGTCGAAGAAACCGAACTTGAAACCGTATCCGTCCAGGCACAGGTAGCGATAGAGGGGGTCGTAGGTCTGGATGTGGGAGAACAGTGGGGCGGGTCGGCGTCCGTATCGAAAGGCTCCCCAGAACCCCACGCCCACATGGAAAAGGTACGTCATGCCCGGTTGACGAGCGATGATCTGCTCGTTCAGCATCGGCCACTGCGCCCGGCCAACCGAACACAGCGCCGAGTGGCCCAGGGCCGCACCCTCATAGGCAAAAGGACGGTAGTGCCGGCCCGCCGCCTCGCACGGTTCGACCCATTTGTCCGGGCCGCGGAGCAGCCGGGCGCGGGCTCCGGCTCGGAACGCCGTCCCGACTTCGTTCGCCAACTCCAGATCGGACCCGCGGCACTTGAACCCGAGGTTCTCGGCGCGGATCGGAGGCAAGAGCCGCGCGAGGAGCACCGGCGCCAGCAGCCAAGCCACCGCGCCCACGAGCACGATTCCCGCAATGACGAATCCGACCGCTGACATCCTGCCTTTTGCCCCCGTACTTCCTGTCTGACTCGGTCAAGTGGACGTGCCTTGGGGGGACTCCATCCCACCAGTGTCAGTATAGCCAGGCGACTCGCGGCTGACAAACGCGAGGTCCGAAAAGATGCCGCACTCCGCCTGGGGCCTGACGCTACGGCTTCGCCGGCCTGGATGCCGCGCCGTCTGCGAGGAAACGGACAGTCATCTGCAGATCGACGGGCAGCGCGGCGGTGGCAGATTCGCCGGACGGGTTCAGGGCGATCACCACCTCACGGACCTTCGTGTCGAGCCGTTCCGTCGGTCGCTCGGTGCGGATGTTCTTTCGCCCCATGACCGGCTCGAGTCTGGTGACCGTTCCGGCGAAGGTGCGGTCGCCAAAGGCTTCGGCCGTCGCGATGACGGGCTGCCCGACGCGTACACGTCCGATATCCGCCTCGTCGACCTCGGCCCGGAGCTGTAGCCGGTCAATGTTGCCGACGGTGAGGATTGGCCGCAGCGTGTCGTTCACGACCACGCCCGTCGCGTTGACCCCCATCGCGCCGGCGCTCACGCCGCCCACCACCTCGCCGGGTTCGAGGTGGCGGTACAGAACCACACCATCGAACGGACTGCGGATCACGTGGCGATCCAGCTCGATCTTCGCCCGGTCGAGCACTCGGGTCGCCTGCTCAAGCGCCTCGGCGGCCTGGGCGATGCGCGCGTCTGCAACGGCGACCTCCTCCTCCGTGGGGCCGGCTTCCAGCAGGGACAGCAAGTGCCGCGCCTCGGCCTGAGCGGCCTCGACGATACGGACTTCCTCGGTCGCGTTCGCCAGTTCGTCCTCGCTGACGGCGTCGGTCTGAGACATTCGCTCGCGGCGCTTCCTCTCGCGTTGGGCCCGGTCCAGTTCTGCGACCGTGCGTTGCACGCGCGCCTCGGCCGCCGCGATCCGCTCGGGGCGGTAGTCGGCGTTGAGCTCCTTCAGTTGGGCGCGGGCCACGTCGAGGGCCTTGCGGCGTTCCTCGACAAGCGCTTCGGTCTCGGCCACCAGGGCCCGAGCCGGCTCGTCGTCCAGTCGCACGACCGGCTCGTTTGCCTTCACGCGTTCGCCGGCCTGTTTCAGGATCGCCTTGATGCGCCCGGGACGTTCCGACCGCAGAGCAACGGCCTTGGTCACCGGCTCGACCACCGCCGGTGCGGCCGCGACCACCGCACCGTTTCCAAGTGGGGCCTCCACGGTGTGCAGCGGCGGCGCCGCCGGTGCGGAAGGCGGTCCAACGAGAACGTCGCGCAACTGGTGGGCGCTGACAGCGAGCACCACGAGCACCGCAAGGACTGCCCACCACCAGCGCATTCCGCCGGGGGAACGCTCGATCGCCGTGGCACCAGCTTGCGGCAAATCGCCGCCATTGTGCTGCGGTCGGCCGCCACTGCTGGTCGTGGTCGCGTGGTCGTCGATGATCGTGCCCTCCACGAGGTGGATGATCCGATGGGCGTACGGTTCGAGACGCACATCGTGTGACACCATTATAACGCACCGGCCGTCCTCGTTGGCCAACGAAGCGAGTTGGCGGACGATCGGCTCGGCCGAGTGCCAGTCGAGGTTGCCGGTCGGCTCGTCGGCGAGGATCAGACGGGCCGGACTGGCCAGGGCCCGGGCAATGGCGACGCGCTGCTTCTGTCCGCCCGATAACGTTCTTGGGTCGCGGCGGGCGACGTCGCTGAGCCCGACACGCCTGAGTGCGGATTCGGTGCGTGTGGAACGGCGACGAGCATCCGGCTCGTGCAGTCGGCTCACGAGGGCCACGTTGTCGTGGACGCTCAGTGCCTCGAGCAGGTTGAACTCCTGAAAGATGAAGCTCACCTCGTCCCGACGGCACCTGACCAAGGCCGCCGGATCGGCCCAGCCGATGCGCCGGTTCCGGATCAGCACCTCGCCGGTGTCGCTGGGCAGCAGCAGTCCGATTGTCTGCAGCAGTGTCGTCTTCCCGCTGCCGGACGGCCCGACGATCAGAATGACCTCGCCGCAGTGGACGCGCAGGTCCACGCCGCGCAGAGCCTGGGTCGCCGCCTCGGCCCGGCCGTAGCGCTTCGAGACGCCTCGCAGTTCGGCCAGCGGCGTCATCGGAACACCTCCGCGGGGGAGAGGAGCAACGCCTTGCCCGCCGCGAACAGGCTCGACACGATGCACATGGCCAGCGTAACGGGCAGGAGCAGGTAGTAGAGCGTGGGTGGGGCGTGCATCGAAACCGCCGTCCCGCCCTGCCCCCAGAAGTGTATGACGATCTGGCTGGCGCCGATGCCGATCGCGTATCCGACGATGGCCAC
>CAYMME010000064.1:0-24246 GCA_964391465.1 uncultured Planctomycetales bacterium
CCATGACGAATGCAACCTTCAGCTCGGACACGATGAACGCGGGAATCAGAGCCCGGATCGGCACTGCATCGCGCGGAAGCGCCTCATCCGCAGGCCAGGCTTCGCGCTGCGCGTACTCGTGGAATAGGTACACATCCTCTTCGTTCCCCGCGTTCACGATTTGGGCAAACATGAACTCGCGCAGGTGGCCACCCGCAATGTCCAGGGCCCGACGCTGCGTCATCCCCGGCGCATTGTCGAGCCAGGGGACAACCGCCTCCGTGTGAATGGCCTGCCAGACCGGCGCCATCACGAGTATTGTCAGGAAGAGGGCCAGCCCGGCCAGCACCTGACCGGGCGGAAGCTGCTGCGTGCCCATGGCCTGGCGAATCAGGGCTAGGACGATCATGATCCTCGTGAACGAGGTCGTCATGATCAGGATCGACGGGACCAGCGAAAGTACGGTCAGAAGGATGAAGATCTGGAGCGTGGCGCTGACGCCCTCACGATCCGTCGCGTTGGGCAGAATCGTCGAGGCGTCGGGGAGGCTGAAGACATTGCTGTCGACCGGGTTGTTCGCCGACGCGGACGCCCCTGCCTGCCCCGACGCCGGTGCCGCTGCGCACAGAACAAGCCCCATCCCCACGACAAGGGCAATCCGGATCGATGAGCGTCCATGCTCGGCGTTCAAGCGCGAATCCTCCGCGCTGGCTCGTGTTACTTCCGGCGCGGCCTACCCGGCCCGCCGCTCCTCCGTGTACTCCCGAATCCGCGACAGCAAGCGATGCAGATGCCCGTGGACCTGCTCGTACGATCCGTCTTCGGCCTCCGACCCGCCGACTGACTTCTCCCCGGAACCACGTTCGTACACCGTGCCTTCGTCCTGAACCAAGCCCCGGAAGGCCACCGTGCTCGAGTGGATCTTGTGGGCCTCCGCCTGCCCCACGAGCTGCGCCACTGCCTCGGCGTTCTCGAAATCCGCAAGCGGCGTCATCCGATCCGCAGTCACTCCCACCATGACCATACGTCGACCTGCCCGCACCAGGCAGATCGATTGCTTCGGGGACAGGTACGTCCGTGCAATCACCTCGAGCAGCTCTCCCGACCCGCCGCGCCGTCCCGTGGGCAGGTACTTCTTCACCACGAACGCACACCCCACGATGATCGCCAACACTGCGCCCAAGGCCACCGGCAGCGATCGATACCACGAGGCCGTACCGCCGTCTCGACTGCTGATGACCACGTCGTCCAGCGGCCGCGTCTCGCCCCTTGGAGCCAGGGCCGTGGGCTTGTTCGCAACCGACGACGCGCCTGCCTCGCGGCTCGCCGGCGCGGAGCTCGCCGACGCCCCGTGCGCAGACGCGGCCGCGACGGCGACGGCCACAAGCCCGAGTCGCGCCGCGATCCGGAAGTCGGAGTGTCCAATCAGGCGCATTCCGCCGATTCCTCGGACGGGGCCAAGCGTGACGGCGGCACGATGATCTCGTTGATCCGCACACAGAACGTGTCGTTGAGCACGAGCACTTCGCCCCGCGCCACCAGACGGTCGTTCACGAAAACGTCAACCGGATCGCCCGCCAGCTTGTCCAGTTCGACGACCGATCCGCTTCCGAGACGGAGCACGTCCGCAACGTACATCCGCGTTCGTCCAAGCTCGATTCTGACGTCGAGGTCGATGTCGTGGAGCAGTTCGATGGCGGCCGCGCTCTCGGACGACGGCGCCATCTCTGAAGCGAAGTCAGGAAGGCCGAACGCCTCGGCCTCGGCCTCAGCCGGCGGCGGCGCCACCGCGGTCGCCGCTGCCGTAGCTTGCGCCTCGGCGGCCCCCGCCTCCGCCAGCGCCGCATCGATGTCCGACTGGGACATCGACGCTCCGTCCGCTTCGGCGACGTCCGTACTCGCGCCCGCAATCGCCGCGTCGATCTCCTCCTGACTCAGCGCGCCGGACATCCCGGCATCCGTCGGCTCAGCGGTCGCGCTGCCGTCGGTCGCGCCCGACGGGGCCTCGATTCCGAGCGCGGCATCAATGTCCGCCTGCGAGAGGAGTCCATCGTCCGCCATGGTTGTTCGTCCCGTGCCTCCTTGCCCGGCTACGAAGCTCACCCGGCCCCGGTGCCGCCGGGACCACACACGTCACAGCCGTCGCTAATAGTCCGCCCGATACGGCATCATCTTGGGCATCAGCACTTCCCGGATCAGATTCTCGTCCCCAAGAATCCTGTTCACTTCCAGTCGCATCTGGCGCTTCAGCGTTTCCAGCCCGTCCTCTTTCAGGACCTGCGGTTCGGCCGCCCGGATGATGTTGTTCAGTCGATCGTCAATCGTCAGTCGGTGGTCTTCTATGAGCAGTTCCACGCGCTCCCGATCCGTCTCGTTGACACGTCCGGCAAGGTGAATCTCGTACACGAACACACGTCCCGATTTCGTGTTCGGCGCGTTGATCTCGGCGATCGGGACCTCCCCTTCGAGCTCACCCGCCGGCGTCCCCTCCTCTGCGCCCCCTTCGACCGCCACGGCATCCAGAGGGCCGCCGCTGATGAACTTCGTGGCCACGAACACCGCGCCCCCCTCGACCAGCATGACCACGAGCACCACCACGATGGTCAGAATCATCTTCTTCTTCGAGCCGCCCTGCGGCTCGGCTTCGGTCTCATTCTCAGCCATTGAGCAGTGCCTCCTCCCGCGGAACCGGATCTCCCGCGTAATCCGAGATGAGGGCCTCGTTCATGATGACTTCCACGCGGCGATTCACGGCGCGACGCTCCTCCGTATACGCCTGCCGTAGCAACGGCTCGTTGTCTCCCACTCCCGTCACCGACAGACGCCGGGGCCGAATCCCACTGCGGATCAGCGCCTCGTACACGGCCTGAGCCCGAGCAATCGACAGGCTCAGCTTGCTTTCGTAGCCCGAGTCGCCCGGCAGCGGTTCTTCCGTCGCATGACCGCGAACCGTGATCTTCGTATTCAAGCCTCGGATCCGCAACGCCAGATTGCCGATCAACGTCTCCGCTTCCGGCCGCAACGTCGCCGAGAAACGATCGAACGAGATGCGACCGCCCACCGTGAACTGCGTGCCCTCCCGCACCTGCGTCACGCGGAAAACCTTCCCTTCGATCCCTTCGTCTTCCGAGTCCCCGATGTCCCGCGGCTTCTTCGGGATCACGATCGATTCCAACCGCTGCACCAGACTGATCTTCGGCGCCACCGTCGTCGGCACCGCCCCGATGCCCCCCTGGTATCCGAAGGCGGACTTGATCGACCGCATCACGTCCTGGAACTTCTTGTCCTGCTTGATCTCGCTCATCGCCACCAGGATCACGAAGAAGCAGAGCAGCAGCGACATCATGTCGCCGAACGTGACCATCCATTCCGGCGCCCCCCCCGATGCCTGCTTCTTCTTGCGTGCCATGGCTTTCGCTGCTCCGCTTCCGCGGCCTACCCGCCGGCCGGTCCCTCGTCCTCCCGTGCGCTCGGGGGCAGGAACGTCTTGAGCTTCTGTTCCACGATGCGCGGGTTGTCACCCGACTGAATGCTCATGACGCCCTTGATCACGATCGTCTTCAGCAGAAGCTCCTCCTCGCTGCGCCGCGCGAGCTTGTCCGCGATCGGCAGCGCGATCAGGTTCGCGGCGATCGCACCGTACAGTGTGGTCAGCAGGGCCACCGCCATCGCCGGCCCGATCGCGGCCGGGTCATCCATGTTCTGAAGCATGATGACCAGACCGACCAGCGTCCCGATCATGCCGAACGCCGGTGCGTACCGCCCGAGCGAGTCCCAGATCGCCTTGCCGTTGTCGTGGCGCTCCCCCGACGCTTCGAGATCCGCCGTCATGATCTGCTCGATCAACTCCGGATCGGTGCCGTCCACCGCCATCTGGATACCCGCCACGATGAACGGGTCTTCGATCGACTTCGCCATCGCCTCCAGCGAGAGAATGCCGTCGCGCCGCGCGATCTCGGCGTAGCCCACCAACTCCTTGATCAAGTCGACCGCCGACTTCGGCTTGGCGAAGAACGCCTTCTTGGTGACCTTCAGAATCCCGAGCATGTTGCGCAGGGGGAACGCAATCGTCGAAGCAGCGCAGGCCCCTCCGATCACGATGGCCACTGAGCCGGGGTCGATGAACGCTGCGATCGGGCTCTTCGAGAGAATCGCCCACAGGATCAGACCCACACCGCCGAAAATCCCGAAAATCGTCGCGACGTCCATCGCACTTCCATGCCCGCAGATTCTGCGCGTTGCCGGTCGGCCGACACGATGGCATATCGACCAACAAACGAGCAAAGTTGATCGAACCTACCGCCGCGAACGTCCGCTGTTATACGCAGACCTGCGCAGCGCCAGGCGCAATCTTTGCGCCGCATCCACGTAAGCCAAGATGGGGATAACGGCATGTCGACACGCCAGTCCTGCGAGCCCTTCCCGTCACCGCCGCCGGCACTGATTGCGCGCGTGTCACGGCCTCGCAGCGCTCCGATTCCCTCCCCTTCGAACCGCCCGGTCGCGCCTCGAAATCACGGCGGCGTGAAGTTCCGGATCGACCGGGCGTACTCGATCGCCCGCCGCACGATCTCCTCCACCGGCTCCTTGACCATGACACGATCTCCGTTAAGGAGAGTGATGACCGTGTCCGGCGTCCGCTCGATCGTCTTGATCAACTCCGCGTTGATCACGAACTGCGTGTCGTTGAGCCGGGTAACGGTAATCATGATCGTAGCTGCTAGTTGCTAGCCATTAGCGATCGACCCACAACACATCACCACACGCGTTGCCTCGCTCTTCATCCCTCATCCCTCATCCCTCATCCTGCCTCTATCGCGTAACGAGCAGCAGCTCGTCCAGCAACTGATCCGCGGTCGTGATCACTCGGCTGGCGGCCGAGAAGCCCGTCGACGCCGTGATGATGTCGATGAACTGCCGCGACAGATCGACGTTCGACAATTCGATCGCCCCCGACAGCACCGAGCCCGCGCCCAGCGTCTGCGGTGACGTCACCTGCGCCTCGCCGGAGTTCGGTCCGGCCAGGTAGATGTTGTTGGCCTTGGCCACGAGTCCGGGCGGGTTGGCGAACGTCGCCAGCGAAACCTGTCCGAGCGTACGGATCAACCCGTTGGAAAACGTGCCCGAGATGATCCCGTCGGACCCGATGAAGAAGTCGTTCAGCGACCCGGGCGGGAAGCCGTCCTGCGCCGTCATGACCAGGGCCGAATCGCTCGATTGGCCGTTGATGTCCGCCAGATCGAGATCGATCGTCAACGGGTCGATCACGCCGACGCCCGCGCGGTTGATCGCAAGCTGCGTCCCTGAGGATGAGAACACGTCACCGTTGGTGTCGAACACGACCGTCCCCGTACCAAGCACGCGATCGGTGTCCGTGTCGTCGGCCGACTCGGCGTAGAACCGCCATGTCGTGCCGCTGCTGTCCTGCGCCTCCTTGATGAACGTGACTTCTACCTGAACCTTGTTGCCCAGCGAATCATAGCTCGTGAAGCTGGTGAACGCACTCCCGGAGTCCTGCGCCTGCACGTCTGCGGCCGAGAAGCCGTTCGCGGCCGTGAAGACGAACGGTGCGTTCACCCCGCCGTCGGACACGAAGACGCCCGAGCCAATGGTGATGGTATTGTCGATGCCCGTGTTGGCGTTGAACACGATCGCGCCGGTCGCCGCATCGATGACGACGCCGGGAACAGTCGGCACAGTGGCATCCGTCGGTGGAACGGCCGCATCCGTGTTGATGCCGGTGATGTCTTCCAGGAACGCGACCAGATCCCCGAGGTCATCGTGCGTCGCATCGGTACTGTCAATCGTGAACGTCTGGGCCGGGAGCTTGCGCCCACCTTTCTCGATGCCGTCGATCGTAATCGTGTCACCGTCCGCGAACAGTGCCGCCCCACCGGCTGACGCGGCCAGGGCAGTGAGTTGTGTGGCGGCCGTAGCCGCCCCAGCCCCTTCGAACAAGGCATTCGACGTTGTGATCGTCCCGAACGAAGCCGGGATCAGACTGCCGTCGAGCGTCCCGCTCAGGCTCACCTCCGTCGTGGCCCGGGCCGTGGACAGAATCCCCAACGGAATCGTCAGATCCGACAGCACGCCGGGCACGATGTTGAAGTCGGAATCCACCGTGAAGCCCTGGACGAAGAACCCGTCGGATGACACGAGCTTGTTCTCGGCCGAGAGCGTGAACGCCCCGTCGCGCGTGTAGACCTGATCAGTATCCGGTGTGCGCAAGACGAAGAACCCGTCGCCCTCGACGGCCAGATCGCTCTTCGAGGCGGTGGTCTCGATGGCCCCCGACTCGAACTGGCGCGCTACCGACCCCAGCACCGAACCGAGTCCGACCTGCGACGGGTTCGTACCCCCGCTGTTGTTCGTGGGTCGCGCCCCCGCGGTCAGCGTCCGCGCGAACTGCGTCTGAAACAGCGTGCGCGCACCCTTGTATCCGTTCGTATTGACGTTGGCGATGTTGTCGCCCAGCACGTCCAGTCGAAACTGATTGGTATTGAGTCCGGACAACCCGGTGAACAAGGTCGACGTCAAACCCATGTGACTACTCCGTTTCCGACATCCATCCTGGCATATTCAAACGACGCGGCTCCGCTCGCGTCGGGTCAGACCTCCAGCCCTCCGCTCAGGGCCACTACGTTCCGCATCGGCACGACAAGCGACTCTTCCGCGCCCACGTCCACGTCCAGATAGGGCTCACCCGCGTCGCTCATCCCCACGCCGATGACCTGCCCCAACACCTGCACTACATTGTCTTCCCCGTCGACCGTGATGAACTCGACGTACTGCCCGATGAGTTCCTCGAGTCCGGCAACTTCGGTCAAGCTCTCGAGCGGCAGGCCCTTCCCTCCGACCAGCTCGAGCACCACGCTTCCGTCGTCCGTGAACCGCAACGACCGCACCACACCTTCGATCGGCAACTCGCCGCTCTCCGGCTCCGGTCCCCGCACGTACTGGCCGACCAACGCCGCCGCCGAGCCGTACCGTTGGCTCTCGACAAGCGTCTGCATCGACTCGGTCAGGCGCGACGTCATCTCCATCTGGCTGATCGTGGCAAGCTGCTGCATGAGCTGCTCGTTGCTCGCCGGCTCGAGCGGATCCTGGTTCTGCAACTCGGTGATCATCAGATTGAGGAAGTCCTCGGTCGTGACCGCCCCGAAGCCGCCCGTCTGCGATCCAACGACGGCATTCGTCGACTCGGTTACCGGCGAGACTGCCATGGGTGGTGCTCCTTGCTTTCTCGGCGCCGAATCACGGTGCCGTTTCGATGATCATGCCAATAGGTCGACGGACGAGGCGGTCAGCACTCCCGCCGCACCCGGGGCGTCCTCGGACTCGGCCGTCTCGCCCGATCCGGCCTGCTGCTCCGGATCTGCGAACCGGTCGCCCCCATCCGACGCCGACGAGCCGGTCTCCGACCGTGACTCGCCGAAAGTCTGCTGTGTGTCCGAAAACCGCGGGTCGTCTCCGCCGTTGTGATCCGAACGCGCCGAGGTCGAGTCGCTTCCGCGAAGCTGCACCTCGAAACGATCCACGACCAGACCGTGCGTCTCGAGGGCCTGCTTGAGCTGCGACGCCGTCGCCTGAATGCGTCCGAGAGCGGCCTCGGTCTCCACCTGAATGCGGAGCGTCATCACCTCCTGGCGGACACGCACGTCGATCTGCATTTGGCCCAGCGAAGGCGGGTCGAGTTGCAGTCGCACGCTCGCGTTGCGAGTCCCGACGTTCGCCGAAACGATCCGCGTGATCTCGTCAAGCTTCGGATCGCCCGCCGGCGCCTCGAGCCCTGTCGGCTTGCCGGCCTCGCCCACCGCGGTTCCGGCGGCAACGCTCGGACGCGATTCGACCTGCGCCGGCGCGTTCTCGACGCCTCCGACGACCGACGCGCCCGCGCCCTCCGTCTGTGCCCCGCCGACCGGAACCACTGGCTTGCTCTCAGCGGTGTCCGCCGCCTTCTCGCCGCTCTCCTCGCCAGCCTGGAGGGCCGCGAGTGCCTTGGCCACCTCCAGCGCCAGGTTGTCCTGCTCGGTCGATGCCGGTGCCGGAGCGACCACACGCCCACTCGTTTCGGGAGCATCCGTGGCCTCGACCACCCGCCCCTCGAGCCGCTCGTCGCTCTTCCTGGCCTCGTCCTGAGGCACGGCGCTGCCGACCATCTCAGCGCGCGTCGCAGCCGGCGCCGGCTGCGAATCGGTCGACGCCGCGGGCTGATTCGAGCTCTCTTGCTCCGTCTGCGGCAGCCACTGCTTGGGTTGCAGGTCCCCGTTGCCGCTGTTCGTTTGCCCGTCGCCCTCGCCCCCTGATCCACCGTCCGTCGCCGCCTGGGACGACGGCTGCGCCTCGGCCCCCTCTCCCTCGGCCGAGCCCGTCGGAACCGTCGACGCCAATTGCTGCGAATTCGTCGAAGGCGTCGTCTGCGCTGCCGCCGGCGTCGTGGCCGTCCCCGTCACCGCCACCGGCTCAACCACCGTCGTTTCGCCGGTCTGCCCACCGACGCTTCCCGCGACACTCGCCCCTTGCGCACCGAGCAGTGCCGTCATCGCGGTGCCGGCGTCTACCGCCGTGCCGGAACTGTCGGCCTTCTGCTCACCGGCCCCCGCGTTGGCATCCCCGCCGCCGGAGTCGGGACCCGGCCCGTCGGACTCCCCCGACGGCGCCGAACTGCCTTCGGTCTCGGTCGGCTTGTCTTGCGCCTCGGCCGGGCCGGACGTCTCCGCCCCCGGCGCGCCGTCCGATGCGTCGTCCGCATCGGGGCGGTCCGGTTGCGACGCACCCGACGACGGCTTGGGTCGTGGGTCCTCGCCCGACGCCCCGGAAGGACGTTCCGACGCGGACCGATCCGACGATCGGTTCACCGCGCTGCGCAGTTCATTCTTGAAAGAGTAATCCGCGGGTTCGGGCGCCGTGTGGCGCACCTCCAGGAACTCCGGCGCTCGCGAAGGAGAAGCGGGCAACGATAGCGCTTGCATCGTGTCATCTCTGTTCTCTGGATGCCTGCGTCCTGCGATGTCCCGCCGGTGTCTCCGACGCCGGCTCGTTTGTCTTCTTAATCCCCTGAAGCGTCGTTCGTCTTGCTGATGCCCTGAAGGATACTGTCCGCCCAGGCGTTCTCAGCCTCGGTCTTGCAGGCGCCGAGGATCTGCCCCGCCGCCCGTTCGGACATCGCACTGAGGATGCGGATCGCATCCGCCTCGGGCCTCTTCATGAGCAGCGTCTTCCCCTGCTTTGCGGAGAGTTTCTTCAGGATGTTGAGGTCCTTCTGGAAACCACTGGTGGTCGCCTGATCCGCCGCGGCCGCTTGCTGTGCCGCAAACACCTCCCGTTCCCTCTCCAACTTCTCCGCACGCCGCTCCAGCTCGACTCTCATCTGCTGCGCCAGCGACGTTGCGCGTCCTGCCACCTGAATCTCGCGATCGAGCAGCCGTCTGTAGATCTCCGCCTGCTCGCGGCTCTGGGCCATTCGTTCCGCGGTCGCGTCCAGCCCGCGATCCACTGCCGGCTGCGAGGCCGGAGCCGTCGTCGGAGCCGCCGTCGACCCGGCGATCTCGCCGCGAAGCACGGCCGCGATCTGCTCCACGCGCTCGCCGTTCAGTTGCCCCGTGCCCCACAGGTAGCCCAACCCGCCGCCCAGCGACAGAAGCAGGATGACGGCAAGCAGCGAAACAAGCTGGTACATCCGTTTCATCACGATCTCGCTTCCGCCAACTGTCCACCGTACACGTACATCGCCGTCGCGATCTCATCCGCCTCCTTGCGCTCGGCGCGGGCCAGGGCCTTCGTGAAACGCTCCCGTTGCCGGTCGGCCAGTGTGGCGAGAATCTTGCGCTGCTTCGCGCTCTCCGCCAGCTCCGTGCGCTCCTGCGCCAAGCGAGCCTCGAGCGTCCGCACCCGCCCCTCGATCTCCAACAACGTGCGTTGCAGATGCGTCAACCAGTAGCGGTGCCGCGACGCATCGATCGCGTTCACCTCACCCAGCAGCGGCCCCGAACGCATCTCGGACACTTGGGCCCCGATCTGCTCGGTGATCAGCCCCTGCTCGGCTCGCAGATCCGCGATCCCGCGCAGCGTCGCAGCAACGGTGCGCTTACACTCATCTTCGCGGTACTGGCGAAGCTTCAGCACGGGTTCGAGTCGAAAACGAAACGCCTTGGCCACCTTACGCACCCTCCTTCGCACCGGCCTCCGCACTCTGCAAGGCGCCCGGTCCCAACGGGTCGGCACCCGACCGAGCCGGCTTGCTCGCCCCCACCTTGCGCGCGATTGCCTCGATCTTCTCGTTCAAGTCACCCAGCGCGGTCGTGGCCTCGTCGAACCGCATGCTGTCGCCGAGGTCCTGCTGGAGGAAGCCGTCGATCAGCGGCTTGGCCTCGACGGCCAGGTCATACTCCGGCGTCGTCCCCTTCGCGTACGCGCCGATGTTCACCAGGTCTTCGATTTCGCCGTAGACCGCGATCAGCCGCAGCACGGACCGGGCGTTGCGCAGGTGCGTGGGCTCGACGATGTCGGGCATGACCCGGCTGATCGACTCCTGCACGTCGATCGCCGGCCAGTGAGCTCGACTCGCCAAGCGGCGCGAGAGCCACAGATGTCCGTCCAGGATCCCGCGAACGGTGTCCGCCACGGGCTCCGTCAGGTCATCCCCTTCGACCAGCACCGTGTACATACCGGTGATCGACCCGCTCTTGGTCCGTCCGCAACGCTCCAGCAATGGCGGCATCAACGCGAACGCGCTCGGCGGATAGCCCTTCGTCACCGGGGGCTCTCCGGCCGCCAACCCGATCTGCCGCTGCGCCATCGCCAGCCGCGTCAGGGAGTCCAGCAACAACAGCACGTCCATACCCTGATCGCGGAAGAACTCGGCCACCGCCGTCGCCAGGTAGCACGCCCGTGTCCGCAGCAGCGGCGACTGGTCGGACGTGGAAACCACCACCACCGCCCGCCGCAATCCCTCCTCGCCCAAATCCTTGGCCAGGAAATCCCGCACCTCACGACCGCGCTCGCCAACCAAGGCCACCACGATCGCGTCGGCCGAGGTGTAGCGGGCCATCATCCCCATCAGCACCGACTTGCCCACGCCGGTCCCCGCGAAGATGCCCATCCGCTGACCGCGCCCGATCGTGGTCATCGTGTCAATCGCCCGCACGCCGGTGCCGATCGGCTCTTCGACGCGCAACCGGTGCATCGCCTTGGGCGCGGGTCGGCGCAGCGGGTATTGGTCGTCGAAGAACAGCTCGCCACGGCCGTCGAGCGGTTCGCCCATCCCGTCGATCACGCGCCCCAGCAGGAGATTGCCTACCCCGACGCGCTGCTCGCGTTCACCGCAAATCACGGCGTCCCCCGGAGCGATACCGTCGATGTCCGTGAGCGGCAGCAGGATCGTCTCGCCCGGACGAAACCCTACGACCTGGGCATCGACACGGCCGGCATCGCGGCGCACGATCTGACACATTGCGCCCAGCGGGGCCGGGAACTCGCGCACGAACAGCGACAACCCACTGATGGCCGCCACTTGCCCCGCGATCTGCGGCGCCGTGAACGACCGTACGGCTTCGGTTGCGCATTGGAACGGGGACTCAATCATCGTCATGCCCCCTCCTCCGATCCCGGCAGCAGGTGACGGACGATCCGCTCGATCTGCGTTTCGAGCGTCGCGTCGACGCTGCCTTCCGCGCTGCGGAATCGGCAACCGCCCGGCGAGATCTCCTCCTCCGATACGACGCGAACGTGCCGGCGTTCCTCGTCGCCCGTCAGCAGCGTCTCTGCGAACCGCTTCACCGCGTCGTGGTCCTCCGGGTGGACTTCCAGAACCATGTCCGACCGACGCCCGGCCAGGTCGATGGCTTCGGACGCATTGGCAACCGCAGCGTCACGGTCGAGCCGCCCCACGCACTTCACGACCCGTTCGGCTACGGCAAGGGCCAGCCCGATCAGATCGTTGTGCGCGGCCGCCAGCAGCTTCCGCTTCTCGCGATCAGCGTTGTCCAGTGCGGTACTCAAGGCACTCACCAACATGGCCTGACTCTGCTCGAACGCTGCCTTCGCGGCGGCAAGGGCTTCCGCATGCCCCGCCTCGCGCCCTTCCGCGAGACCACGAGTCTCGCCGGCCGCAAACCCTTCCGCCCGTGCCTGCTCGCGCAACGCCCCCGCCTCGCCACGCGCTGCCGCGACGATCTGCTCCGCCTCTGTGCGGGCGCGAGCCGTAATCTCTCGGGCCTCGGCCTGCACGTCCTGGAAGCTGAACCGCTTGAACCGGCTCGCTTGCCCGGCGGCTTCCGAAGCCTTCAGTACGTTGGACATCCTGTCCCTAGTTCACCGCGAGTTCCAACTCGGTATGGTCGGCCCGCCCATCCGCCTCCGGCGGATCCGGGCTGCGGCAATCCTTGCCGCCCCGTCGCGTCATCCCTACACGACAAGTTCCTTCTCTCCGCCCCGCCCGGCGATGATGATCTCGCCCGCGTCCTCCAGCCGGCGAACCACGTCCACGATCTTCTGCTGGGCCGCTTCGACATCCGCCACCCGCACCGGCCCCATGAACTCCATCTCTTCCTTGATCAACTGCACCGCACGCTCCGACATGTTGCGGAAGATCTTGTCGCGCAAGTCGTCGCTCGCCGTCCGCAAAGCCAGAGCCAGCTCGTTGTTGTCCACCTCTTTGAGCACCGACTGGATCCCCTTGTCGTTCACCATCAGGATGTCTTCGAACACGAACATCAGCCGGCGAATCTGTTCGACCAGGTCCGGATCCTCGCTCTCGAGGGATTCGAGAATCCCCTTCTCCGTCGCCCGGTCGGCGAGGTTCAGCATCTCCGCCACCGCCTCCACACCTCCGACCTTGCGCAGACTCTGCGAGAAGATGCCCGCCAGCCGCGCCTCGAGCCCGCGCTCCACCTCGGTGATGACTTCCGGGTTGGTCTGCTCCATGTTGGCGATGCGCGTGACCACCTCGATCTGCTTGGCCGCCGGAAGCCCCCCCAGGATCTCCGAGCCCTTGCTCGACGGCAGATGGGCCAGAATCAACGCGATGGTCTGCGGATGCTCGTCCTGGATAAACGTGAGCAACTCGTCCGACGCCGCCTTCTGAAGGAAGGTGAACGGCTGCTTGTGCACCTGATGCTCGATCATCTCGATGATGCGGCTCGCGTCGTCCTTGTTGAGCGACTTCTCGAGCAGCGACCGGGCATAGGAGAGCCCACCGTCCGTGGCAAACTGCCGGGCGAGGGCCATGTTGTAGAACTCTTCGATCACCTCATCGCGCACCGCCACATCGAGGTCTTCGAGCGACGCGATCTCGCGCGAGATCTCCTCGACGACTTCCTGGTCCACGAGGCGCAGGATGCGCGAGGCGGTCTCCTTGTCCAGCGACAGCATGAGTATCGCCGCCTTGCGAATCCCTGAAGGTCCTTCTTCGTCTGCCATCGTCCTGCACACACCGTCCGCGCGCTACTCGTCGCGCTGGATCCACCGCTCCACGAGTTCGGCAGCCGCATGAGGATCGTCGGTGACCATCTTGCCGAGTTGGTCGACGATCTCGCGACTGCGCAACGTCCCCTCGTCGATCTCCTGGGCCATGAGCAACCCACCGGTGGCGGCGGCCTGCCCCACCGGCGCCGACTCGGTCGCGAGAATCCCCATCTCGTCGTCCAGCGGCTCCGGCACCAGCGGCTTGTCCTCAGGCAACGCGGGACCTTCGGACGCCCGCCGCACCATCATGAGCATCATGAGCAGACTGATGACGGCCAGCGCCCCCAGACCGGCCTGCGATCCGTACGTCTCCACGTATTCCATCACCGCGCCGGCCTCGGCGGGCTCCGTCACCCCTACCGCCGCGACGAGCATCCCGCCCGGTCCCATCGTGTAGCCGCCGTAGTAGTCGTGCACCACCACGTCGTCGTCACCCGCATTGATCGCAACCTTGACCGTGTCCTTGATCTCCGCCTTCTTGTTCTCGATCAGCAATTTGAGGGCATCCGGATCCGGCGGATCGGTGGCATCCGGCTGCTCCTTGTACACGGCCACGAAATACGCGCGCGGAATGTCCACCGCAGCCTTGAATGCCTTGGGCACGAACGGCAGGTTGCTGGTGACCTCGTGCACGCGGTCGCGCTGATCGCCGAACTCCGTGTCGCGCGACTCTTCCTCGCGGCTACGCGTCGGTGCCCCGGTTCCGACGGCCACGGCGGTGTTCGGTACGACACCCGGTCCCGTCGCCTCCGACCTCTCGGTCTCCGTGGTCGTTTCGGAACTCTCCTTTCGCGGAGGCGGATCCCCGCTGAAGGTAGTGCTCTCTGTGTGGGTCGTGTCCGTCACCAACTCGGCGTTAACGGTCACCAGCACGCCGGGAATATACGAGAGCGCCTCGCGAATCTTGTCCTTTTGGTGCTTCTCGTTCGCGCGCCGCTTGCCCAACTCGTCGATCGACAGCGGAGAGTCAGGGTCCGGTACGGTGAATCGATTGTTCGTGGCCATGTCGACCACCGTGACGCGGTTGGGGCGAAGGTCGGCAATGGCCCCCGCCATACCCTCGGCGACCCTCACGGCGAAGCCGAGATCAACCTCCATCCCCGGCTTCATCGCCAGGAACACCGACGCGCTGGGAAGCGTCTGGGCCCGACCGATTCCCCGCTTGTGCGACGGATCAATGATCACCCGCGCATCGCGCACGCCGCGGAAGTGCGAGAAGATGCGGGCCATTTCATTCTGCAAGGCAACGTTTCGCCGCCACTGCGCTTCGTCCTGAGACGTGAAGCTGCTGGCTCCCTTGATCAGTTCGGCATACCCCAGTGTTGCGTCGGCCGGCATGGAATGGCTCTCGACCAGCATCGCGTACAGCCGGGCATAATCGGCCCGCCGCACATACAGCTTGTCACCGGCACTGTACTTGTACGTCGCACCGGCTCGCTCGAGCTGGCTGATGACAGGTGTCGCGTCCTCCTGCGCAATCGCATTGTTGAACAGCGGCACCATCTCCGGCTCGCCGGCCCACTGCATCAACCACACGAGCGAGCCCGCGATGACCACGACGAACAGCCCGATCGCCAACCGTTGCGACACGGTCAGACCGACCAGGTGGTTCCGGGTTGACAGAAACAGTCGGCGAAGAAACTCCATGACACCCTAACCCGCACGCGCTAGACCCGCATCTGCTGGATCTGATCGTACGCGTCCATCATCTTGTTGCGGATCTCCATCAGCAGACTGAAGGCCACGTCGGCCTTCTTGACTGCACTGAGCACCTGCCCCACATCCTTCGTCTCACCGGAAATCAGCGCCTTCACGCCGTCACCCGCCTCGTCCTGGAGCTGCTTGACTTCATCAAGCTTCTCGAGAAGCAGCTCCTTGAAGTCGACCTCGCCCGTCGGCTTCGCGGCCCCCGGCGTCTTCGTCGGCATCACGCCCGGCTGCGTTGCCCCGATGAGGTTCAGCGGATCCGCCATCACTCAACTCCGATCACGTCGTGTCCGACCGAACTCATCGCGCCATCTCCAAGGCGGCCGCGGTCATCGTCTTCGTCATGTCCATCACCGTGATGTTCGCCTCGTACGCTCGCACCGCCTCCATCGCGTTGATCATCTCGGTGGCCAGATCAACGTTCGGGTACGCGACGTACCCCTTTCGCGGTCCTTCCTGGATCGCGTGCGGATGGTGCTCGTCATGGACGTAGCTCAGCGGCGAAGGGTCCTTCAGAACCCTGCCCACGTGCACACCCGGGGCGTCACGGCCCGCCGCAGGATTCCCCGGCTCGAACACGGCAATCCGCCGCCGGTACACCGACTTGCCGCTGTCCGGCGCCTCCGTCGAGAAGGCGTTGGCGATGTTGCCCGCGATCGTATCGATCCGGATGCGCTGGGCCGTCAACGCCGAGGCAGATATGTCGAGTGAACCGAACATCAGCGTATTCCCGCCTGCTCCCTAATCAGATCCCCGCCCGTCAACCTGCCGTCCCCCGAATCGCTTTCAGCATCCCCTCGTAACGCCCCCTGAGCATCGTCGTGGCGAACTGATACATCATCCCATTCTCGGCCAGCGAGACCATTTGTCGCTCGAGCCGCGCGTTCGTCCCGTCGTGGAACAGAACGTTCTCCGTCGGTTCGAGGGTCGGCGTGATTTCGAGACTTCCGTCGCGGTCCTGCCGAAACTGTCGCGTTCCCTCGAGCGTGAACGGGGCCTGATGATCGCCGTCCCGCCGAGCCATGGCCTCACCGAGTGCCGCCTGAAAGCCTCGGGCGTCAAGCTGTCGGGCCTTGTAGCCCGGGGTGTCGATGTTGGCGATGTTCTCCGCCAACACCTCATGCCGCCGCTCGGTGAACGTGAGCAAGTGCTCGAGCGCCGGTAGAGGCCCGCGATTGATCAGCCCTTCAAAGAACACGGCACACCTTTCAGACGCCCGCACCGCACGGTCTGCCCGCGCGGCGACACCTCGCCTGCGGTCAACGTCCCGTCACTTAGCAAGCGACGTACCATTCCGCCCCGTACCCTGCCACGACCCTGTCCGGGCCCGGCCAAGCCGTCTGGGACGCGCAACCTTTGCGCTCTCCGCGCAGCCGGTGCATTAGAGCCTTCTAGCCTGCCGCGCGCCGCGGCGGCTCGACGAAACCACGGCCGCCCTCCACCGCAGCCTCCTCCCGGAACTTCTTCAGCTTCATCCCCAGCGTGCGCAGGCCAATCCCCAGTGTCCTGGCCGTCTTCGCCCGGTGCCCGCTGAACTGCTTCAGCGTCCGCTCGATGAGCTGGCGTTCCATGTCCTCCACCAGGTGCCCGGGACGGAGGCGCGCGTACGGCTCCTCCGCAACCTCCCGTCCCGCCAGCCACGGCTTGATCGTGTCCGCGTCGATCGTGTCGCCCGCCACCAGCACCGACGCACGCTCGCAAACGTTCTCCAGCTCCCGCACGTTGCCCGGCCAGTCATAGCTGTACAGCAGCTCCATCGCCTGGGCCGAAACGTCAAGCGGAGCCCGCCCCTCGCGGCGCGCGATGCACTCCACGAAGTACTCGACGAACGATTCAATATCGTCGCGGCGTTCACACAGCGGCCGCAAGTGCAGCGGCAGCACGTTCAGACGGTAGTACAGGTCTTCGCGGAACCGACGTCGACCCACCCAACTCGCCAAATCCCGGTTCGTCGTGGCGACAACGCGCACATCCGCCCGCCGCGTGACCGACGAACCCACCCGCTCGAACTGCCTCTCCTGGAGCACCCGGAGCAGCTTCGCCTGGAGCGACAGCGAGATCTCCGAAATCTCGTCCAGCAGCAATGTGCCCCCGTCGGCCAGCTCGAACCGTCCCTTCCGCATGCGATCGGCTCCGGTGAACGCGCCCCGTTCGTGACCGAACAGCTCACTTTCCAGCAGGGTCGCCGACAACGCCGCACAGTTCAGGCACAGCATCGGCTTGTCGGCGCGCGGCGAAGCCGCGTGGATCGCCCGGGCAACCAACTCCTTGCCCGTACCCGACTCACCCTGAATCAGGACCGTCGCCGAACTCGACGCGATCCGCCCGATCTCCGACTTGACCCGCTGCATCTCGCGACTCGTGCCGATCAGTTCGCGCGTTTCCGACAGGTCCAGCAACGACGCCCGCAGAGCCTCGTTCTCGCGGCGCAGCATCCGATGCTGAAGCGCCCGCTCGACGATGAGCACGATCTCGTCCGCGTTGAACGGTTTCTGAATGTAGTCGAACGCACCGAGCCGCATCGCTTCCACTGCCGTGTCGATCGTGCCGTACGCGGTCATCACGACGACGGGAAGATCGCTCCATTTCTCTCGTATGGCCCGAAGGAACGAGATGCCGTCCATGTGCGGCATCTTCAGGTCCGTCACGACCAACTCGAAGCTCGACGCCTCGAACTGCCGCAGCGCCGCCCGCGGGTCGGCGTTCGTCTCCACGTCGTGTCCTTCGCGCCTGAGCGTCTCGCTCAGCGAGTCGCGGAGCAACTCCTGGTCATCCACCACACAGATCTTCGCCATGTCGTTCCTCCGAACCCTTCAACTAGTGATCCGCCCCGTCCGCGAGGGGCAGCGTCATGCGGAAGCACGCGCCGCCCTCCGGACGGTTCGTAGCCGCGATGGACCCTCCGTGGCCCTCGACGATCCTGTGAACAATCGCCAGCCCCAACCCCGTACCGCTGTCGCGCGTCGTGAAGAAGGGATTGAAGATGCGATCAAGCAATTCGGGCGCGATGCCCGGCCCGTCGTCAATCACGGTGATTTCGACCGTGTTACGATCCGGTCGCAACCGTGCCCCGATATCGAGACGCCCGCCGTCCCCCGCGGCAACCGCCCCGTTCTGGAGTAGATTCGCCACCGCACGCCGCAACTGTTCCGGGTCAGCCCGGACCTCCGACCCCTCCGGTTGCACGTGCACATGCAGTTGTGTCCCGTGCTTCCGGAGCGTGACCGCCACTCCGTCGACCGCCTCCGCGAAAATCGGCGCAAGCGCCACGTCGCGACACACCGGCTCGGCCTCGCCCGTGAACGCCAGGATGTCGTTCACGATCCGATCGAGGCAGTCCACGGCTCGGCCGATCTTCCGCACCGTCGTCTGTTCCGTCGGCCGGTCCGCCAGGTCCCGATCCAACAGCGACGCGAAGAGCTGAATGCTCCCGAGGGGGTTGCGGATCTCATGCGCCACCCCCGCCGCCATCTCCCCCAACGCGCTCAGCCGCTCGCGCCGCGCCAGCTCCCGGTTCTTGTCCGCAAGCTCCCGCCGCAGCCCCTCGACCTGGCTCTGCAACTGATCGTGCGACTGCTTCAGTCGCTCGGTCACATCGTTGTACGCCGCAATGATCGCGCCCAGCTCGCGCTCACGATCCGTCAACACGTTCGCGCGCGAATCGAAGTGCGCATCCAGCACTTCGCGCTCCGTGACAGTATCCGCAGTTCCACCGCTCATGCGTCGCGATCCTGTTGATCCATGTAACGACTCTTCACGCCCGACGCCCCGCCATACGCAGCGTGCACCTGCCGCTGTGTCGGAACGCGGGTCAACTCGACCCCCACGCGCGCCTTCTGCTGCGCGAGTGCCTCCACATCCTCCCGGTCCATATCCATAACGGCTCCGAGCATCTCCTGGATCTGCCGGACCAAGCCGTCCACACGCTCGCGATCTTCGGCCCCCAACCGCTGGTAGTGGCCCGCCCAATCCGCCCGGCACGCATTCAATGCCTGGTCGATCCGGCCGAGTTCGTCCACCACCTCCTGCCGTCGCCCCAGCAACACCAGCAGGGCCTCCGCATCACCCTTTGCGATCAGTGCCCGCTGTTCCGCCCCCATCTCGACCAACGCCGCATACCGATCCCGCTGGCGCTCGAGCAGCGTCACGAACGACGGACTAGCCGGGGTCACCGGAGCCGACTCCTCGGCCCCGGCCACGCGCCTTCGCTCTGTTTGCCTATGCTCCGACATCGTTGAACAACGTCGACTGGGCGAGCCAGTCAAAGTACTTCTCCCACTGACGGCGATTCCTGCCGATGGTTCCCGCATCGCCCACCACACGCCCCAGCTCTCCGAAACGGTTGAACGCCTCGTCCGGGATCTTCCGCGTCAAGACGCGGGCCTTGCGGATCGCCCGCCTCGCATCGCGCGTGTTCCCGAGCCGCTGGTGGCAGCTCACGATCTGCACATACCCCGCCAGTGCAGCCGGGTCCTGCTCGTACTTCCATGTCGCCTCCACATACAACCCGAGCGCCCGCTCGTACGCCCCCAGATCGAACGCACAGTCCGCCCGGTAGAAGTAGCTGAGCTGCAGCAGCGTAGCTTCCAGCGTCCTCCTCTCTTCCGGCGGCCGCGCCTCGTATTCGGCGACCACCTGATCGTAGAGCTCCGCCGCTCGCCCGAGTCGCTCCCGGCGGCTGGCGTCCAGATCATCGCGACGCGTCGCCTGCGCCGGTTTGACGAGTTCCTCCGCCAACCCCTGGGCGCTGTGCCGGTAGGCATCGGCGAGCAGGAATCGAGCCCGCGTGGTCCGCCGGTCGCTCGGGTAGCGCGTCAAGGCCTCCTCGAGCCGGGCGATCGCCTTCTCGTACTCGCCCCTGCGTTCGTACAACTCGGCAAGTAGAAACAGAGCGTCGCGAAACTCGGCTGCCTCCGGCGTAACCAGCGCGTCCCCCCCGCTGCTCTGGTCCAGCAGCCCGAGCAGGATCTCCTCGGCAAGCTCGTAGTACGAGCTGCCCATCGCCATGTAGCCGGAGCCCAGCTCAACCGTTGATTGCAGCGCCGCATACGTGCGGGAATGATCGCGAAGGTTCTGCTGATACTGCTCGACCGCGAGTTCGTAGTCGCCCTGGACGTGGTACGCCCGTCCGAGCCGAAACCGGGCGTCGGGAATCTTCGCGTGCTGCGGACGCTGCAGGATGAATTCCCTCAGCGCACGAATGTGTGCATCCACCAGCCCGGCCTGGTCGTACATGTCCACCGCCTGCCAAGCCGCCTCAGCCGAACTCGCCTCGTCGAACGCCACCAGCCTCGACAGCTCCCGATAGTCGTCCCCCGCCGCGGCGAAATAGCGCCGGCTCTCGCGCATCAACTCCGCGCGCCGCTCCTTGTCCTCCGGAGCAGTGAGCCGTTCCGCCATGCGCCGCTTCGACCGAGCCACCGCCACGTTGATCTCCGCCAGCGAACGCAATACGCCGCGCCGCTGGCGCGTGTCGTCAGGGCGAATCAGAGACGCCGCCAATCGCGTGAACTCGGCCGCCGTCTCCAGCTTGTCCTCCTCCGGCATGAGCTTCTCGCTCAACGTCCGTAGCGATGTCTGGACCACGACCGGAGAAACCACCTCCGAGTCCTGCTCGGCCGTCAACTGGGCAACAACGCGCTCGAACGCGGCCAGCGACTCGTCGAATCGCTCCATTTCGGCCAGGGCCGTCGCCCGCCCGAGCAGGCTCGCCACCCAGTACGGGCCACTCCCGTGCGAACGAAGCACGTCCTCGAAGAACGCCAGAGCCGGTTGCGGCCGTTGCTCACGAAGGTTGATCTCCCCGAGCAACCATCCCGATCGGCAATGAAGTGATTCGGACAGGTTCAGGCGGTCTCGCAGCGCCCGAAGGTTCCGCTCCGCCTCCTCGTAGCGACTCAGACGAAAGAGCGTCAGCGCCTCGAGGAACTGGGCGTCGTCCCGCACAGGGCTGCGGCTCACTTGCGGCTTCAGACGTTCCAGGAGAGCCAGGGCCTGCTCATTCCCATCCTCGCTCGCCCAAAGCCCCACTTTCCGCTCGAGTGCCCAGAGCAGGTGCTCAGGGGATTCGCCCGACGCCTCGATGAAACTGTCGAGCTCCCCATGCAGTGTCGCCGAATCGGCACCCACTTTGTTCTGTAGCAGGTCAACGATCCGACGCCGGAGGTCCAACGGACGCTCGATACCCGCCTCGATCGCCGCGCGGTGCTGCCGGATCGCTTGCGGCCAGGCCGCGACCCACTCGTACGCCTCACCCAACCGCGCGTGGCCCGTGCCGCCCAGCGGAATCCCACCCTCGCGCGACTCGGTGTACGCACCGATGATCTCCCGCACCGCCCCCGCATCCGGAACCCGTCCACGCTCCTGCTGTTCGAAGAGCGTGTCTGCCCGGACACGCCGGAGGCGGGCCAGTTCTTCCGGACGACGACCTTCCTCGGTCTCCAGCAGATCGAGACCTGCCAGAGCCGTATCGAACTGCTCCGCGTCGGTCAAGGCCACGACGCGGTCCACGGCCTCATCGAAGGGTATGTTGGGGCGCTCGGGGTTCAGGCGCAGCATCCCCGTCACCAACATGGCGGCGGACACCACGAATAGTGGCACCTGCCAGCGCCCGGCCAGGACCTGTTTCAGTTGCGGACTGCCCATCCTGAGCACTTCGGAGACGGCGCGCACCAATCACGCGTCCCTCACCAGCCCGATCCTCCATGACCGGACAACCAAAAACCTTCCACGCGTGCGGGCGAGGGTCCTGCGCCAGCACTCCGAACGCTCGGCGATCGGCGAGAGGCTTGCTGTCTTTGTCGGCAAAATCTGGCGCTCCGGTTGAGCCGGGTCCGATACTACGGACGATGATTTCGGCCCGCCGCCGCTTGTAACCCAAGCGGGTGCCGGAGCTAACTACCGAAACCGGACATCTGGGAATGCGGCTTACACCGACTCAAGCCTTTGTCCTGTCGACGGATAGAGGTGTTCACGAAGCGCTCCACCGTGCCGTCTCGGAGGTTGGAGCAGCCCTCACGATCCGGCCGCTCCACGGCATGGATCAACTGCCCGCCATGGCGGGTCTGACCGACTGGCTCATCCTCGACCCGGACCACCCCCTCACCGCCAATCCAACGACGGTGCAATGGGCCGCGGGCTTCCCAGGCCGCGTCGTCCTCGTCGAACGCGAGCATGCGAGCCACGGGCTCGCGGACGCCCTGCCTCGCGCAAGGAGCGTCTGGCCCGGCCAGCTCACCGAGACCATCACCAACACGATCGTCCGACGCCGCGGTCACACCCCTGTCCAGACGAAGCGCCCAGCTCAATCGCCGCGAGAGGCCGCGACCACGGCCCGGGGGCACCGCACCCCACTGCCCGCCGGCGGCAATCCGCCGCCTGACCCGCGTCGCACCGAGCCGGTCTCGGCTCAGGAGCTCCTGCGCGTCGTGCGCCGGCTGTCCAGCCTCAATCATCAGCAGCTCTGCGAGAGCTGCGTCGAGCAACTCGGCGGGATATTCCAAGCCTCGGCCGCGTCCTTCTACGAGCACGACGCGGCACGCTCGACGCTCGTCCTGCGCCACCGCATGGGTCCGGACAGCCTAGCGACCACGGTTCCCCTCACCGCAGACCAGCAAGGTCCGATGGCCCTGGCCGCCGCCCGCCGAGAGGTTTGGCTCGTCGAGGACTGGGCGGATGAACCGTCCGCCGACGCCACTTCCGCTCACCGACCCCACGCCAACCGGTACGAAACCGCGAGCTGCCTCATCGTCCCGGTGGTGGTGGGTGCCGAGCTCGTTGGAGTCCTGAACCTTGCCGACCGCAAGGAAGGTCGTCCCTTCCGTCGTGAGACCGATCTCGAACTGGCCCGTGGCGTGGCAGACCTGTTAGCCACGGCCTGGCACAACGTGCGAATCTACGAGCAATGCCAGCTCGCCGCCCGAGCCGACGGACTGACCGGACTGGCCAACTACCGCACGTTCGCCGAGCAGCTCGGCAAGGAAGTGACCCGGGCCCGACGCTACGGCACACCACTGTCGCTCATCATGATTGACGTGGACGGCCTCAAGCAGGTCAACGACAACCACGGCCATCAGGCCGGTGACTGGGCGCTCCAGGGCGTGGCCGTCCGCCTGTCTGCCGGAATCCGTGACATCGACATGGCCGCCCGCTACGGCGGCGACGAGTTCGCCGTGATCCTGCCCAACACGGACATCGAGCAGGCCGGACCGGTCGCCGAACGACTGGTCGAGGCAATGTACGCCCACAGCGTCACTTGGCAGGGCATCCCCCTCCGGATCTCCATAAGCCTCGGTGTGGGCGAGTACGCTGGCCAGCTCACGGTTGACGAGTTCGTCCGCTCCATCGACATCGCCCTCTACGAAGCCAAGACCACCGGCCGCAACCGCGTCGTCCAACGCGTCCCCCCGTCCGCTGTACCAGCACCAGCACGCGCCGCGGCCGGGTGACAAGCCCACTCGAGGCAACGCATCTCCGAACCGCGCCCGTCGGAAGCGGCCCCCTCCCAATGCTGCCCGACCACAGCAGCAGCGCGTGGCACACACTTCGGGAAGCCCTACAATGGGCCGATGTCATCCAGACCGCTGTTCGCCATCGGCTTCTGTCTCGTCTCGTCCGCCCCGGTCGCCGGAGCGGAAAACGCACAACCCGCGGCCGACCGTCCGCCGAACATCATCCTCGTCACCGCCGACCACATGGGGACGATCCATATTGGGGCCAATGGCTCTCCTCACATGCGCACGCCCAACATGGACCGCCTGGCCGACGAGGGCGTGAGCTTCACGCGCTTCTACACGGTGGGCGTCGCGTGCATGCCGAACCGAGCGTCGTTGTTCACCGGCCGATACCCGCACAGCCACGGCGTCATGAGCAACGGCATCCCGCTGCCCGAGACCGAGATCACACTCACACACGTGCTCGCCGAGGCCGGATACGAAACCGGGCAGATGGGCAAGCTGCACTTCTGGCCGCATAGCCGCCGGAACCACCGCGGCCCGCACCCGGCCTACGGCTTCCACGAGATGCGTCTCTCCGACGAGCCGGGTGTGAGTGCTCTCGTATTCTGAGGGTCTCCGGATCACGGTAATTGAGGCTCTT